>CAYGOE010000003.1:0-102832 GCA_964351405.1 uncultured Muribaculaceae bacterium | reverse complement strand
AACAAAGCCATTTCTGAGACAAAAGGAGACAAGCGCAGACAATTTAACCGCTAATATTCAAGATGTTAGAAAAGAAGATACATTTACTTCTGAAACAAAAAAACAGTTTCCGGCAGTCGTCTCAAGAGAAGAAATGGAAGAAATATTCTCTAAGCAGGAAAATGAGCCGTTGGAGATTGATGTCGAAACGGAGTACCACGGAGATCAAGATGATGAAGTCGGATTTGATGAAGATGAAGAGTTGATGGATTTAATGGGAGGGATTGCTTCGGGAGTAACCTATGAGGAGATAATTGAGACAGCAGAAACCATTGGGAAAATAAATCCAACGGTAGAGGAAAAGGAAAGAGCCGTCGATGTAATTAATAGGGTAGGAAAAACCGACATGTTCGAACAGGTGGTTTCAATTATTCCGGAATCGGACAACAGAATAAAAAAGATGCTCGAGGAGTGTGATAAAAAAATTAAAAACAGGCAATTGACCCTTATAAACTCAAAGTCAGCTACAAAAGAAATGACCATAGACTTCGATCTGAGCAAATACCTATAAAGAAGAAACACGATGAAAAAGAATGACTACGGATGAAAGGATGATGCGAGCCACCACTAGAATCCACAGAAAACAGTATTAACCCGTCAAGGGACCCATCCAACCCCTTGGCACATAAAAAATGATTTATGACCCTGAAAAAATATTTCGTCTCTGCAGTTTTTCTTACAACTGCTTCTTACGCCTTCGCACAAGGCAACGGACTCGCCGGTATCTCTGAGGCCACAAACATGGTCACTTCATATTTTGAGCCCGCCACTAAACTTATTTACGCCATTGGTGCCGTTGTGGGACTAATCGGAGGAGTAAAGGTATATGGCAAGTTCGCCTCGGGTGATCCGGACACAAGCAAGACTGCTGCATCGTGGTTTGGTGCCTGTATCTTCCTTATTGTTGCGGCTACAATCTTAAGATCTTTCTTCTTGTAGTATGGCTACCATCTATAATATCAATAAAGGAATTGGGAAATCCGTAGAATTCAAGGGGCTGAAAAGTCAGTACCTGTTCATTTTTGCCGGAGGACTTTTAGCAATTTTCATACTCTATGTAATAATGTTCAGCATCGGAATAAATCAATCATTCTGCATCGGTTTCTCAATATTAATTGCTTCCCTGTTGGTGTGGCAGACCTTCTCGCTTAACGCAAAGTATGGTGAGCATGGCCTTATGAAGATTGCCGCAAGAAAAAATCACCCAAAGTATTTAATCAACAGAAAAAGCATATCGCAATTATTAACAAGGAGGTAAGCATGAGAAATATACTTAAGACAAATACGTTGGAGAGTAAATTCCCATTATTGGCAGTAGAGAACGACTGCATTATTTCTAAAGATGCAGATATCACCATTGGTTTTAAAGTAGAGCTCCCTGAATTATTCACCGTCACTTCAACTGAATATGAAGCCATTCATTCTGCTTGGGTAAAAGCCATAAAGGTGTTGCCGGATTATTCTATAATTCATAAACAAGACTGGTTCATTCAGGAGAACTACTCTGCAGATATCGAGAAACAGGAGTGCACTTTTTTAAGCCGCTCTTTTGAACGACATTTTAATGAGCGACCTTTCTTGAACCATAGTTGCTTTCTTTTCATTACCAAAACAACAAAGGAGAGATTGCGTTCTCGGAGTAACTTCTCCTCTCTTTGCCGTGGCTTTATCATTCCAAAAGAGATTCAGGATAGGGAGTTGGTTATGAAATTTCTAGACTCTGTCGGTCAGTTTGAAAAGATTATCAATGACAGCGGCTATTTGAAAATTACCAGATTCACGTCTGAGGAAATAATTGGGAGTCAACTTAAAGCAGGAGTGATAGAAAAATATTTCTCATTATCCCAAAATGAAGATACTGTCCTAAACGATATTTCAATAACTGATGCACAGATGTGCATAGGAGACAATCTGCTTTGCCTGCATACATTATCCAACACTGAGGACCTCCCGGGCCAGATCGCTGCAGATATTAGATACGAGAAGCTTTCAACAGACAGGAGCGACTGCCGCCTTTCCTTTGCCTCGCCGGTAGGGCTTCTTCTCTCTTGCAATCATATCTACAACCAATATATTTTCATTGAAGAGAGCGATGAGAACCTTAGCCGCTTTGAGAAGATGGCCAAGAACATGCATTCCCTCTCCCGCTACAGCCGCAGCAATCAGATAAACAAAGAATGGATAGAACAGTACCTTAATCAGGCACAGCCTGGGATTGACTTCCATCCGTTGCCATTGCAATGTCATGGCGTGGAGTGATGACAGGGATGAACTCAAAAGGATAAAGAATGATGTCGGTTCCCAGCTCGCACTTATGGAATGTAAGCCCAGGCATAACACTGTTGATGTGCCAACCATCTTTTGGGCAGGTATTCCGGGGAACGAAGCCGACTTCCCTGCAGAAGAGAGTTTTTATACGTTCATTGAACAGGCCGTGTGCCTTTTCACACAAGAGACAAACTACAAAAGCTCTCCCTCTCCATTTGGAATAAAACTGGCAGACAGGTTAACCGGCAAGCCGCTCCACCTTGACATCTCGGATCTTCCTATGAAAAAGGGTATAATCACCAATAGGAATAAATTTATCCTCGGCCCTTCCGGTTCAGGAAAATCCTTTTTCACCAACCACATGGTAAGGCAGTATTATGAGCAGGGTAGTCATGTACTTCTGGTAGACACCGGTAACAGTTACCTTGGCCTGTGCGAACTTATTAACAGAAAGAGTAATGGAAAAGACGGTATATATTTTACCTATTCCGAAGAAAATCCGATTGCCTTCAATCCATTCTATACCGAAGATTGTGCATTTGACATTGAAAAGAAAGAGAGCATCAAGACTTTGATCCTTACCCTTTGGAAGAGGGATAACGAGCCACCCACCAGAGCAGAGGAAGTGGCACTTTCCAATGCAGTAAGTCTCTACATTGAAAAGATAAAATCCAAAGAGGCCGAACCCGGATTCAATAGCTTTTATGAATACGTGAAGGGTGAATATCGTGATGTTCTTGAAGAAAAAAAGGTAAGGGAAAAGGATTTTGATATTGACAATTTCCTCAATGTGCTTGAGCCGTACTACAAAGGCGGAGAATACGACTACCTGTTAAATTCAACAAAACAGATGGATTTGCTTTCAAAGAGGTTCATCGTGTTTGAGCTTGACAACATCAAAGACCACCCGATCCTTTTCCCTATTGTCACTATCATCATCATGGAGGTCTTCATCAATAAGATGCGCAAACTAAAGGGTGTGAGAAAATTAATCCTGATCGAAGAGGCATGGAAAGCCATCGCCAAAGAAGGCATGGCCGAGTACATAAAATACCTTTTCAAGACAGTAAGAAAATATTTTGGTGAAGCCATAGTGGTAACTCAGGAGGTGGATGACATTATATCGTCTCCTATAGTCAAGGAATCAATCATCAATAATTCAGATTGCAAAATACTTCTGGACCAACGCAAGTACATGAATAAGTTTGAGGCTATCCAAAGCCTTTTGGGTCTTACAGAGAAAGAAAAGGCACAGGTGCTTTCTATCAACATGGCAAATAACACATCCCGCCTCTACAAAGAAGTTTGGATTGGCTTGGGAGGAACACAGTCTGCCGTTTATGCTACAGAAGTAAGCTTCGAGGAATATCTGACATACACCACCGAGGAAACCGAAAAGATGGAGGTGCTAAACCTTGCTAAAAAGCTTGACGGCAATATAGAACTTGCAATAAAGCAACTGGCAGAACAGAAAAGAGAGAATTCAAAACAACATAACTAAAATCAACATTATGAAACGAGCATTTGCAATAATTTGTCTGACCCTATTCCTTGGTTTAGGGAACAGGGCACAGGCCCAGATGGTGACTTTTGACCCTACAAACCTAATACAGAGCATCATCAACTCTATAACGCAAGTAGTTGAAACATCTTCTACTGCTTCCAATATGATAAACAACTTCAAGGAGACCGTAAAGATTTATGAGCAGGGTAAAAAGTATTACGATGCCCTTAAATCCGTGAACAACCTTGTTAAAGATGCCCGTAAGGTTCAACAGACAATCTTGATGATTGGAGAGATCTCGGATATCTATGTCAATAGCTTTCAAAAAATGATGAATGACCCCAATTACACTGTAGAG
This sequence comes from uncultured Muribaculaceae bacterium, assembly GCA_964351405.1. Taxonomy (GTDB): domain Bacteria; phylum Bacteroidota; class Bacteroidia; order Bacteroidales; family UBA932; genus Bact-08. Next base: position 98,663 of record CAYGOE010000003.1, on the reverse strand, counting down.
GAACTCGGTGCAATTGCCTTTGGATACACAAAACTTATGGAAGAGAGTAGCGGACTACTGTCTGACCTCAAGAAAGTCATTAAAGACAGTTCTTTATCGATGACTGATAAAGAGAGAATGGATGTCGTAGATAAAGTTTACTCCGAGGTTAAAAAGTACAGAAGCCTGGTTGGCTACTACACCAATAAGACAATCTCCGTTAGTTTTCTCAGGGCAAAAGCTTCCGGAGATACACAAAGAGTAGTTGCTCTTTATGGAACAAACGAAAGATACTGGTAATATTCTACATTATGGAATTTGATAATCTACACCCGTACCAGAGCAGGGCTCCCTACACTCGATGTAGCTTTAACTTCAACTAAAACAACGATGCACACTGCAATTCTCGCTGAGAGACGTTTGGAGCTGGCATTTGAAAATCACAGATATTTTGATATGCTTCGGGAGGGTAACCAATACGTTGTAAGTACGTTAAACACGCAATTTACTACTGAGAACTTCTATAGAAGTTACACTCAAGGAAGAGGCCCGTCAACAATATCGGAGTCAAATATTCTGCTCCCAATTCCTCTAAATATGGAAAAACTCTATTAGGAGATGAACTACAGCTGCAAAGTATTATTTCTGGTAATAAACCTGTTCTGGACAGCCTCTCTGATTGAGGCTCAGAGTACAATTTCATATAATGACCAGAGATTACTCGAACTAAAGAGAGCCTTTTTAAGTAACGACGAGAAAGTTGTCGCACACATCAATGCAATAATCGAATCATCGGAGCAATATTTTTCGGAAAAACCCTTTAATATAGTTTCAGATAAGAAGAGAATCGCTCCAAGCAGAGACCCACGCGACTACATCTCTCTCTCCAGATATTGGTGGCCCGATCCTGATACACAGGACGGGCTGCCCTATATCCGGCACGATGGAGAATCAAACCCGGAGCTTGAAGAGTATGATTACAGAAAGATTACCCGTCTTGAGAGCACTGTTACTAACCTTGGAATGCTCTACTATATTACCGGTAAAGAGAGGTATGCCGCCAGAGCCTCACAGATTCTTAATGAGTGGTTCTTGGACCCTGTTACCGGTATGAATCCCAATATGGTTTATGCACAATATGTCCCCGGTATGACCTATCTTAGGGGTACAGGTATTCTGGATGCTCGCTCTATCGTCTATGCACTAAACGGTGCTAAGCTAATAGAGGGGAGTAAATTCTGGAGCAATACCCAAAAGGAGGCTCTTAAAAATTGGGTAAAAGCATTTCTCTACTGGATGCATAACAGCACTCAGGGAGGGCTTGAACGGAACGCGGCAAACAATCACGGTCTTTGGTATGATATAATCCGTATGGGATTACTCTACTATACAGATGACTACTCTCAGGTACAAAAGGTTATTGAAACATCACTCTGTAACAGACTCGATTTGCAGCAAGAGAGCGACGGCAGCTTCCCTCACGAACTTGCCAGAACATTAGGGCTCAGCTACACCGCATTTGCTCTTGATGCATTTTATGAGGCTAATGAAATTGCATTAAAAGTAGGAATTGATTTATGGAGCATCACAACACCAAAGGGAAGGTCGATAGCAAAAGGGGTCGAGTTTGCATATCCATTTTTTCTTGAGCCTCATAAATGGAAATATCAGCAGATCTCCCCGTTTGAGAAAGAGAGGGGAGCAATGATTTTATACATTGCAGGATTAAAACTCAACAAACGAGAGTACATAGATGCTTCAAAAATAATTGGATACACTACTAAACCCTCTTTTAAATCACTACTATATAAAGATATAAATAACTGATAATATGAATTTAATAAGAAAATTCACAACATTAATACTGTTATCTGCCACTGTTATTGGTTGCTCAAAAAGTGAAAAAATTATCTCAATAATGTATGATGATTCTTTGCTTAAAGCAGCTAAAGATGCAATTACAGCAAATGACAGCGCTATTATGCCTAAATACGCAGAATTTATAAATTACGTTGACTCTGTTACACTAAATATGGAGCCGCTTAGCGTTGTAAAAGATAAAAAAAGGGTGGCTCCAAGTAAAGATCCAAGAGACTACATTACTCTATCTCCTTATTGGTGGCCGGATTCTACTGTAGAGGGAGGAGTCCCTTACATCCGCAGAGATGGAGAGAGAAACCCCGAAGTTTATGAGTATCTGGAGCGGGTAAACAGCACAATATTTGCAGAATCAGTTCAACTATTGGCAGTTGCATATTATCTAACCGATAATGAGAAATATGCAGAAAAGTGCGCCCAGATGCTTCGAGTGTGGTTTCTTGACTCTGTAACCGGAATGAACCCAAATATGACATATTCCCAAACTGTTCCCGGAATGGTTGAAATAAGAGGCACAGGTATTATTGATGCTCGTAGAATTGCCGGTGCACTTAATGGTGCAAAAATGATAGAGAACTCACCATCCTGGAGTCAAGAGGATAGATTAAAACTAAAGGATTGGGCAAATTCATTCAGATACTGGCTGGAGAACAGTGTAAACGGGCTTAAAGAGGCTCAGGCACCTAATAACCACGGGTTGTGGTATGAGGTTACCCATCAGGCTGTTGTTATGTATGGGGGTGACTACGACTATTTGCGTAAAATTATTGTAGATAAACAGTTGCCAAGGATTGATTCCCAAATGCAACCGGATGGTTCATTTCCACACGAACTGGCCAGAACTCTGGGGCTTCATTACTCTACATTTGCGATGGAGGCTCTTAGCCTGACAGATATTATGGCTGAGAAGGTTGGCTTAAACATATGGGATTATAAAGCAGCTAACGGAAACAGTATGCTGTTAGCTTTGGAGTACCTTAAACCTTTTTGGAAAGATCCTCAAAGCTGGCCTCATATGCAAATTAGTCCGTTCAACAGTGAACGTGGTTCTCTTCTTCTTTATCGTGCCGGAATTAGAACAAAAAGTGAAGAGTACGTAAAATTATCTAAATCTATAGGGTACATACCCGACATAAACGAGAAAGAGAACTCAAATACAATCCCACGGATTAATTCCCTTCTTTATTATAAATTGAACATTGAATAAGTGAGTTAAGGTTAACTTGTTTGGTTATTAAAAGAGGGAGGCCGGTGATATTTAATCATCCGGCCTCCTGATTTTAAAAGCTTATCTACTTTAAAATATATGCCAACACTTTGGCATCTATAGCTACCTCAAGAGTTATGGAAATAGGGGAGCTTGTATTTCCCGAAACAGTAACTGTAACCTGCTTATCCGAGAGAAGTTTTGAAGCTACCCTGTCAAAAAGTTCATCAGGAATAACGGGGGTATATTTATTGTTTGTCATTGTTATGTTGGTTATTGTAACAATATTTCCTATTCCAAGAATATCCAGTGAAACAGAGTTAATAGACTGTCCCTGTGTTAGACCTATAACCGTAACCTCCAGCTTTTCAAGGTCGATATCTTTGATCTTCTTTGTATACGGTTCCAAATCAAAGTTCTCCTCAATCTTCAAAACCTCTGTTACCGAGAATTGGACCGGAGCGTTATTGGCATTTAACCCCCCCGGCAAATTAATCCCAAACTCAGTTACTACAATAGGGATCTCCGTCTCAAGACGGGTGGTTATTGTAATTGTTGCCAGCTCCCTTAATTTGTCACATCCCTGCAGTGAAAGCAGTAAAAAACACACAATTATTAGTTTTGTTGTTTTCATAATAAACTTGTTATAAATATTAATAATCAATTACTTATTGGGACTGTAAAATAAAATACAGAGCCCTTTCCATCTTCACTCTCAGCTACGATTTCACCTCCGTGTTTCTCAATAAACTCCCGGCATATGAGCAAACCAAGACCTGTGCTAGGCTCTCCATCTGTGCCTTTTCTGTTTTTAAGGAGATCAATTTTATATAGATTTTCAACCATCTCTACAGTCATTCCGATTCCATTATCTCTGACAGATATCTCAGCCATTTCTCCTTGAACCCTTCTGGCAGAAATTGTAACTTTCCCGTTCCTTTGAGTGAATTTGATTGCGTTGGAGACAATATTTCGGATTACAGCCTGAAACATATATCTGTCTACTTTTATAGTTAAGTCATCAGGAATTTCATAAATAATTTCAACCCCCTTTTTTACGGCTGTCTGAGTAAGTAGTGACATATGATCTTTTATGATTGAGGCGGCTGTAACGCTCTCCGGAGTATATGGGATTGCAGATTGTTGCATTCTTGACCACTGCAGCAGGTTTTCAAGTAAGTTATAGAGGTTTGTTGCAGAGGTATTAAGGCTGATTGCAAAGTTTTTAATATCCTCCATAGTCAATCCTGGCAACTCATCTGCCATTATTTGAGTGAGTCCTAAAAAACTACTGAAAGGACCTTTAAGATCGTGTGCAATTATTGAGTACAACTTATCTTTTTCAAGGTTAATAACAGATAGCTGTTCGTTTTTCCCTCTTAGTTCGAATGTCTGTTCATCTACTTTTTTCTGAAGTAGTTGTTTGTCGTAATTTAATTTACTCACTCTGTATTTGATGTAGCTGTATACAGCGACTATAAGTACAGCAATTAGTAAAAGGTAGAACCATATGGTATTCCACCAGGGAGGTCTAACGGTAAATTTATACTCTGCTTCATTACTCCATACCCCTTCATTGCTAACGGCCTGAACCAAAAAAGTGTATCTTCCCGATTTTAAATTTCCATAAGATACCTCAGTCCGGTCTGTAGCAGAGCTCCAGCTACCATCTAATCCAACGAGTTTGTATTTGTATTTTATCTTCTGAATATTGGTGTGAGTTATTCCTATATAACTGAAAGATATATAGTTCTGTTTATGGGAGAGTTTTAGCTTTAAAGGAACAGAGTACCATCTTGAGAGACTATCGAAGTTTATTTTGCCAATTTTTACACCGTTACTAAGAACCAAAGAGGTATCTCTATTTCCTGCAACTTCACTCCAGGGTATGTTCTCATTAAAAAGCTGAAGATTGGTTATTTGTAGTTTAGGAGGGTGAATAGAAACTCTCTTCTCTCCGTTAAATGCTGTGAGTCTGTCATTAGTTCCTATCCATACAGTGCCATTTCTATCCTCTGCTAATGCACCAAGATTACAGCCAATTCCTAAAAAGCCATCTTCATAGTTATAGCTTCTAAAAAGCGCAATTCCATCACTATTGGTAATATTCTTGATAGTTTCTGCCTTGAAGATATTAATTCCGAATCTGGTACCTGCCCACAAATTATTTTGGGAATCCATTAACAAACTTAAAACGTGATTATTATTAAGACCATTCTCTTCTGAAAAATTTGTGAAGTGAGTTCCGTCATACCTTATAACTCCCTCACCGCCGCTGCCAAACCATAAATTGTTCTCTCTGTCTTCAATAATGCTATAGACAGTATTTGTTAAGAACCCGTGCTCCTTGGTATAGTGTATAAATCCCTTTCCATTAAAGCAAATTGCTCCTCCTCCATCTGTTCCAAACCAGATTCTTCCTTTATAATCTTCCTGGACTGTTAGTACATTATTGCTGCTAAGGCCACTCTTTAATGAATAGTTTGAAAATTTCTCTCCATCAAACTTAGAAACTCCACCGCCGTAAGATGTGAACCACATATTACCCTTACTGTCCTGAAAAATCTTTCTTATGTTGTTATGACATAATCCCTGTTCAACAGTATATGTTTCACTACTCTTACCATCATACTTTGTTACACCCCCACCGTCAGAACCAAACCAAATGTTTCCGGCTCTGTCCTGATAAATAGAGTATACCCTATTGTTCAGCAGACCTGACTCTCGTCCAAAGTGAGAGAAGTATATCTTTCTGATTCCATCTTCAATTGAAATTCTGCATTTTGTAACAGCCCCTCCGAAAGTACCCAGCCACAGGAACCCATCTCTATCCTCTAATATGCTCATTACTCTACTATTGCCAAGCCCTTCGTTGCTAGTAAAGTGCGTAAATATCTCACCATCGAATCTGGATAATCCGGCACCTCTTGTTCCTAGCCAAACATTTCCGTCTCTGTCCTGAAGCAGGCTTCGGATATAGTCTGAATTTAAACCTTCATTTGAAGTGTAGGTGGTAAAGAAAGTACCGTCAAATTTAGTGACACCTGCATCTGTTGAGCCAAACCACATATTTCCTGCCGAATCCTGCAAAATAGATCTTATAAGATTACTATTGAGCCCCTCTTTTTTAGAATATAAACTAAATAACTCTCCATCGTATTTAACAACTCCATTGCTAGCTGTCCCAATCCACACATTCTCAAAAGAGTCCGTTAATAGGGTATTTACATAATTTTGTGCAAATCCTAAATCTTCGGAGTAGTTTGCAAATTGCTCCCCATTAAAGACAGATATGCCTCCTCCGTTAGTTCCGATCCAGATGTTTCCGGATTTATCTTCGGTAATAGCTCTGACATCATTGTTACATAGCCCGTTACTCTCTGAGAATTTAGTTAAACTCTCTCCGTCATACTTAGTAATCCCCTCACCGGTAGCAAACCATAAATTCCCCTTACTATCTTCGAAAATTTGATTTACCACATCATTAAAACCGGAGTCGGTTGTCCCGAAACTTGTAAGGTATATACCGTCATATCTTGTAACCCCTCCACGAAAGGTGCCGAACCAAATATTCTCTTTACTATCGTGAATAACAGTAAGTATAAGGTTATTGCTTAGCCCCTGAGCTGTTGTGTAGTGAGAGAAATATTTACCGTCATATTTTGTTAATCCGTCATCTGTTCCAAGCCAGAGATTACCCAAATTATCCTGTGTCATAGATCGTATCTGGTCGTGCCTCAACCCCTGAAGCTTGCTTAAACTGCTGAAATTGTATGGATTAATATCTTTAATATATGCGTTTTTAGCTATAACTACCTCAGGAGCTTTGCAAAATAGTGTGTTTTCTACGGCTTTATAAGATATAGGTTTTTCTACTCCATTTGCTCCCATAACTTTAATCTTTGGAACAATTCTGGAAGAGATGCCAGGCTTAAGTGCGCGACGAACTATGGAGAGATACTCAACCTCAGAAGTGAGACTTGCTTTTGAAAGTATCGGCTTGCCGGCCTTTATTACAACGGGAGGCAAAACAGAGTCTGAGGAGACAAAGAGACCTTTTGTCTGAACCGATGGCTTTTTTAAAAATGTTGAGTCGGGCTGTTCGTTAGTGGATTTGCACGAGATAATTGCTAACAGCAAAAAGAGGAAAAATATTATTTTTTGCATATCTGCAGCCTTTTAATATTTAAAATGGCTAGCAAGTTACAAAGAAATATCGTTAGAACTGCTGCAAACTTATATATATTACAGCAAAGGTGATTTTTCAAGCCGGATATTTATAAAAAAAGAGATATCTTGCGCCCCATTTTAATTATACGTAAATAATGATATCCATTGACGGATTATGTGTTGAGTTCAGCGGAACAACTCTTTTTGACAATATCTCTTTTGTAATCAACGATAAGGATAGAATTGCCCTTATGGGAAAGAATGGAGCTGGGAAATCTACCCTTCTCAAAATTCTCTCCGGCTCCCGTAAACCTAACAGAGGTGTAATCTCGGTGCCAAAAGAGTCAATCGTTGCCTATCTGCCGCAGCATCTTATGACGGAAGATGGCAGAACACTATTTGATGAGACTGCAATGGCCTTCTCTCACCTTCACGATATTGAGGCTACAATAGAGAGATTAAACAAGAGTTTGCAGGAGCGGACAGATTATGATTCAGACGAGTACTATAAAATAATAGAGGAGCTCTCTGAAGTGAGCGAAAAATATTATGCCATAGATTCAACCAACTATCAGGAGGATGTGGAGAAGGTGCTTTTTGGACTGGGGTTTAAAAGGGAGGATCTAAACAGGCAGACATCGGAATTTAGCGGAGGCTGGAGAATGAGAATTGAGCTTGCAAAGATTCTTCTACGAAAACCAGATCTTATTTTACTGGATGAACCTACAAATCACCTTGATATCGAGTCAATAATGTGGCTGGAGGAGTTTCTTATAAACCAGGGTAAGGGGGTTGTTCTCATCTCTCACGACAAGTCATTTGTAGACAGGGTCACAAACAGAACAATAGAGCTGACGATGGGTAGGATTTACGATTATAAGGTAAACTACTCTCACTACCTTGAGCTTAGAAAAGAGCGAAGGGAGCAGCAGCAGAAGGCATTTGACGAGCAGCAGAAGATGATTGCGGAGACCAGAGAGTTTATAGAGAGATTCAAGGGAACCTATTCAAAAACAAATCAGGTTCAGTCAAGGGTAAAGATGATTGAAAAACTTGAGATGATGGAGGTAGATGAGATTGACACTTCTGCACTCAGGCTTAAGTTCCCGCCTTCTCCCAGATCCGGGAACTTTCCGGTAATTGCAGATTCTGTCGGTAAAGATTACGGATCTTTAAATATCTTCTCCAATGCAACATTTACAATACACCGAGGCGATAAAGTGGCTTTTGTCGGAAGAAACGGGGAGGGAAAATCTACCTTGGTCAAATGTATTATGAGTGAGATTGAGCACAACGGCAAACTGGTGCTTGGCCACAACGTTAAAATCGGATATTTTGCTCAGAATCAAGCCTCCCTTCTTGATGAAGATCTTACCGTTTATCAAACAATAGATGATGTTGCAGTAGGTGAAATAAGAAGCAAAATCAGGGATCTTCTCGGAGCTTTTATGTTCAATAAGGAGGATTCAGACAAAAAAGTTAAGGTCCTATCCGGAGGAGAGAGAACTCGTTTGGCTATGGTTAAATTACTGTTGCAACCGGTAAACTTTTTAATTCTTGATGAGCCCACAAACCATCTCGATATGAGAACTAAAGATATTCTTAAACAGGCACTTATAGATTTTGATGGAACACTCATCATTGTTTCACACGACAGAGATTTTCTGGATGGAGTTGTAACGAAAGTTTATGAGTTTGGCAATAAAAGAGTAACCGAGCACCTGGAGACAATCTTTGGATTTCTTGAGAAGAAGAGAATGGCTAATCTCAAAGAGATAGAAAGATCAAATCAATAAGATCGTTCATCTCGACCCTCCATCCAGTTGATAAAAGCAGTATTCACAACCCGGTTTCCACCCGGGGTAGGGTACTCTCCGGTAAAATACCAGTCACCGCTGTTATCCTTGCAAGCTTCGTGAAGATTTTCCACTCTTTGGAAAACTACTTTCACATCTGCTCTTACACTGCTGTTTTTGACCATAAATGCAATTTTATCCGATACCTCCTCATATGTGAACGGAGCGTAAATATCCTTTACATAGTTTATGTAACTCTCTTTCGGAAGGCCTATTTGCGCTTTACACCTACTGTAAACATCATCGATAATCCCCTCCATACCTCTCTCTCTTAAGAGTTCAACTGCGGCATTAAATGCTATGAACTCTCCCATTCTGGTCATATCGATACCGTAACAGTCCGGATATCGTATTTGAGGTGCAGATGAAACAATAATTATTCTTTTGGGGTTAAGCGTATCAAGAATCCTTAAAATGCTCCTCTTAAGAGTTGTTCCACGAACGATAGAATCGTCTATGACTACTAGATTATCTGTAGGTTTTACTGCTCCATAGGTCACATCGTAAACGTGCCCTACCATCTCGTCACGGTCACTGTCCGAGGTTATAAATGTTCTAAGTTTAGCATCTTTAATTACGATTTTCTCCACCCTTGGTTCACGAAGAATAATCTCCTCAAGTTTCTCTTCACTCCAGCAATCTTTTGACTCGTGAATCAACCTCTTTTTCTCTTTTAGCATATGTTTCTGAATCCCTTTTACCATACCGTAAAAAGAGCTCTCTGCAGTGTTGGGAATAAAAGAAAAAACAGTGTTGTCGATATCTGAATCAATTGCGTCCATTAATTGAGGCGTGAGTAGCTCTCCTAGTTTTTTTCTCTCTTTGTAGATGTCCCTGTCATTGCCCCTTGAGAAGTATATCCTCTCAAATGAGCAGCTGCTTCTTTTTTGAGGCTCCCTAACCAAGTTTACCGAGAAGTTACCATTTTTTTTGATAATCAGAGCATATCCCGGGTTAATCTCCCTGATATTTGTATCATCCACTCCAAATGCTGTACGGATTACAGAGGCCTCGGATGCAGCAACAACCACCTCATCATCTGCATAGTAATATGCAGGTCTAATCCCCCAGGGGTCTCTCATCACAAAAGCATCTCCGTGGCCGACAACACCGGCAACTGCATACCCTCCATCCCAATCTTTACAGCTGTTGGTCAAGACACTCACCAAATCCAGATTCTCTTCAATCAACGTGGATATATCCTTTTTTGAGTGTCCCAGGTCTCTGTAGTATCTATATTTATTTTGAATCTCATCGTCAAGATAATAACCTGTCTTTTCAAGTAAGGTAACGGTATCCGAATAGTTTCTGGGATGCTGTCCTGCCTCAATAAGGCTTTGAAAAAGCTCGTCAACATTGGTTAAGTTAAAGTTTGCAGCCAGAGCTAGATTACGTGTTCTCCAGTTGCTTGCTCTTTTAAGCGGATGAACAAGATCTATGTTGTTCTTACCGAAAGTGGCATACCTTAAGTGCCCCAGATATATTTCAGATACAAAGGGAAGATTTTGCTTTGCCCAGGCCGGATCTGTTGCATCGTTTAACTCTTTAATAAATGGCTCCTGGATAGTGTTAAACACATCTTGTATTGGATCACTATTGCAAGATCTAACCCTATCGAGATATTTGTAACCCGCAGGCATATCTAACTTTACACCCACTACTCCTGCCCCCTCCTGACCTCTGTTTCTCTGTTTCTCCATAAGGATGTAAAGTCTGTTAAGACCATAAAGAGTAGAGCCGTATTTCTGCTTATAGAAATCGAGAGGTTTCAACAGACGAATCAATGCAATACCGCACTCGTGTTTTAGGATATCACCCATTTCCAATCAAAATTATATCTACAAAAGTAAGAAAAAAGGTACACTATTGCTCAATTAGAATTTTAACCTATCTTTGCCGCCTTAAAAAACTAAAAAATAAATATAATGGAAAAGAAGATGGGAAACCCTGCAGTCGTAGGTCTTGCCGGGTTTGGTTTAACTACTCTTTTATTGCAGTTTCATAACATTGGATTACTTGGACTAGGGCCGGTTGTGGCGATGGGATTTATCTTTGGCGGACTGGCTCAAATGATTGCCGGTTTTCAAGAGCAAAAAATGGGAAATAATTTCGGGTATTCTGCTTTTGTTGCATACGGGAGTTTCTGGATTGGTCTTGGGATAATATGGATTCTCAATATATTGAATGTATATAAATCTACATCTTATGATATTGGCTATTTTATGTTTGCTTGGACCCTCTTCACACTGATTATGTTTATTGCTTCTTTGAGAGTAAGCAAGGCAATGGCAATTACATTTGCTCTGTTGCTTATTGGATTTATTCTTTTAGTTATCGGTCATTTCGGACATCCTTTTTTCAATATTATTGCAGGTTACGAGTTGATTTTATGTGCCTTATGTGCGTGGTATATGATGGCTTCAATTATAATAAATGATCTTGCGGGGAGAGTAGTCATACCTGTAGGGAAACCATTTATAGACTAGTTTTTTAAAAAAGCTATATTTGCTGGTAAAAAAGCAGATGCAAATAGGAAAAGAGAGAAAACCTGAGTGGTTAAAAATAAAACTTGCGACTGATAAAGGATACTCCGAGGTAGGCAGAATTATTAAAGAGCACTCTTTAAACACAATTTGCAGTAGCGGAAAATGCCCTAATCAAAATGAGTGCTGGAGCAGAGGAACTGCCACATTTATGATTCTTGGAGAGATATGTACTCGTTCTTGCAGGTTTTGTGCAACAGAGACAGGTAAACCTGACCCAATAGATAGCAAAGAGCCATCAGAACTTGCTCATTCTGTACAATTACTTGGACTAAAACATTGTGTAATAACTTCGGTAACCCGAGATGATCTTCCGGACCAGGGAGCTAAACACTGGGCAGAAGTTATAAAAGAGTGTAGGAGAGTGAATCCTGAAACAACGATTGAGGTTTTAATCCCGGACTTTTGCGCAGACGAAACTCTGCTTGATATGATTATTGATGCAAAACCGGATATTATTGCTCATAATATTGAGACAGTTCAAAGACTTACTCCCTCTGTGAGATCAAAAGCAGATTACTCTACATCCCTAAAAGTCTTGAATTATATCTCTAAATCCGGAATAGTAACTAAAAGTGGGTTTATGGTAGGGCTGGGAGAGAGTGAAAAAGAGGTGTATGAGACTATTGACCATCTATTTGCAAGTGGATGCTCTGTTTTAACTGTAGGACAGTATCTCAGACCGACACTAAATCATATTGAGGTTGTAGAGTATGTATTACCTGTTCAGTTTGGAAAATATAAAGAGTATGCATTCTATGTTGGTTTCCGCCACGTAGAGTGCGGACCTCTGGTAAGATCTTCATATATGGCAGAGAGAGCGATAATCCATAAAATCAATCCAGAATTATTATGAATAATATAGAGATAAAGGAGCTGGGTATAATTGATTATGAAGAGGCGTGGAATCTTCAAAAAAAGTTGCTAAACAATCTTGTAGAGGCAAAGAGATTGGGAAAGGAGGGTGAGATGAAGATTCTTTTACTCGAACATCCACACGTCTATACTCTTGGTATGAATGGTGATAAGGCGAATATACTCTTCAATGATGAACTTCTGGAGCGAATCGGAGCAAAATACTATAAAATAGAGAGGGGAGGAGATATTACTTATCACGGATTTGGACAGCTGGTAGGTTATCCGATTATTGACCTTGAGAGGTTCAATATCGGGATTAAGGAGTATATCTGGAGACTTGAGGAGGCTGTGATACGGACTATTGCACATTACGGAATTTCCGGAAGCAGATTTCAAGGTACTGTTGGAGTGTGGATAGAGAGTGACGCATCTGAACCCAGGAAGATATGTGCTATAGGAGTCAAGGTCTCCAGATTTGTGACGATGCACGGATTTGCACTTAATGTCTCAACAGACCTCAACTATTACAGATATATAAACCCGTGTGGTTTTAAAGACAGAGGTGTTACATCAATAGCGGTTGAGAGCGTGCAAAAACCCACAATAAGTGAAGTTTCTGCAATTTTTAAGAGACATTTTGCAGAGCTTTTTCCCAACACATAGACATCGGATTTAACTAAGGAATCTTTTAGCAGGTTAAAAATTTAAGCTATATTTATGCTCTAAAACTTAATGCTTAACCTATGGATATCAAGAGGCTCCTATATAGTACAGAAGATGGAATCTGTACAGTAACCATTAATAATCCTGATGCTCTCAATGCTCTTAACTCACTAATCATTAACGAACTGGATTTTGTTTTTGACAAAATAGCTAAGGATGACAGCATACTTGTTGTGATAATTACTGGTGCCGGCCGGTCATTCGTAGCCGGCGCAGATATATTTGAGATGGCAGATATGGATCATATTGAAGGCGAATTGTTTGGTGCTAGAGGTGCACTTCTGTTCAGAAAAATCGAGACACTTTCAAAACCTGTTATTGCTGCCATAAATGGGTTTGCTCTTGGGGGTGGTTGTGAGCTTGCAATGGCTTGCGATATAAGAATAGCTTCACAAAAGGCAAAATTCGGACAGCCTGAGGTCTCGCTGGGTATTACCCCTGGCTTCAGTGGAACTGTAAGATTGCCAAAGCTGATTGGAAACAGTATGGCAAAGGAAATGATCTTCACCGGCAAAATCATTGATGCTAATGAGGCTTTAAGAGTCGGCCTGATAAACAGTGTTGTAGAACCATACGAGCTAATGACAAAAGCTCTTGAAATGGCAAAATTAATAGCCTCAAACGCTCCTGTTGCTGTTCGCTATTCAAAAGAGTCTATAAACTATGCACTGGAAAATGGAACCGAAACCGCTGCAGAGTTTGAAACCAGTTTGTTTGCCAAATGTTTCTCTACAGAAGATCAGAAAGAGGGGATGAAAGCTTTTTTGGAAAAGAGAAAAGCTCATTTTAAAAACAGATAAAAGAGATAATCTTATTTATAATAATACTAACAAAAAATAATTTACAGCTATGAAAATATGTGTAATCGGTACAGGAACAATGGGGAGCGGAATAGTACAGGCATTTGCCCAATCTGGAATAGGTGTAGTAATGAAAGGGGTATCTCAATCTGAACTGGAGTGGGGGCACAAAAATATTTTAAGAAATCTCTCCAAGCTTGAGGAGAAAGGAAAAATCGAACCAGGGGGCAAAGAAGAGATAATGGGCAGAATAACAGAGACAACTGATTATAATGATTGCTCAGCCTGTGACTTAATAATAGAAGCTGTTCTGGAGGATATATCGCTTAAAAAGGAGATATTCTCTAAATTAGATCAGATATGTAAGCCGGAAACCATCTTTGCATCCAACACCTCATCTCTCTCAATAACTGAGATTGCAGCATCAACAAAACGTCCCGAAAAGTTTATTGGAATGCACTTTTTCAACCCGGCACCTGTAATGAAGCTGGTTGAGGTTATTAATGGACAACTCACAGCACCTGAAGTATTGAATTATGTAACCGATCTAGCTTTGAAAATTGGAAAAACTCCTGTAAATGTAAACGAAGCTCCTGGTTTTGTTGTTAATAGAATTTTAATACCACTTGTAAATGAGGCTGTCGGAATACTTTCGGAGGGAGTAGCTTCCAAAGAGGAGATTGATGAGGCTATGAAGATGGGAGCAAACCATCCTATGGGTCCTCTTGCACTTGGAGATCTGATTGGACTTGATGTTTGCCTAGCAATAATGGAGGTTCTACATAGCGAATTTGGAGATGACAAATACAGAGCACACCCTCTTCTTCGCAAAATGGTTAGATCCGGTCAACTTGGAAGAAAGAGTGGAGCCGGGTTCTACATCTACAAATAATCTTCAAAAAAGATAATTCAATACCTGCTTTAAATGTCCCGTATCAACTATAAAAGCTTAATGCAAAGGCGCATACGTAAAGTATTGATGATTTGCAGCAGCTATGATGCCTACACTTTAGAGGAGGATGGCAGGATTGAGGTTCAGATCTATAAAGAGTATGTAGATCTTAACCTTAGCAACCCTCCTACATTTACCTGGGTAACCTCATCTGCAGAAGCTACGAACCTGCTTACAGCCAGTGCAAACAGTGATTTTGACCTGATAATAAGTATGTTCAATATAGGAGATATGGATGTTTTTCGATTTTCAAAAGAGTTGAAAAGAGAAGAAAACACTATTCCATTTGTGCTATTAACTCATTTTTCAAAAGAGTTACACAAGAGGATTGAGGAGGCAGACCGTTCAGGTATAGACTATATTTTCAGTTGGCACGGCAATGCAGATCTTATTCTGGCAATCATTAAGCTCTTTGAAGACAGAATGAACGCAGATGACGATATTCTTAAATCTGGTGTTCAGTCTATTCTTTTGGTTGAGGACTCAATCAGGTACTACTCCACATATCTGCCCGCAATATATAAACTGGTCCTTCAACAAAGTCACGAATTTCTTAAAGAGGCACTCAACGAACAGCAACAGAAGCTTCGCAAAAGAGCCAGACCAAAGATCTTGCTGGCAACAAACTATACAGAGGCGGTGGAGCTATATGAGAAGTACAAGGAGAACCTTCTGGGAGTTATCTCCGATGTTGCATTTGTAATAAATAAAAACGATCCCGCCAGCAGTGAAAAACTTGATGCCGGTATTGATTTGTGCAAACTAATAAAGAGCGATGATCCGCATATGCCTTTTTTGCTTCAATCCTCTCAGGAGAGTATGCGAGAGACTGCTCACCAACTTGGTGTAGGCTTCCTTGAGAAATACTCTAAGACACTTTTAATTCAGTTGAGTGAGTATATAAGTAATGAGTTTGCTTTTGGAGATTTTATTTTCCGGGATCTTCTTACAGGGGAGATAATTGGACGGGCAAAAGATCTTAAGGATCTTCAGTCACTTGTTACTGAAATACCGGAAGATATACTCATCTATCACGGTTCGCGGAATAGGTTATCTAAATGGATGTATTCCAGAGGTTTATTCTCTTTAGCCGCTAAAATAAAGACAGCCCATCAAAGCCATTTTGACACAATAGATGAGCTGAGAGAGTATATAGTGCAGGCTATAAAGGAGTATCGAAGCCTGCTGGGTCACGGGGTCGTCGCCCGTTTTGAGAGGAGCTCCTATAACAGTTATATTTGGTTTGCAAGGCTAGGAGAGGGCTCTCTTGGAGGAAAGGCAAGGGGGATTGCATTTGTCAATAATATGCTGCAAAAGTATAGCCTTCTTAATAGTTTTGAGGGAGTTAATATAATGATACCTCGCAGCGTTGTTATTGCTACAGATTATTTTGACGAATTTATTCAGATAAACGGACTCCAATATGTGATTAATTCAGACATCTCAGACGAAGAGATCCTATCTGAGTTTGTTAGCTCAAGGCTTCCGGAGTCTCTGGTTGCAGATCTTAGAGTCTTTATCGCAAATGCTATGGGTCCAATTGCTGTAAGATCCAGTTCTAAGCTAGAAGATTCCCATTACCAGCCATTTGCAGGGATATATTCTACGTATATGATCCCTCACACAACAAATAATGATCAGATGTTAAGACTTTTGGGCAAGGCTATCAAGAGTGTCTACGCCTCAATCTACTTCTCCTCCAGCAGAGCTTATCTGCTTGCAACATCAAATCTGCTTAGCGAAGAGAAGATGGCTGTTGTGTTGCAGGATGTTGTTGGAACCGAAGATAGCGGATACTTTTTTCCAACTTTATCCGGGGTAGCCAGGTCTGTGAACTACTACCCGATAGGCTCAGAAAAACCGGAAGAGGGTATTGTAAATATGGCATTCGGATTGGGCAAGTTGGTTGTTGAAGGGGGTAAAACCCTACGATTTTCTCCTAAACATCCAAAACATATTCTTCAGCTCTCAACACCCGCTCTTTCACTTAGAGATACTCAAAATGAAATGTATGCTCTTGACCTTAAACCAGATGAATTCAAAACTTCTGTCAACGACTCAATAAACCTTCATAAATTTGACATTAACCAAGTAAAACATTTCAGAAATATGAACTTTGTAGCATCTACCTGGGATATGCAGAGTCAGAATATTGTTGACAGCAATCTGGAAGAGGGGAGAAAAATTATAACTTTCTCACATATTCTAAAATATGACACTATGCCTCTAGCAGAGATTCTGAGCGAGTTACTCAGGATCTGTCACAATGAAATGCACTCGGCAGTTGAGATTGAATTCGCAGTTAATATGGATGTTCCAAAGGGAGAAAACTATATTTTCAGCCTATTACAGATTAGACCTATTAGTAGTAATAATGACAATAAATCCCTTGATTGGACAGAAATTGACACAAATAGTGCACTGATTTACGCAGAGATGGCTCTTGGTATGGGCTCTATTGAGGGTATTTACGATATTGTCTATGTGATGGAAGAGAGGTTTGACAGTGCCCATACTATTGAGATTGCACAGGAGATAAATACTCTCAATGCAAAAATGAAGGAGTTGGGGAAAAGCTATATTTTAATAGGCCCTGGAAGATGGGGCTCAAGTGATCCTTGGTTGGGTATCCCTATAAAATGGCCACACATTTCAGAAGCAAAAGTTATCGTAGAGTGTGGGCTTAAAAATTTCAGAGTAGAACCAAGTCAAGGTACTCATTTTTTTCAAAACTTAACCTCCTTCGGAATCGGGTACTTAACAATTAACCCATATATGGGTGATGGTATATTTAACTCCGGACTTCTGGATTCGATGGAATCTGCCTTTGAAAGCAAACACCTTAGAGTTGTCCGTTTTGAAAATCCTCTCTATATATTTATTGATGGCAGAAAAAACAGAGGTATCGTAAAATCAAGGATTAATGATTAAAAACTCATTTATTACTACTTTTAAAACAGTGGCATCTGCTCTGTTTTTACTTTTTTTTGTTAATGAGGGTATCTGGGGACAACCCTTCAATCAAAGATTGACAGGAGTTGTCAGGGATAAAGAGAGCCGTTTACCAATTTCACACGCTACTATTACAACAGAGGGGGGTATAGGTATAAAAACTGTACTAACCGACTCTTTAGGTTGTTTTTCGCTAACTCTTCCGGTTGGCAGACACTCTCTAAATATTTATGCAATAGGATACTCATCTGCAACTGTAAAAGACATACTTATAGGTTCAGGAAAGGAGGCTGTCATTTCAGTAGACCTGATCGAATTAAGAGGGGAGATCCGGCAAGCAGTTGTAAGCTCAGATCAGAAAAAGAGTAACAACTCTATGGCAACAGTCAGTGCCAGAAGAGTGAGGAGCCAGGATGCTGCAAGGTATGCCGGCGGCTATTATGATCCACTTCGAATGGTTACAAACTTACCTGGTGTTGCAGCAACAAACAGCGACGAAGATAACTCAATCGTTGTGCGAGGTAACTCTCCACGATCTCTTTTGTGGAGATTGGAGGGTATTGAAATTCCAAATCCAAATCATCTTGCCGATGGTCAGGGAACAACTGGTGGAGCTTACTCTTTAATTACAACCAACTCAATTTCCGGGTTTGATTTCTATACAGCCGCCTTCCCCGCAGAGTATTCTAATGCTGTTTCTGGGGTGATGGATCTTAGTCTAAGAAGCGGAAACAATTCAAAAAAAGAGTTTTCAGCAGGAGTTGGAGTCATTGGAGCAGAGCTATCTGCAGAGGGCCCAATAGGGTTTAAATCCGGGGGGGCTTGGTTTGGAAATATCAGATACTCAAATTTTTCGTTCCTCCAAAAACTAAAAATTATAGATTTTAAATATGCAGCAATAACTCCCAGAGCGTTTGACTGGGCCTTTAAAACCTCGATTCCGACAAAAAGATTTGGCACATTTGAACTTTTCAGTATCGGTGGCAGTAGTCTTGTTGGAGATGAAGTAAATATTAATGAGCAGACTTCAGCTATAGAGGACAGGAGTGAGTTTATTTACAACTATATGGTCGCTGTAGCAGGTATTAAGCATATTATAATTTTTCCGGAGATTGGAACCTATCTGAGATCCACAGTAGGTTTTACCTATCAACACGAGAGTATGGAGGAGAATGTTATTGATGCATCATTTAATAAAAGTCTTAACTATCTTGAAAATTATGAGTATCCGTCAATGAGAGTATCAATTCTTTTAAACTCTAAATTCAATAGCAGGAACACTCTTAGAGCAACCTATAATCAAAACCTAATATCAGGCGAAATGTTTGCTAAAAGAGTAATAACTCAACAAAAATACGACACTCTGATCGATAAGAGAGCTCGTGGGAATTACGGCAATGTAAGTTTGCAGTGGAAATACATTCCATTTAAAAGTGTCGAAATTAATGGTGGTATAAATCTCTTCTTCAGTAAAGTTACAGATGAAGTATTGATAGAACCAAGGGCAGGCATCAAGTTACAACTTAACAACAACCAAGAGATTTCGGCAGGGGTGGGCCTTCACTCCAGAATTGAACCGCTCTCAGTATATAATTTCAGGGTAAAATTATCCGGCAACACAAGAGATGAACAGAACTTAGACCTTAAGGCGATGCGATCTCTTCATTTTACTGTTGGGTACAATGTTATGCCGGCAGAAGACGCAACTCTCTCTATTGAAGCGTATTATCAGAATCTAAGCCATATACCCTCTTCTGTTAATCCACTTAGCCAGTTTTCAATAATAAACTCAACTCACGGAATTCCGGATCAGGTATTGAACAATGATGGTGTGGGATACAATACTGGTCTTGAGATTACAATAGAGAAAGATTTTAGCAGAAGCTACTATTTTTTACTCTCCTCCTCTCTCTTTGACTCTAAATATAAGGCCCCTAACAACAAGTGGTATAATACATACTTTAACAATGGATTTATTTTCAATTTTGTCTCGGGTAAAGAGTTTATTGTTGGGAGAAACAGACAGAACATAATAGGTGTAAACCTAAGAAGCTTTTTACGCGGTGGATACAGATACACCCCTGTAGAGATGGATTTGTCATTAAGCAGAAAAAGGGTTGTCTATGACATATCACGTACTTATGGCAAGCAACTACCGCCCTATATGAGGGCAGATATCGGAATAAGCTATAGGGTTAACAGATTGAGTAGTTCCTGGACATTTCTAGCAGAAATTCAGAATGTTACAAATAGAAAAAACATAACTCGAAATAGGTTTTCTTATCTATCCGGAAAAATCATAGAGTCTTATTCAAGAAGTATTGGATTGGTGCCTGTTGTCTCTGTCAGGTATGAATTCTAGTATTTATCTATTATTTAAGTATGGTGCAAAATTCAAGATTTTGCATTAAATTTTTGAATTCAGCTGATTGATTTTCTTGTATTGACACAAGTTGACAAAGCTCTAAACTATTTTTGTATCATAATTTAAATCAGTAATTATGAATGCAAAAGATTTTAATTCGCTATTATTCTCGGTAAATGACACTTATGACGCAGATGTTGAAGGAAATTCGATAGAGTTTAACCTCAGCGATGATACAATTTTGTACTATGGAGATTTTTTTACCGATACCAGATTTGTAGTTAATTATTAAAGTAGATTCACTACTCGGTTAAATGTCTAAATTTGTTATTATAAATATTAAAATATAGACTATATGAAGAAAAGAGCAATTATTGTGGGAGCCTCTTCGGGAATTGGAAAAGGATTGGCTGAACTGCTTGTTAGAGAGGGGTATATAGTTGGAATTACCGGAAGAAGAGAGGCATTGTTAAATGATTTAAAAAATTCTGCACCAAATTCATATATTGTAAAAAGTTTTGACGTTGATGATTACTCAAATATAAAGTCAAATTTAGATGATCTTGCAAATCAGCTGGAAGATGTAGAACTTTTTATTTTAAGTTCAGGAACAGGCAAAAGAAATCCGGAACTTGAGCTCTCTTACGAGGTTATGACACTCAGTACAAATGTAACAGGCTTTACTACAGTTATAAACTGGGCTTATAAATACTTTGAAAACAGGGGTGGGGGTTATCTCACTGCTATAACCTCTATTGCAGGATTTCGTGGATTCTCTATGTCCCCATCATACTCCGCATCTAAATCTTTTCAAATGAGATATATGGAGGCCTTAAGACAAAAATCAAGATGCGATGGCAATAAAATATCTGTTACAGATATCCGCCCCGGCTTTGTAGACACAGCTATGGGAAACGGAGAGGGGGCATTCTGGATTGCCTCAGTAAAGAAGAGTTCTGTTCAGATACTATCTGCTATTAGAGGGAGAAAAGGGGTTGCATATATAACAAAAAGATGGTTTTTTGTTGCTCTTTTTTTAAGATTAATTCCAAGTGCAATTTTTGAAAGGGTAAGAGTGTAATCTAGCCTCATTTTTTATTAAATTTGTCTAAAATCTCAATATATGGAGAGCTATATAGATAAAATTTCGTTTTGCATTCAGAGAGGGAAAATTGATTCAAAATCTCCTTATCCACCCGAAATGAAAGGTGAGCCCGGAGCAGACGAACTTACAATGGAGGCACTGAAAAAGGGCCTCGTAGCAAATGATATTCTTACAAAAGCAATGATTCCTGCTATGGGAGTTGTAGGGGAGTTGTTCAAAGAGAAAAAACTTTTCGTTCCTCAAGTTCTTATGTCGGCAAAAGCAATGAGCAGCGCAATGCGGCATCTCAAACCATATTTTGCGTCCGGAGAGTTAAAACAAAAGGGGCTTTTTATAGTTGGAACAGTCGCCGGGGATCTTCACGATATTGGTAAGAACTTGGTATCAATGATGATAGAAGGATCGGGATGGAGCGTCTTGGATTTAGGTGTAGATGTAAAATCGGAACAATTTATTGAGGCAGTAAGAGATAATCCCGGGTCAGTACTTGGTATGTCTGCGCTTCTAACTACAACGATGGAGTCGATGGAGAGATCGGTTAATGAGATAAAAAAGATCTATCCACATCAAAGGATTATGGTTGGAGGTGCTCCTTTAAACAGTGATTTTGCAAAAAGAATCGGAGCAGATTTTTACGCTCAGAACCCTCAATCTGCTGTCGAATATCTTGGAAATATTGTATAATCTCTTAATATGAAAGCAGTTCCACTATATCTGGTTTTTGGATTTTTAGGAAGTGGTAAAACTACTTTTTTAAAAATCATCCTTGACCGATTAGGCTGTGAAAAGAGAATTGGTCTTATTCAGAACGAGTTTAGTCTTTCTCAAATAGAATCAGAGTTTCTTGATCAAAGCAATATTGAGTTCTCACTTATGGAGGTAAATAGGGGTTCGCTCACCTGTCTATCTCAATCAGAAGACTTTATACCAAAACTTGCAGCTTTTATTAAACGTGAGAATCCCGAAATACTATTTATTGAAGCCTCCGGACTTTCAGATCCTATAAAAGTAATTAAACTTTTTGAATCTTCTTTATTAGAAAAACTTGCGTATCTCTCTAAATCATATGTAGTTGTAGATACTTCCAGGTTTTACCACGAGGTAACTTTTCTCAGAAGTATTCGTAATCAGATTAAACTTGCAGATACGGTTATATTGAATAAATACGACAAACTTAACAGACTAGAGACTACTGAAGAGATTGTTGAGAGTTACAACTTCAAGAAGATTGAGTCTTGGATCTCAGATATTAATCCTTTTGCAAATATTATCCCAACAACCTACTCCGATATCCCTAAAGACGAACTTAATCTTATCTATGCTGTGGGTTCCGGTTTGCAGAATAAAAACTATTTAATAACCAGGGTAATTACTTCAGAAAAAAATTTCAGCAAAGATGAGATATCTGCAATACCTCAACTATTAGCAGAATGTTTCAAAGCAAAGGGATATATACTCAACGATAAAAATGAGAGCCTAGCTCTCAGAGCAGAAAACGGGAAAGTTAACATAATACCATATAATAATACTATTGGAAGGTCTGAGATTATTCTCACTGGAGAAAATAATAAAATCTCATCTTTAACGAATCATTTCGTTCGATGAGAGATTTTTTCAAATATTCTTTTTTTTTCTCAGATCTTAAGCTGAATATCAAGGATTTTCAACTTAAGACCGGCACCGGTTTTGAGGGTGAGATAGACCATTTGGTTAATTCATATTCAACTTTAGAAGCCATCGGAGGGTATGTAAATATTCCGGCAGACGAGTTCAATCTGGATATGGGAAGAAAGATTGCGGGCTATTTTAAGAAAGCTGAGACTATATCAATATTCGTAGTAACTTTGGGTAAAGGATATGTGGAGCTCCGGGATAGATACAGAGGCGATCCACTGCTATACTTTCTTTCAGATCTCTTAGCATCAGAATATACAGAACTGGCAGCAAATTCTCTCCATATGAAGATAGCAGCTTACGCAGAATCACACTCTTTGAAGTACTCAAACAGATACAGCCCAGGCTACTGTGGATGGAGCACAAAGAATCAGGGCTCCCTTTTCTCTTACCTGCCTCCAGATCCGTGCGGCATCAAGCTTACGGATTCTTTTTTAATGACCCCGATTAAGTCTTTAAGTGGTGCTGTGGCTATTGGCTCAGCAGTAAGATTTCACAAATACGACTGTAATTTGTGTAGAGATGATAAATGTCTTTACAGAGAAAAATATATTTTATGAAAATGACACCCAGAGAGAGAGTAATTGAGGCAATGTCTTTGCGCAAGCCGGACAGAGTACCTCTGATGTGCCAGTTTAGTATTGGCGCGATGATGCAGCAACTCAAACCCTCACCGGCTGAGTTCTGGTATGATGGAAGACTTTTTTCTGTTGGATTGGCCGATCTTTGCGAGAGGTTCTCGTTTGATGGAATTCTAGTAAGCCTTCACGGACATTCTCCACAGTGGAGAGATGAGATAATCTCCATTAAAAAAATTGAAGATGGCAAAGAGGAGGTTGTTTTCAAAGATCGTACGGAGATACACTCCTGGAACGATCTGCCAATGGTAAAATACAACAATAAGATAGAGAAAAGAGGTATCGATGAGATAAATCTGTCAAGGGATATTCCCGATGTTATTGATTATATACCTGTATCTCAGGATCTATATTTTAGAATTGACCAGCAATATCCATTCGAAATATTCGGATATCTGAGAGAACTTGTAGGCGACAAATACTCAATTCACGGTGAGATAACATCTCCATTCGATTATTTTCTGGATCTTTTAGGTTACGAACAAGGGCTCATATCGTTAATTCTGAATCCGGAAAAATGCAGAAAAATTCTTGAAAAATTTACTCATAATATAGCAAATCTCGCAAAAAAAATGTGCGATTATGATATTGATGCCATAAAGATATCTTCTCCTTTTGCAGGTATGGGGTTTATCTCTCCGGAACACTACTCAGAATTTGTTTTACCATATGAAAGTAAAATAATATCCGGAATCAAAGCAAAAAACAAGTTTACCTATATTCACACTTGCGGTCATATTGATGATCGTCTGGAGCTTATGAGAGACTCAGGCTCATCTGGTCTTGAATGTCTAGATCCCGAACCTGTAGGAAATGTAGACCTTTCTAATGCATTTTCAAGAGTTGGGGAGTCTATGTTTATAAAAGGCAACATAGATTCTGTTAATACTCTCCTGTTTGCAGATGATATAAAAGCATATGAAGATGTAAAAAAAATAATTGAAACAGGAATGAAGGGTAGGGGCTTTATTCTTAGCACTGCCTGTTCATTGGCTCCTAAAGTAACTTCTGAGAGAATAGAGATGTTACATAGAATGGTGGAAGATATCGGATATTATAATTAAAGATCTCCTTAAAACTTTTAAAAGCTTTAAGGAGGTCTTTTTAAAGTATTTATCGAAAGCTATTTTATTAGAGAGAGACTCCTCTTTATAAAGCTGCTAAGTTCCTCTCCCTTTAACATTCCGTTTGACAAAAGAGCGAGATCACATACCTGCTTAATAAGATCACTCTCTTTGCCATAGTTAGCTAAAAGAGTCTTCCTCTGCTCATTTATATTACGTAGCTCCTCTTCAAGTCTCTCTTTTTCATCTTTATCTGCGGTCTCAACCTCATCTGCCTTTTTGTTGCCAATTCTTGCCTTAATCTCTTCTAACTTCGACTTTGGCTCTTCAATCTTTTTTGAAAATTCATTGATGGTTTCATTCAGCTTCTCTCTCTTATCTTCAAATATTTTAGTGATGATTGGGTGATTGTTGTTAATCGCGATGTTGTAAGATTCAGGTAGTGATCCATAAAAGTTCATCCCCCCTCCCAGAGCAGACATCTCCCGATATCGTCTCATAAACTCCGATTGAGTTATTAGAACGGCACCGTCGTTTTCGCCCAGATTCTCTACAGTTAAGCTGTAATGCGGACCCTGTGGGAGAGCTGCTTCAAAAGCAATTGTAATATCACTCATCTCATCTGCAGAGATATCAGGAATGGGGCGATCTTCTTTAAGCACCAACTTATCGATGTGGTCTGAGTCTACTCTAGCAAATATAGAATCCTTAAATTTACTTTCAAGATGGTTTATAAAGTGAGCATCCAGTTGACTATCAAATAAAAGCACATCATAACCGCGACTCTTTGCACTCTCGATGTATGAGTACTGATCCTGTTTATTGGTTGAATAAAGGTAGACTACCCTTTTATTTTTATCTGTCTGATTCGGTTCAATAAGTTTCCTGTACTCATCATAACTAAAGAACTTTTCGTTACAGCTTTTTAATAGTGCAAACTTCTCTGCCCTTTCACTGAATTTCTCGTCAGAAAGCATACCATATTCTATAAATAGCTTAAGGTTATCCCACTTCTCTTCTAGTTTTGTTCTCTCATTTTTAAAGAGATCTTCAAGTCTGTCAGCAACTTTTTTTGTAATATGGTTTGAAATTTTCTTAACATTGGAGTCAGATTGAAGATAACTTCTGGAAACATTAAGAGGTATATCCGGAGAGTCAATCACACCGTGAAGGAGAGTAAGAAAATCCGGAACTATGCTTTCCACAGAGTCAGTCACATATACCTGATTACAAAAGAGTTGGATCTTGTTTCTGGAAACCTCAACCTTATCCTTAATTTTTGGGAAGTAGAGAATGCCGGTAAGTGTAAAAGGGTAGTCAACATTCAGATGTATATAAAATAGAGGATCTTCCTGTGCCGGGTAAAGTTTGCGATAAAACTCCATATAATCCTCCTCTTTAAGATCTGTCGGTTTTTTTGTCCAAAGAGGTGTCGTGTCATTAATGATCTTATCTCTGTCTAGCTCTATCTCTTTTCCTTCTTTCCACTCTTTCTCTTTACCAAAAGCAATCTCGACAGGTAAAAAACGACAATACTTGTTAAGAAGGTAATTAATCTTTGACTCCTGTGCATACTCTTTAGATTCATCATCCAAATATAGAATTATGTCTGTTCCCCTCTCTTTACGTTTACCTTTAGTGATCTGGTATTCCGGGTTCCCCTCACAACTCCACTTAACAGGCTCTGCCCCCTCCCTCCACGATAGTGTCTGAATCTCAACCTTCTTTGCAACCATAAAAGAGGAGTAAAAACCCAATCCGAAATGGCCAATGATGTTGTTCAACTGGTCTTTATACTTATCTAGAAACTCTCCTGCACTGGAAAATGCAATCTGATTTATATATTTTTGCACCTCCTCCTCCGTCATTCCAATGCCGTTATCACTCACAGTAATTGTATTCTTCTTTTCGTCAGCAGATATTTTAATACGAAGATCTCCAAGCTCATCTTTAAAATCTCCGCTGCCGGAGAGAGCTTTTATCTTTTGAATTGCATCTACGCTGTTCGAAACCAGCTCTCTTAAAAAAATTTCGTGATCTGAGTAGAGAAATTTCTTAATGATTGGGAAGATATTCTCGGTTGTAACACCAATTGTTCCTTTATGCATAACTTAAAATTTTTAAATTTATGCTTAGATCAGGTCAAAAGGTATACCAAATATTAAATATGACAATAATCTGACAAATAGACAGACTATCGAACTTCTTTAAAGAAGAGGATGACTGAATTTATGAGGTTAATTATCTGACTCTCCTCTTTAAGCGTCTCAACAGGGAATCCAAGGACAACTGATTTATAACTTCCACTATATGCAACACCCGCAGAGATGTTATTATCAGCATATCTGAATATTGTCCAGGCATCTTTACCAACAGGCTCTATTCCATCCGGAGATTCAACACAATATACATTTTCGTTCGGCTGTGTATGAAAAGTGTATAAACCGGTGAAGTTGTAAGGTGATTGAACACCCTTAACCTCTCCTGTTTTACTGGCATTATTTGTTCTCCATTGATATTTAAGTACCTCTGTAGCAAATTTTTTTGAAATTCTGTTAGTATCAATGTTGTCCCAAAGGTCAGTTGCAACATTAGCACCTGAAATCAGGATATTTCCACCGGAAGCAGTATACTCATATATAAAATCCCTTAGATGAGCCGGAAACGTTTCAAACCTCCCCTCTTTTACACCCCTTCCTATTTTTGTTTTCATCTGTTTTCCTAAAATAATATCGGTAATGAAGTACTCTGAATAATCAATTTTATTGTTAATTAGTGCATCTCTGCTCATTGATACGAATGAATAACCCGCTTTTGCGAAAACTTTTCCGTGGATGTAAGGGTAATCAAAAGTGTTTCCGGCTATAACTTTTGTCTCATAATCGGCAAAAGATGAACCAAATCCGGGAGAGTCATCATCCATCCAGGGAATATTACGTCTATACTCATATTGGCGTCCGATAAATGAGATATCTCTGATATATGGAACTCCTCCATCGGTATGATCAAAGAAGCCGGCTATTGAACTATCTTTTGAAGCAAATGAATATGGTGCAGATACTCTGTCAAATCCATTTATTATTAAAACTTTACCCTTTTCGAAAGGAGCTTTGTATGCAGATACTATCTCAGAAGGGAAACTCTCACCTCCACCATTTAGAGCAGATATTTTAAAGCTGTAAACTCTCCCTTTTTCAGGTATAAATTGGTAAAGCGGAGTATTTACCACTACTCCGTTATCGAAACCACCTCCATCTATTCTTGTGTAGACAACAAATCTGTCGGGTTTAGCTGTAGGTTCAAGAGGATCCTCAACTGCGCTCCAACGAAGAGTAAGTGAGTCGTTTGTAAAGAGGCTTATAAGCCCACTAACAGGCAGAGGCTGAATTATATAAGGAATTCCGGATTCCTGGCTTATAAACCTGAGCATACCTTTGTATATAGAACGACTTACGTGAAACCTAAAGTCGGGATCAAGTCCATAACGCATATCTGCAAAATTCTGATGAGAAAGTAACTCCAGAAGCATTGTCGGTACTTTTGGAGACCTAGATTCAGAATAGGATCTGTCCCAAATCCCTCTCCTTTGCCATATCGGTTCGTAGAGTGCCTTGATGTCATCTACAATCTGTGTCTGAATAAGATCTGTAAGGTATCTTGATTGAAATCTTGGAGATCCGTCCGGAAATATATCTGAGCCATTAGAGAATCGGGTGTAAATGCCTAATGTCCCTATTATTGAGTCGTTAAGAGTTGTTCCGGCATCTGTATGGAAGGCAAAAGCCATATCGACCGGAATATTTAATCCTCTCTCTTGTGGATTTCTGTCCGAACCTCCACTTATAACGTTTACCCATCTTCCTCGGGACATATAGTCGTCGTTATAGTCATTGGCATCCTTGTTAGGTGAATAAATCGTATCGCTAAAGCCGGCCCATTGAAGCCAATATCTGGCACCTTCGGTAAACCTTGGGTAGTTGCTGATTTGTGGATCGACATTCAAGTCTAGTATAACTTTTGTAATTGGCTCATTGGAAGAACTTTTTCTGTTAGGTTCATATCCAAATTCAGATGGTTTACGTGCAATATTGCCCATACCACCGCCAAATTTAACTCCGTCTGCCGAAACAATCTCTCCGTTTTTGTCAGTCAGATTTGAGAGCAATACGTACTGCCCGGAATCCTGGCCCTCTTTAAAGTAGAAGGTTCCAAGATATATCCAGGTACCTCCGCCCATCTTCTGGTTGACATTAAAAACGGTCTCTCCTCCTGAGTGTTTAACTACATATTTTGCCTGGGAAGTGCTGTATGGAAGCGTTTGATATGATACATAGACAGCATACTCTCCGCTTTGAAGAATTTGAGGAGTCCATTTTGCATAGCTCAAACTCCCTTTTTTTATGGTTGAAGACAAACGGCTGCTACCCATTGTGAATGGATTTTCTCCGCTTATGTATTGACTATTTGGGTTAGAAAATCCCGGTATACCGGAGTTCATCCAGCTATTATCTCCGTTAAATTCACTATACCCACAAAAAGGGGTATCATTATCTACAATAATCTCATTCAGCTGGACATCTCTCTCTCTTGGAAGCAGAACCGAAGCTCCTGCATTTTCAAGCATCGGTACCAGAAATGGAAGGACATAAGATTGAGTATAGAGATCTTCTACTGTCTGAAAAATTCTCGCTCTCTGCCACTCCCATCTTAAAAGTTTCTGCTCAAAATAGTACCCGTGACTCTGCCATATTGCGAGATGGCGTTTTTGAAGTCCATTTGTTATTAGATAAGGTTTTGATTTATTTGTAACTAAACTCTCTTTCCTGTCAAGCTTTTTAATGGCAGATTTTATCTCACGTGGGTTTTTTGCACTCACTCTGTTGCTATAAAGTGGTGGAATCATCTCTTCAATTGCAGATCCATTAGAAATTAACTTAAGATCATATCCGGAGAACTCTATAGGTAGCATAGATCTTACCAACGTATAGATAAATTCAGTGTTATCATCTCTAAATGAGTACTCAGAAAGTGGCGTACTGAAATAGAGGTTTATTGAACTATTTGATCTAATTACTGAATCCAGTTTTATTTTACCAATGACGAAAGCACTATTTTTAAGCACGCTCTGTAAAGTATCTGCAATAGGTAGAAAACGGGAAATCTCAACTTTTTGTGCAAATGTGAAATTGCTGATAATGAATAAGCAAATGGTTATTATAGAGTGAGATATTTTTTTCATACCATATTAATTAGTTGTCAAAAATAGTTAAAAATATTCAAAATGGTAATCTCTGTCATCATAAAAAGCTTAACTTTGCAGGAGCAGAATTTATAACAGTATGTAAATATGAGAGCTAAGCTGCATCTGGCAAACTTACCAACCCCCATTTCACGTGCAAACAGATTGTCCGACGAACTTGGGGTTAATATCTATTTTAAACGGGATGACCAAACCGGAAGTGAGATATCTGGAAATAAGATCAGAAAACTTGAGTATGCTTTAAAGGAGGCTCTGGATAAAGGGGCTACAATGGTTATTACAACCGGAGGGATACAGTCCAACCACTGCCGTGCAACAACAGCCGCTGCCACAATGGTTGGTCTTAAGGTAGTTTTACTTCTTAGAATTAGCGAAGAGCCAAAGATTGAGGGTAATTTTTTTCTTGATAAACTTTTCGGAGCTGAGATAAGATTTTGCACTCCACAAGAGTATAGATCATCACGAAATGAGATAATGAAGAGTATTGCAGATGAAAAGGAGTCAATGGGTGAGAGCTGTTATATTATTCCGGAAGGGGCATCAAATGGAATTGGTTCAATGGGTTACTTTAGAGCAATGGAAGAGATTGTAGAACAGGAAGATGAAATAGGGGTTAAATTTGATACCATTGTTGTTGCTGTTGGCTCAGGAGGAACTTACTCAGGGCTTTGTCTTGCAAATAAATATTATGAATTCAATAAAAGGATTATCGGATTTGCAGTCTGCGACGATAGTGAATATTTTGTCAATCAAATAGATACTATTAACAGTGAAGCTTTGCTGTATTTAGACGAGCCAGTTGAAATATCAAAAAATGAAATTGAAATTAACGATAAGTACACAGGTATCGGGTATGCGTTAAGTACTCCAGCCGAGCTCGAGTTCATTCAATATATGGCTTCCAAAGAGGCAGTTGTACTGGATCCTGTCTATACTGCAAAAGCTATGATCGGCCTATACAATGAGATAAAATCCGACAATTTAAAATCATCGGATAATATACTCTTCATACACACAGGGGGATTGTTTGGACTTTTTCCTAAACAAGAACAATTTAATTTTTAGGTTATTGACAATTACTCCTCTTTCATATAGGGATAAAAGATATCTACTGGAGAGATAAATGTCTCTTTGACAGTTCTCGGACTCACCCATCTTATAAGGTTAAAACTTCCTCCCGCCTTATCATTTGTACCGGAACCTCTTGATCCGCCAAAAGGTTGCTTTCCAACCACAGCACCTGTGGGCTTATCATTTATATAGAAATTCCCGGCAGAGTACCTTAAACGATTGCAGATCTCTGCCACAGCCAGCCTGTCGCTTCCAAATACAGCTCCTGTAAGTCCATATGGAGAAGTTTCGTCGCACAGTTTTAGAGTCTCATCAACTTTCGAGTTTTCATATACATACGCAGTAAGTACAGGTCCGAAAATCTCCTCTTCCATTGATTTAAAATGTGGGTTTTTGGTCTTGATTAAAGTTGGAGAGACGAAATAACCTACAGACTTGTCATAATCTCCTCCAAATATGATCTCTGCCTCATTGGATTTTTTCGCAAACTCTATATATGATATAATATTGTCAAATGATGCCTCATCAATAACTGCATTTACAAAATTATTAAAATCACAAACATCACCCATTTTTGCCTGAGTGGATATTTGAATAATCTCGCTCTTTATATCGGGCCATAAAGATTCTGGTATATACAATCTTGACGCAGCTGAGCACTTCTGTCCCTGATATTCAAAAGCTCCGCTAAAAGCAGCTACGGCAACCTCTTTTGGACTTGCAGATGGGTGAACAAAGATAAAATCCTTACCGCCTGTCTCTCCAACCAACCTTGGGTATGACTTGTATTTAGTAAGCCTGTCGCCGACTGAATTCCACAAAGAGTTGAAAGTAGAGTTAGAACCGGTAAAATGGATACCGGCCAAATCTTTAGATTCCATTACATACTTACCAATGAGTGCGCCACTGCCAGGAAGGAAATTGACAACACCCTCCGGAATTCCTGCCTCCATAAAGATTTTCATCAGATAGTAGTTTGATAGTATGGAGGTTGTAGCAGGTTTCCATATTGTGGTATTTCCCATCATTACTGGAGAGAGGTTTAGATTGGATGCTATCGAAGTGAAGTTAAAAGGACTTACTGCAAATACAAATCCTTCTAACGCTCTATACTCCATTCTATTTAATTGATTAAAGGATGAAATAGGCTGATTTTTGTATATTTCTGTTGCAAAAGAGACATTGAATCTTAAAAAATCTGCAGCTTCGCAAACTGCATCTATCTCCGACTGATATATATTCTTACTCTGTCCCAACATAGTAGCTGCATTTACTACTGCACGATATTTTATCGTGAGAAGCTCGGCAACCTTTAACATAATAGATGCTCTGGTGGTCCAGTTAAGGTCAGACCAGATTTTTTGCGCTTTAACAGCAGAGTCAATTGCCAACTTAATCTCCTTCTCACCGGCTTTGCAGTAATATGCTAATGTGTGCTTATGATTGTGAGGCATAACAACTTTACCTTTTTCGTTTGTAAAGACCTCTTTACCTCCAATAATAAGAGGAATTTCTAAAACAGTTTCAGATTGTCTCTTGATCTCCATCTCCAACGCCAACCTCTCCGGACTTCCTTTAAGATACTCTTTTATTGGCTCATTTGCCGGTATTGGAAAATTGTGAATTGAATTGTTCATTAATAAAGTGTTTTAAGTAGATTTATATAAAAATTAGCCCACAAAAATAGATTGTTTCAGTATAACTAAATCCATTTGATAACAAATATGCAACAAATAAGAAACAATATCGTTTAATTGGTAGAGAAACGGTTTAATGAAACTTAACTTAAATACATTTATAAAAAGAGATATCTCAGAACAGGAGAAGATTTACCAAGAGTGCCATAGAAGGTTATACTTTACTGCTCTGAGAATACTTAATAACTCCTTTGAAGCAGAGGAGGTTATGCACGATACTCTGCTAAAGTTCTTTGCAAGGGATGAAAAATTTGCAACCACCAAAGAGAGAGATGGTTGGCTAACAAGAGTATGTATAAATCAGGCTATTGACACTCTCAGGAAAAGAGCTTCTCACGAGATGACAGCTATTGAACGGGACTTAAAAGAGCCGGAGGTTAATGAAGATGATGAGTACTCATACAAAGGAGTAACTGCAGATATGGTAAAGAGAGCGTTAAATAATCTGGCTTCCGGTTACCGATTAATACTCTCGCTCTCTCTATTTGAAGGTTATGACTACGAAGAAATTGCCCAAATAACTGAGCTGAAAGAGGTAACTATTAGAACTCAGTTTATCAGAGGAAAGGCTAGGCTTAGAGAAGAGATAGAAAAAATTAAGTGTAACTATTAGATTTAGAAGGGTATATGGAAAATTTGAAAAAATTAATAGAAAAAAACAGAGAGATCTTCGAAAATGAGGAGCTCCCTATAGGACACAAAGAGAGGTTTTTAAAGAAAATCAACGGGAAAAAAGTTATAGAGAGAGACTTTTTTCGCATAACCATATATCTATGCGCAGCCTCTGTAATAGCCTTCTTAATTACTGTACCATTTATTTTAAAAGATAATATCGAAACCGGCTGTCCGGAAGGCCTTGCTGATTATAAATCTTTTCTCAAAGATAGAAGTTCAGAGATATACTTAATGGCATATAGATTAGATTCTTACAACAAAAATATTGTGATTAACACTCTTGATGAACTTGTTAACGAGGCTGTCCCTTTTGAAGATCAGCTTCCTTTAGAGCTCGACAAAAAAACAAGATCTCAGTTGAGTCAGCAATACTACTGTCCAAAAATTGAGGGAGTTGAAAAATTAAGAGGATACGTATATGAATTATTAAATTAATATTTAAATAATAAATCAATAAATGAAACTAACCAAAAAATAATAACAATTAAAAATAAAAAAAATGAAAAGAGTTCTCTCACTATTAACATTGCTGGCGCTGGCATTAAATATGTTTGCCCAGACGCAAAAAAAGGAGTATAAAGTCTCCGGTTATGACGGGCTTAACGTCTCAGGAATCTTTGAAATTGAGCTGATAAAAAGCTCAAATGAGGGTGTAATCATCGAAACAGAAGATCTTCAGCTATTTGAGTTCATTAAGGTAAATGTTTCGGGAAGTATTCTAAATCTTAATTTTGATACTAGTAAAGTCCCTTCTAATTTAAAAGATAAAAAGGGGAAATCTATAAAAGTAACCATTTTCATAAAAGATCTGGTATCTCTTAATTTGTCGGGAGCCTCCAGGCTTGTTACGGAATCCTCATTTTCATCTGAAAAATTTGAAGCTAGAATTAGTGGTGCCACAAGTGTTTCTGGGCTTAATATAAACTCAACAAGTGCCCGAATTGTATTGAGCGGAGCATCCTCGATTTCTTTAAAAGGTAAAATAAAAACTGCCTCATATGAGATTTCCGGAGCATCCAAAGCAAGTATCAATCAAGAGATTGGTGGACTTAAACTCAGCGGGAGCGGTGCTTCAAAAATTGAGTTCAATGGTCTTTTTGAATTTGCAGAGTTCTCTCTCTCCGGGGCAGTAAATCTTATACTTCTTGGCTCAGGGGGAAAGAAAATTGCTCTTGAAATCTCGGGAGCCTGCAATTTCGACTCCTTTAATTTTCCAGTTGAAGAGATGGATATTGAACTTTCCGGAGTATCTAACGCACTGATATATGTTACAAAAGCAATAAGTGCTCGCTCTAGCGGAGGATCGAATATTGCATATAGAGGTGACCCTCAAATTAAAAGCTTAGATATCAGTTCTGTATCATCGTTTAAAAAGATAAATTAACAAAATTATAACTCAAATTATTATCTTTAATCACTAAATTAAAGATAATATGAGTTATAAAAAGTTACATCAGAGTGCCTTTGTGCTTGATTCTCACTGCGATACCCCTCTTGTTCTTATAGAAGGAGCGAATTTGGGAGAGAGGTTGCACAAAGGACATTTTGATTTTATAAGAATGAAAGAAGGGGGGCTTGACGCTGTCTTTTTCGCTATCTATACTTCCGGAAAACTGGAACCCGATGCAGCTACCCGCAGAGCATTGCAACTAATTGCAAGAACATTTGACGCGGTTGAATCCAATAGTGATAAAGTAACAATGGCATTCTCTGCAGAAGATGCATTACGGAACCGAGAGTTGGGATTAGGCTCGGTTTTTATTGGTATGGAGAATGGTGCTCCAATTCAGAAGGATCTAAGTTTGTTGAGACTATTCTATGATATGGGTATTCGCTATATGACGCTATGTCACGCTGCAGATAATGAGATATGTGACTCTTGTGCTTCAAAGAATAAAAGGTGGAATGGGCTCAGCCCTTTTGGAGTTGAGGTTATAAAGGAGATGAACAGACTGGGTATGCTGATAGATGTATCACACATCTCAGACAAATCTTTTTACGATGTTCTCAAGTACACAACCAAACCGGTTGTTGCAACACACTCTTGCTGCAGGTCTATTGCAAACCACCCAAGAAACCTAACAGACCAGATGATACTTGACCTTGCATCAAACGGGGGAGTGGTACAGATAAACTTCTATCCTCCTTTTCTTAACAGTGACTATGCCAAGGATTTTTGGCCGCTTTGTGACGCTTTTGAAGAGGCTCAAGAGAGATATAAAGAAGATCCGAAAAAATACAAAAAATTGCTTCAAGATGCCGAAAAAGCAATGCTTGCCCTTGAGAGACCTTCATACACTGAGATTGCAGATCATATTGACCACGTAGTTAAGCTTGTTGGGATTAAACACGTGGGAATTGGTTCAGATTTTGATGGTATAGAGGTTACTCCGGACGGAATGGAGGGGGTAGACAAACTTCCTGTTTTAACCAAAGAGCTGAAATACAGGGGATATAGTGACGATGATATCTGTTTAATTCTTGGTGGGAATTTTTTAAGACTATTATAAATTATTTGAGTTAATGTCAAAAATCGCGTTAATTACCGGTGCAACTTCCGGAATCGGATGGGCAGTTTCCAATACTCTGGCAAAAGAGGGGTATAATTTAATAATTACTGGCAGAAGAGTAGCTCTGCTTACAGAGCTTTCAAAAAAATTGGAGAGTGATTACAAAGTGAGAGTTTTACCCCTTAGTTTTGATGTAAGAGAGCAACTTCAGGTAGAGCACTATTTGGGTAATTTACCTGAAAACTGGAAAGAGGTAGATGTGCTTATAAACAATGCAGGGCTGGCAGTTGGTCTAAACCCACTAAACCAAGGCTTAGTTGATGATTGGGAGAGAATGATTGATACGAACATTAAAGGTCTTCTCTATGTGTCACGTGTGGTATCAAATATTATGATAAACAGGGGAGGGGGGCATATTATCAACATTGGCTCTATTGCTGGTAAAAGTGTATACCCAAGCGGCAATGTTTATTGTGCAACAAAACACGCTGTTGACGCTCTCTCTCGTGCAATGATGATGGACCTTTACACTCACAATATAAAAGTTTCACAGCTCTCACCGGGTGCAGTTGAAACAGAGTTCTCTCTGGTGAGATTTAAAGGGGATAATGAACGAGCCGCTAATGTTTACAAAGGATTCAAACCTCTCTCGGCAGAAGACGTCGCTGAAGTAATATTGTTTGTAATCAAAACACCTTCACATGTGAACATCTCAGATATAGTTGTAATGCCTGCTGCACAAGCATCTGCTACAATGATTGATAAAAAATAACAAGACTAATATTAGAAAATTTTACAACCAACCTGCATTTTTAAAAATCTTATCCATTTTTCTTGCGGTCTCCTCCCTATTTCTGTCATCTCTATTTGAAAAAACAAGATAGAGGATTTTTTGCTCGGGATATCTGCCTGCATAAATCTGAAATCCTCCATTGTTTCCGGTGTGATATATCTTAGTTGGAAATCCAGGTCTTTTCTCAATAAACCACCCATAACCGTAATGAGTAAAAGGAAGCTCTTTTATCTCAACTTTAGGTGTTTGAGCTTCATTTAATATTTTTTCATCAATAAGAAGGTTTTTACGTAATGCCAACTCCCATTTGACAAACTCCCTAACTGAAGTGTAAATACCACCATCTGCCTTTGTTGCAAAAAATGACTCCTCTCCATAATCAAACTCTTCGAACTTACCGCTCTCTTTATTTAAAAGGTAGCCGTGAGCCATCCGGGGAATTATCTTATCTGCTTCAAAATAAGTAGTTTCATTCATAGAGGAGGGTTCAAAAACCTTTTTTTTCATAAATTCATCAAAACCAATACCTGAAGATCTCTC
Source organism: uncultured Muribaculaceae bacterium (assembly GCA_964351405.1). Lineage (GTDB taxonomy): Bacteria > Bacteroidota > Bacteroidia > Bacteroidales > UBA932 > Bact-08. Next base: position 61,353 of record CAYGOE010000003.1, on the reverse strand, counting down.
TATTATTGTGTGCATCAATTGGAAAGTAGGATTCATATATTCATATCTGCTTCCAGGCTCAAAATTTAGTTTTTTCAAAGATCCGATGTATGCATATGATTGAATATCAGTTGCTGTAGTAACAAAATGCCTGTCACTTCTATCTCTTGAATCCGGAATCCCGGAAGTGTGTGACAAAAGATGTCTTAGTGTAATGTTGTCTAAAATAGAGGACTCGAACTCTGGAAACCATCTCTTTACGCTATCATCAAGGGAAAGTTTCCCCTCTGCATCAAGCATCATTAAAGCTACTGCGGAGAACTGCTTTGATACAGAGGCGATATTGAAGAAGGTGTTTCCGTCAATTGAAATCTTTGACTCCATATTAGCAATTCCATATCCCTTTTCAAATATTACAGAATCTCCTTTTAATATTAATACTGCAGCCCCTGGTTCGTTATCAGGATAGAGAGAAGTAAAGAGGAGATCTGTCTCGGTAATAATATTTTCAATTTCTGAGCTGTTAGAATTACAGGAGTTAAGCATAAAGATTAATAGAATCAATTTAATTAATAAAATTCTCATATTGTGCGTATTAGTCTGTTTGTAACTTAATAGTTATATGATATAACATAATTATTATATGTACTATATATTAATAACTTATATTTTATAAATTTTCAGAACTAATCTTAGATAATTAAGAGCTTCCGAAGAAAAGCGAATTAGATTTCGCTCCCTATCTCCGGCAAAAATATTTTTTTTGGAGACCACAAAACCATTGCCTGCTACTGCAATCCAAATTGTTCCGACTGGTTTTTGGATTGTTCCCCCTCTTGGACCAGCCACTCCTGTTGCAGAAATTGCATAATCTGTTTTAAAAACTTCTCTTGCTCCAATTGCCATCTGCTCTGCGCACTCCTTACTAACCGCTCCATAACTGTCAATAATTTGACTGTTAACACCTAGGATGGCAATTTTGGAATCATTACTATAAACAACTGCTCCACCTTTAAAAATTCCGGATGATCCGGATTTAGAAGTCAAAATTGAAGAGATTCTTCCACCTGTGCAAGATTCTGCAACAGAGAGAGTTTTCCCCTTGTCTATTAAAGTTTTAAAAAGAGTACTCTCTAAAGTATCATCAGATTCGCCATAAATAATATCTCCCAATATGCCGTAAAGTTCACTTGTATATTTGTTTATCAATGCAATAGATTCACTTTTATCGCCACCATATATAGACATTCTCAATCTGATTCCAATTGCAGGATTTGGAAGATATGCAAGTTTGATTTGGGGTGGGAGAGAGCTCTCCCAATCATTTAATATGGTGGCAAGCATAGACTCTGCAACTCCATACGTTACTATTGTTTTGTGAGTTATTTGCTCTGTTTTGAGGTTATTCACTATCAATTCACACACATTGGGTATTAGTGACTCCATTTCGTAAGGGACTCCTGGAAGTGAAAAAAGAAGAGACTCTTTAGTCGAAATTTTAAAAAACATTCCGGGTGCTGTGCCTTTTCTGTTGATAAGTACAGTGCAGGATTTTGGCAACAGTGCCTGGTCTCGGTTTAGGTCCGAAAGTTCAATACCTCTTTTCTTGCAGATATCTTTAATAACTTCCAACTGTTCATTATTGAGATACATCTCATCTGAGCCGGTTATTTTTAATAGGGCATTTTTAGTAATATCATCTTTAGTAGGCCCTAATCCACCGGTTGTTATGACAATAGGGTATTTTTCTGTAATATCTTCCAGAGTATTTATAATCTCCTGAATATTGTCTCCTATTGAAATAATTGAGGAGACCTTAACTCCCAGTTTATTGAGTTCTCTGGAGATGTATGCTGAGTTAGTATCAACAATCTGGCCGATGAGAATTTCATCGCCAATTGTGCAAATGCAGGCTTCTATCATTATTTAACTATTTTTTGCAAGGTGTCTCAGGACTCTCCTTACAAATCCGGGACCATTATATATGAACCCGGTATAAATCTGAACTAGTGATGCTCCTGAGTCAATCATCTCCTTTGCCTGTTTAGGGGTCATTATGCCCCCTACTGCAATTATTGGTAGTTGACCGCCTGTTTTATTATAGATATATTGTACTATTTCTAAACTCTTTCTGTATAGAGGAGCTCCACTCAAGCCTCCATCTCCGATAAACTCCACCCGATCAGAGGGAGAGGTAAGAAATTCTCTGCTTATTGTTGTGTTTGTTGCAACTATTCCATCCATTCCGGATACCAGAATCAGATCTATTATCTCGTCTAACTGCTCGAAGGTAAGGTCCGGCGATACTTTAAGCAAAATAGGCCTGTATTCGTCAAAATATTTTCTAAGCGTAGTGAGTCGATCTACAATCTCCGAAAGTGAGTTTATATCTTGTAATTTAGTAATTCCTTTGACATTGGGGCAGGAGACATTTACAACAAAATAGTCGACAAAATCATACAATTGTGCAAAAGACTTTTCATAGTCGTGGGGAGCCTGATCGTTTGCAGATGATGTACTTTTGATAATATTTGCACCAACAACTGTTCTTGATTTCTTATCTTTTAATCTGGAAACTGCAAATTTTACCCCTCTGTTATTGATTCCCATCCTGTTAATTATTGCTTTGTCTTGAATAAGACGAAAACATCTCGGTTTTGGGTTACCAATCTGTTCATTTGGAGTGAGAGAACCTATCTCAATAAAACCAAAACCAAAATCAGACAACTGATTATATACCTCCCCGTTCTTATCAAAACCAGCAGCTAGCCCGATAGGATTTTTAAATTTAATTCCCATCACCTCTCTCTCTAACTTTGGAGATTTATAACAATAAAAGATCCTTAGTAGTGGGGAAAAAAATGGGAAATAGCTCAACATTCGTAGCAACCCGACAACAATATTGTGGGCAGTTTCTGGTGAAAAAGAGAAAAGTATTGGTCTTAAAAATTTGAACATCTCGCCGGATAATTTGGAGCAAATATAATAATAATTATACTAACTACTCCTTGCCAGGATGGTATTCAACAAATGAGTTGTCTGAGTAGATCATAATTATCTTTCTGAGACTCCTTTTTTCCTGATCAGATTTATTGATTGATTCATTTATTGAATTCTCATACAGTTGAGATGTCTCTAAACCGCTATTAATCTCTTTAATTTCAGCAGATAAAGCCGGAATTTTAATAGTGACCTCCTCAATGTTTTTCTCGATATTACCAAATAAAGTACTTGAAGAGGAGGTGTCGTGAGAAGGGGAGCTCTCTTTGTAGACTTTTCCTTTGCCCGTAATAAGCCAATCTGCATTGAGGGAAGGGAATTTAGTAAGCATCTTTTGTATCAGGTCGAAGCCGGGCTTGTTCCTTCCGGACAAAATATGAGAGAGACCAGATCTCTGTATGCCCAGAATATCTGCCAAACGGGCCGGAGTTAGCTGCTCGAGGTCTAAAAAACGCTGTAAACGGTCTTTCATAAATGTAAACAGTTAGTGATACAAATGTAAGCAATAAAATGGTTACATCTGTAATATTAGTATAGATTACATTTGTAACTATTATACTAGTGGATAAATCAGGAATAGATTAACCAGTAATGGATTTCATATACTATTATACTGTTAGCTCATATATCAAGCAATAATTAAGATATACTCTATATAAATACTGGTTATCTGATATTTAAAGTATAATATATCTCTATTAAACACCTTTTAAACGCTATTATGGCTGATTTTCTACATAATTATCTATAAAACACTTTATCTAAACTTTGTAATTAACTGGTTATCTGTTTAATATGATATAATAATTTACATATAATTATGTTTAATTATGTAACCAATATTCACCTCTTTTTAAACGATAAAACAATTGGTTATGGTTACATATGTAATGCATATTGACTATATTTGTAATTAACATTTGTAAACTAATCAATAAGTATGAAGTATTTTATTCCTACCATATATTTATATAGTTTTGCACAAAATAATTGATTGTGGAGCCTGAAATTAGAATTGAGGATTATAACTATAATCTCACGGATGACAAAATTGCAAAATACCCTCTTGAGTGCAGAGATGCTTCCAGGATTTTAATATTTAGAGACAACTTAATATCAGAATCAAAATTTTCAAATCTCACGGAGTTGTTGCCAGACAAATCTCTTCTCATATTCAATAATACCAGGGTCGTCCCCGCAAGATTAATCTTTCGGAAAAAGACAGGTGCATATATCGAGATATTCTGTATGGAGCCATTTATGCCATCAGAGTACAATCGCTCTTTCTCCTCCACTTCGTCGTGTAGCTGGAAAGCTGTTGTTGGGAATGCAAAAAGGTGGAAATCCGGTGAAATACTCTTTGATTCAGGCTCAGATAAGTTTTTGTCTGAAATAGATCTAAGAGCCTCTATTGAGACTAGAATTGAGGATGAATTTATAATTAACTTCAGATGGTCTCTTGGTATTCCTTTTTCTCAGGTTATGGAACTATGTGGGAAAGTGCCTATCCCTCCATATTTGCACAGAGAGTCTAAAGATAGTGACAGAGAGAGATATCAGACACTATACGCCAAGGAGAGGGGATCTGTTGCCGCTCCAACGGCAGGGCTTCACTTTACTCAAAAACTGCTTCAAAATATTGATGAGAGCACTGTAGAGAGAGGTGAGATTTGCCTCCACGTTGGAGCAGGAACCTTTATTCCGGTAAAAAGTAAACTAATCAGAGATCATAAAATGCATTCAGAGCCTTTCTCTATTGAAATATCACTGCTAAAAAAGTTATTAATCAAACTGGAAAGCCAGGAGAAGATTGTTGCAGTAGGTACAACAACTGTCAGAACTCTTGAAAGTCTCTATTATCTTGGGGTTCAATGCAAGGAAAAACGTTTTCCAAATGATGTTACACAATGGGAACCCTATAATCAGCTTAAGGATTACTCAGTAGGTGAGGCGATTCAATATTTAATAACTTGGATGGAATATGAGAAGATAGATGTGTTGGAGAGAAAGACAGAGATAATAATTGTTCCGGGATATAACTTTAAACTTACAGATGTTCTGATCACCAATTTTCACCAGCCTCAAAGCACTCTTTTACTACTTATCTCCGCCTTTATCGGAGATAAATGGAGAGAGATGTATGAATACGCTCTCAAAAATGAGTTTAGATTTCTAAGCTATGGAGATAGTTCAATTCTATTTAGATAAAGGATTGATATCTATATTTATATATTTTAAAATTTTATGTGCCCAGCTAGAGAGCATAGGACCTGAATTTAGCAGATTTGGTACAATATTATTTAGCTGTTGTTTTGCAATTATAATGTATCTCTCCTCCCTTGTAATCTCATAGAGAGAAATTAGGTTCCCGGCCATTACAGAATTTGCAGAAGGCCTTATAAAATCTATGTTCGATTCTCTTTTAAAAGGTACTGTGTCAGAGACAAAATCTCTCTCAGATTTACTGAACATTCCGTTCTCAGGTTTGTAAAACCGATCCATTACTATTTCTGTATATTTTTTTGCAATCAATAGATACTCTATGTCAAATCTGTTTCTGTACAGTTCAAGCGATGCTTCAATAAAGTTGGCGTAATCAGATAAGTATCCAATGAGATAGCTATTGGAACAACAGGTATATCGATACAATCTTCCATCACTATTGTCTATGTTATTGAATAGTAAAAATTTAAATATCTTAGTAGCTTGATAGTACATCGAGGGGTTCTGCAGAAATATTGATGCAATGGAAAATGCTGTTACTGAAACTGAATTTGATGCAGTTATAACTCTGGAATCCTTATAGTAACCCCTATGTTCCAATCTTCTTTGACGCAAAAGTAAAATATCCTCCTCATTTAAATATATATATGAGTCTGCACCTCTTATAGGAGTCTGTTTTTCCATTCGGTTAAGAGTCATATCCATTCCTAAAGCAATTGCAATCTCTGGATATCTCTCAGGGAAAATTATTGATAACTCATTGATAGAATAGGAGTAATAAACTGCATCATCGATTTTACCCATTAAAGTTGTACTATTTACCAGCGCACCCTTCTCATTTAAAAGCTCATTTAAGATAAAATTGTAGGTCATTAATGATGTCATTTTATATGACTCATTGCCGTAGAGTTTATATGCTGCAGCGTATAACATCAGGAAAAGACTATTCTCTTCCAGACTCTTTTCATAAAGAGAATCATTACAAGAGTAGTCTGAAGCTTGGCGAAAAAACCCACCATCTATCACATCAAAGAGTGCAGAGTATTGCATATGATTCAGAAGATCCTCCATTTTGTCGGAGAATCTCTTATCCGGATATAATCTCAGATATTCAATAATAGTATAAAGAGCAGCAGGGTTGGGGGTAAAAGGCTTTAATTTATATATAAAATCGGTGTCAAACATATTCTTAAACCACATTTGGACATATTTTTCAAGAAGTGGTTTTTCTATCACAGAACCCTTTTTCATATCTGTAATAATGCCGGTATTGATTGCTCTTTTGGACAACTCTTCCGATAACTGCTTGAGTTTCTCTCTTTTCTCCTTTTTTGCAAGTAGAAGAGAGTTTGCAATTTCAAGAAAGTTATCCGGATTACAGTCAGAGAAAGCTATTAATGGTCTTCGGTTGGGCATAATGAACATATTCATAGGACCATAGGAAAAATCCTGATTCAAGAACAATAGGTCAAGTGCTAAGAGAAAAGATTCAGGCTTATCCTCCTTATCCTCAATTATGCAAATAAAGTTACTATTGAGTAGATTGACAACCTCCTCATTTGCAAAAAGCTCTAACGACGACTCTCTGATATTGATATTGCTTATATAACCAATGTGCAAAAAAATTAACTTATCCTCCTCTTGAGCAGTATTAAGGAGCTCACTAGTAAGTGAGTAGTGCCAATTTACCCCCTTTCCGTTAAACATTTTAAGGTATGGAGAACAACTTTTGAACATTTATTATATATTTTTGCTAAACAAAACCTAACCATTATGAAAAAAAGAACAATTATTGATCTTTTTGAAGAGTCAGTTGAGAAATACTCCAACTATACTCTTTTACTCGAGAAAATTGGCAAGGAGTATACTCCTACCACCTATTTTCAAACAAAGCTATCCGCAGAACAATTTGGTGCGGGCCTTTGTTCATTGGGCTTTCAAAAAAAGAGTCACGCATCAATAATCTCTGAGGGGCGGAATTGGTGGATAATTGGAGAGCTTGGAATCTTCTATGCTGGTGGTGTTAATGTTCCGATTTCAATCAAGATTGAGGAGAGTAGCGATCTTCTTTTCAGGCTTATTCACGCCGATGTCGACACTCTGCTGGTCTCAGAGAGACAGTTAAGGAAAATAAGAGCTATAAAGGATCAGCTACCTTTGATTAAGAGGATAGTTGTCTTTGACAAACTTGAAAGCTATGAACAGGGTGAGATCTTTATAGAAGATGTTGTAAATATTGGAAAAGAATATTTGGAAAACAATAGTGATAGCTTTAGAGCTATAGCACAATCAATTAACAATGGTGACTATGCGACTATAACCTATACCTCCGGAACAACTGCAGACCCAAAAGGTGTTATTCTTACCCACAGGAACTATACTGCAAATGTAGAACAGGCATTATCTATAATGTCTATTCCTCCAAAAAAGAGAATGCTCATAATCCTTCCTCTTGACCACTGTTTTGCACACGTTGTAGGCTTCTATATAATGATTGCTACCGGATCTGTAGTAGCTACAGTACAGTCTGGGAAAACCGGAATGGATACACTTAAGAATATTCCGATAAATATAAACGAGGTTAAGCCAAATATCTTACTATCAGTACCTGCTCTAGCAAAAAGTTTCCGTAAAAACATTGAAAACTCAATTAAATCAAAAGGTAAATTAGCCGAAGCACTTTTTGGTTTTGCTCTTAAAGTTACTTATGCATATAACAAAGAGGGATTTAACAAAGGCAAAGGAGCCTCTGGATTATTATTACCTTTGGTCAGGTTATTTGACAAGATTCTCTTTTCAAAAGTAAAAAATGCAATGGGGGGAGAGTTGGAATTTTTTGTTGGAGGGGGAGCTCTGTTGGACATTGAGATGCAAAAATTCTACTACGCACTAGGAATTCCAATGTTCCAGGGGTATGGTCTCTCAGAGGCAACACCTATTATATCCTCAAATGGCCCCGATAAACATAAATTAGGCTCTTCTGGGATATTGATAAAGCCTCTAGAACTTAAGATACTTGACTCTGAAGGCAAAACGATGCCTTTGGGAGTATCCGGAGAGATAGTTATCAAAGGTGAGAACGTTATGGCTGGGTATTGGAAAAACCCAAAGGCTACCCAAGAGAGTGTCAGGGACGGTTGGCTCTACACTGGTGATCTTGGATATATGGATGCAGATGGATTTCTCTATGTACTCGGCAGGTTTAAATCTCTTCTTATATCAAGTGACGGAGAGAAATATTCACCTGAAGGAATAGAGGAGGCTATTCTTGGTAACTCAAAGCTTATTCAGCAGGTTATGCTTCATAATAACCAGTCTCCTTATACAATTGCAGTACTCTCGGTAGATAAAAGCAGATTAAGAGGAAAAGAGCTTGTGGATGCTGTTTCAAAAGAGCTAAATAAATATAAAGGCAATGGAGAGTATGCAGGAATGTTCCCGGAAAGATGGCTTCCATCTTCATTTATTATTGCTGACGAACCATTTTCGGAGCAAAACAGAATGATTAATTCAACAATGAAGATGGTAAGGTCTAAAGTTGAAGAGGTTTATGCCGAAAGAATTCGATATGCCTATACACCTGAAGGGAAGAATATCTACAACAAGTATAATCTGGAGCAGTAATGAACGCCGGTAGGTTGTTTATTGCTATGTTGGTTGTTATAATAACCTTAATATTATCTTTAGATAACTCTTTTCTTCCACCTGTAAAAGAGGTTGATAGCAATGCTTTTCTGCTGTAAGAGTTAAAGCAGATATTAAGGTTATTTCTAAAGAGCCCCACTCAATCGATCACCCTTTTGAGAGAGATATTGTCAGAAACTATCTATCTGACCGGCTTACCGAAATTGGTATGGATGTCACCTATTACCGATATAATTCAATTCAGGATAGGTTCAAAAGATCTATAGACATTGCAAATCTTTATGCTGTTTCTGAGCCAGTAAACAGAAGCGCAGGATCTTATGTGTTGTTTATTGCTCGTATTGACTCAAGATTCAAAAATATGGTAAATGGGAGAGAGGAGTACTCTTTTGGAGCCGCAGATGACGGATATGGGCTTGGAGTTATTCTTGAGTTGTAAATAATTCGACAAAAATTCAGAGATAAGTGGATGCAGGGGATAAAAGTTCTGTTTACAGATTCCGAAGAGTCAAATCTTGAGGTGATTAAAAATGTAATTAAGCACAACACTTTGATATTTAATAATGTAGGGTTTATTATTAACATCGAAGCAAGAGGTGTAAAAGGGCCCGCAATTCTATTTGAAACCTCAGCTGGAAACAGAAAAATCATTGATTTATACAAAAGAGCCGAACATCCGTATGCCTATTCTCTGACCACTGCCATCTACAGAATACTACCTAACAGTACCGATTTTACTATTGTTAAAGATCGCTTTTCTGGGATGAATTTTGCTGTAATTGATAATCTTAAATACTATCATACTAAACTTGACAACTTTGAAAATATCTCACTTAACTCCATACAACACTATGGAGAGCAGATTGAACCAATTGTAGAAGAGCATCTTACCAATCCTAAATACTTCCAAAGCGACTACTTAAAAAGCGATCTACTCTTCTTCTCTCTTCCATATCTGGGTCTAATAACAATTACACCAAAAACTTATCTGATATTAATGTTTATTGCTTTTGTTATTATTATCTCAGTTAATAAATATTAAACTCAAGAAATTTTCGTTTGGAGATCTTATCAAGATATCTCTAATATTAGTTGGGTCTATTTTGCTTTGTTCATTTGCAGGTTATTCGTTATCCAGGTTAGTGGCAACTCTTAATGATATGGAATTCAGGTTCCAGTATTTACCTTACATAAAAGGTGAGTATCCCATTATTGCTGCATTTCTTTTATTTATATTAATAATTTTTCTCCTTTTGTACAGGCGAATTACTATCAAAATGAGATTATCCGTTAATGCAATACTCACTTGTGGAAGCCTGCTGCTTATGATTCTCTCGACTTTAATGTTTTATTATACCGGAGATAGTGTGCTTTTTTTTGTGCCGACACTTATCTCCTTACCTACATTACCTACATTTTTCACCAGCAGGTTTAAAGATTTAAGATTTCTGAATATCATTTTCACAATGTTCATCCTAATGTTTATTACTCCTCTTATATACTCTCTTATAGTGGCACTTACTATCGGTTCTCTACTCCTTTTTTCTGCCATTTTTATTATGTTTTTGTGGATTCTTGCTCCTATTACAGATAGCTTTTTTAGAGATGTATAATAATAATTTTATAACTTTGAAATTTTAAAGAAAAGATAATGACCGGCGAGAAGTTTAAGGATATCAGACCATACAACGGAGATGAAGAGGCTCCCGCACTGAAAAGGATTGCATCCCATCCTCTTTTAAAAGATATCTCTGCATATCTGTATCCTGGGAAAAACCCGGATGAGTTTAGAAGTTTTATCTCTTCGCTTAAAAGTGTGGATGAGTTTCAGGGTAAGGTGATGCTATATGCGATAAAAAAAATTGTTGAAGACACTTCCAAGGGATTAACTTACTCCGGATTAGATAACCTGTTAGGAGAGAAAAAACATCTCTATATATCTAATCACAGGGATATATTGTTGGACTCTGCATTGATACAGGTGATTCTTAGAATCAATAATATTGAGACATCTGAGTTAGCAATAGGAGACAATCTTATTACAGATTCTTTTATTGAAGATGTTGCCAGATCAAATAAAATGATAAAAGTCATCCGAAGCACCAATCCGCGTGAGCTTTATAACTCTTCAATGGTTTTATCTGAGTATGTACGAGAGAGCATATCGTCTCAAAGAAGTTCAGTCTGGATTGCTCAGAGAAACGGAAGAACCAAGGATGGAATTGACATTACCGAGCAGGGGCTTTTAAAAATGCTGGATATGAGTGGTTCAGGGGAATTTGTGAGCGATTTTAATGAACTATCCATTGTTCCTGTTTCAATATCTTATGAATATGAGCCTTGTGATTTTTTAAAGGCAAAAGAGCTCTATATTTCAAAAAGAACAAGATATAAAAAGTCACCCGGAGAGGATTTAAATAGTATTCTTACAGGTATTATGCAGTACAAAGGGAAAATCCACATAAATTTCTGCAATCCTATAACTATTGAAGAGCTCGAAATATGTAGTTTGAAAGCTAAAAATGAACGTTTCAAATTGCTTTCAGAGATATTTGACTCAAGAATCAATTCCGGATATAAAGTATGGAATACAAACAGAATTGCATCTGATTTATTGTCAAACAAAACAACAAACTCATCATTTTACTCTAAAGAAGAGAGTATTGCATTTGAAGAGTATTGTGAATTCAAAATTTCCGGATTTGAGGGAGAGAAAGAGGAGATTAGAGATATCTTTCTCTCAATTTATGCAAATGCTGTCAAATCAGTATAATTGACATAATTACTTTATAATCTCCTGATTTATTAAATTTTATAAAATAGTCTTTATATGTTGTAACAATATTGTTATAACATATAATATTTATGTTATTTATATTAATATATAGCGATATACTTTAAAATTTTCATAGTATCATAATTCATTAAGAATTTTTAAATAAGCAAATTTGTTTATAAACAGCAGGATAAGAATAATCAATTTAGTCCCGATTTTTAGTTAAATTTATGGATAAAATTAGTAAATTCGCAGCTAATTATTTAAATATTAATGTCAAAAAATTAAGTTAGTAATGGATAAGTTAATAACCATAAAAGAGGCCGTCAGCAAATTAGAAGATGGAATGACAATAATGGTAGGTGGTTTTCTAACAACCGGCGGCCCAAATCTTCTAATGGATGCCATTGCTGATTCCGGCATAAACAAACTAACACTGGTCTGTAATGATGCTGCTTTTGCAGATAAGGGACTTGGAAAGCTAATCGCAAACAAGCAGGTTAAAAAGCTTATCACATCCTATATAGGGTCAAATCCGACAGCAATAGAACTGATGAACTCTTCCCAGATGGAGATTGAATTCTCGCCTCAGGGAACACTAATTGAGAGGATTAGGGCTGCAGGTGCAGGTTTGGGAGGTGTACTTACCCCAACAGGGCTTGGAACAATGGTAGAGAACGGAAAGCAGACTATTGAATTGGATGATAAAAAATTCATTTTAGAAAAGCCAATTAAAGCAGACATCTCATTTATTGGAGCATCAATTTCAGACAAAATGGGAAATCTTTACTATAAAGGAACTACCCGAAACTTCAACCCCCTAATGGCAATGGCTGCAGATATTGTAATTGCTGAGGTTGAGCAGATTGTAGGAGTAGGAGAGATTGAGCCCGAGAACATACACACTCCTGCTATTCTTGTAGATTATTTAATTATTAAATAGATTTATTATGTCTCAAAAAGCAATGATCAGAGTTCGGATGAGCTCACACGATGCACACTATGGAGGAAATCTTGTTGATGGTGCAAAAATGTTGCAACTGTTTGGCGATGTTGCTACCGAACTTTTAATAAGAGAAGATGGGGATGAAGGACTTTTCCGTGCGTATGACAGTGTAGAGTTTCTGGCACCTGTTTATGCAGGTGACTATATTGAGGCAACAGGTGAGATTATATCTTCTGGAAACACATCCAGAAAAATGATCTTTACTGCCACTAAGGTCATAGTACCAAGACCAGATATCTCTCCCTCTGCAGCTGATATTCTAGAGAAACCGATACTCGTTTGCAAAGCCAGTGGAACCTGCGTAACTCCAAAAGATTGTCAAAGAATTAATAAATAGAATAGATTATGGAAAAACTGATTATTACAGCAGCAATATGTGGTGCAGAAGTACTTAAGGAGCATAACCCTGCAGTACCCTACACTGTAGAGGAGTGTGTAAGAGAAGCAAAATCTGCATATGACGCAGGCGCCAGCATTATTCACCTTCACGTTAGATATGACGATGGAACTCCTACTCAGGATAAAAATCGTTTTAAAGAGGTTATGGATGCAATCTATAAAGTTTGTCCGGATGTTATAATCCAGCCTTCAACCGGAGGTGCAATAGGTATGTCAAACGATGATAGGCTTCAACCAACAGAACTTAACCCTGAGCTTGCAACTTTAGATTGCGGCACATTAAATTTTGGAGGAGATGATGTTTTTATGAATACAGAGAATACTATCAAGTATTTTGCACAGAAGATGAACGAGAGAGGTATTAAGCCGGAATTGGAGGTCTTTGATAAAAGTATGATTGATATGGCTCTAAGGCTACATAAGAAAGGGTTTATAAAAAAACCGATGCACTTTGATTTTGTAATGGGTGTTAACGGAGGTATAACCGGTGAATTAAGAGACTTTATATTTCTCAGAGGTAGTATTCCTGACGATGCAACATATACAGTTGCCGGAATAGGCAGGTTTGAGTTTACACTTGCTACTGCAGCTATTATTGACGGAGGTCACGTGAGAGTAGGATTTGAAGATAACGTATTTATTTCGAAGGGAGTTCTTGCAAAATCCAACGGAGAGCTCGTAGAGAAAGTCGTAAGAATAGCAAAAGAGTTTGGCAGAGAGATTGCTACACCTAATGAGGCAAGGAAGATTTTAGGAATTAACTAACCACTTAATAATAACTTAACAACTAATCAAAAAATGAAAAAGGGCAATAAATATGGCACTCACAGAGTGATTGAGCCAAAAGGCGTTCTACCTCAGCCGGCAAACAAAATTGACAACAATATGGATGAGATTTACGACAATGAAATCCTTATCGATGTACAGACATTAAACATTGACTCCGCAAGTTTTACTCAAATTGAGGAGCAGGCAGGTGGCGATAAGGCTGAAATTGCCAGAATTATGTTCGATATAGTTGCAAAACAGGGTAAGCACAGAAACCCTGTAACCGGTTCAGGAGGAATGCTTTTGGGTACAGTTGAAAAGATAGGAGATGCACTCTTAGGAAAGACTGACCTTAAAGTTGGGGATAAGATTGCAACACTGGTCTCTCTCTCGTTAACTCCTCTTAGAATAGACAAAATTAAAGATATTCGTCCGGATATTGACCAGGTAGATATTGATGGAAAAGCGATTCTTTTCGAAAGTGGAATCTATGCAAAAATCCCGACAGATATGCCCGAAACTCTTGCTCTATCTGCACTTGATGTAGCCGGAGCTCCTGCCCAGACTGCCAAACTGGTAAAACCGGGAGATACCGTGTTAATTATTGGCGCAGGTGGAAAATCAGGTATGCTTTGTTGTTATGAGGCCAAAAAAAGAGCCGGAGTTACTGGAAAGGTTATCGGGCTGTGCCATAGTGAAAAAAGCACAAAAAGACTTATCGATCTTGATCTATGTGACTATGTTTTCGCAGCGGATGCAACCCAGCCTGTTCCGATACTCGAGAAGATTGAAGAGTTAACAAATGGTCAGTTATGTGATGTAATAATTAATAACGTTAATATTACAGATACAGAGATGACCAGTATTCTTACTACCAAAGACGGAGGAATAGTATACTTCTTCTCAATGGCTACCAGCTTTACAAAGGCAGCTCTTGGTGCAGAAGGTGTCGGAAAAGATGTAAATATGATAGTGGGGAATGGCTACACTAGGGGACACGCTGAGATTACTCTTCAGATACTCAGAGAGTCCGACAAACTTAGGAAGGTGTTCACAGAACTTTATGCATAGTTTGAATATGAGAAAAGGGTGCAGATATGGTACTCATCGAGTTTTATCGCCGCTGGGGACTCTTCCCCAGCCGGCTTTAAAGCTTGACAACTCAACGGATATCTATGATAATGAGGTACTTATTGACGTTAGTACCCTTAATATTGACTCTGCTTCATATACTCAAATAAAACAAGCTTGCGGTAATGATCCCGCCAAAATGGAAGAGATGATCCTCTCTATTGTCAAAGAGCGTGGAAAACTCCAAAACCCCGTAACAGGGTCAGGGGGAATGCTTATAGGCACTGTTAAGAAGATAGGTGATTCTTTCCCGAAAAACAGAATTAAGATTGGAGACAGAGTTGCTACACTTGTCTCATTGTCTCTTACACCATTAAAAATCAACTTAATTAAGAGTATTAACCCTTCATCAGATCAGGTAGATGTAGATGCGCAGGCAATTCTTTTTGAGAGCGGCCTGTTTGCAATTTTACCGGATGATATTCCGGAGAAACTTGCACTTGCAGCACTTGATGTTGCCGGAGCTCCTGCTCAGGTAGACAGGCTTGTAACTGAGGGAGATATTGTTTGTATTATTGGAGGGGGAGGAAAATCGGGAATACTATGTTGTTATCAGGCAATGCTTAATGCAGGCCCTTCAGGTAAGGTTATTGTAGTTGAATTTTCACCTGAAAACGCAAAGAGGATTGAAATACTCAATCTTGCAACTGACATTATAGTTGCAGATGCTACAAATGTTATGGATGTCTACAATAAAGTTATGTCTATTACAGGGGGAAGAGGGTGCGATGTTACTGTCAATAATGTCAATGTTCCTTCTACAGAGATGACCTCTATACTAATAACAAAAGGTCAGGGATATGTCTACTTCTTCTCTATGGCAACCAGTTTTACCAAAGCAGCACTCGGGGCAGAGGGGGTAGGTAAAGATATAAACCTGATTGTAGGAAATGGTTATGCAAAAGGTCACGCTAACTTGACACTTAACATAATAAGAGAATCTAAAGAGATCCGAGATCTCTTTGAAAAATTATATGTATAGAAATTATGAGTTTAAGCAGAAGAAATATATTGTTTCCAAAGGTCACAAATTTACAGTGGAACGACTGGAAATGGCAAGTAAAAAACAGGATAGAGACGCTAGACCAGCTAAAGCTACTCCTTCCTCTAACACCTCAGGAGGAGGAGGGTGTAAAGGAGTCTTTAAAAACTCTTAGAATGGCCATAACTCCATACTATTTAAGTCTTATTGACATTGAAAACCCTAATTGTCCAATTAGAAAACAGGCTATTCCTACGGGTTCTGAGACACATCTCTCTGCAGCAGATCTTCTAGACCCGCTTCACGAAGATGAGGACTCTCCGGTTCCCGGGCTTACTCACAGATATCCGGACAGGGTTCTTCTGCTTATTACAGATATGTGCTCTATGTATTGCAGGCACTGTACCAGAAGAAGGTTTGCCGGTCAAAAGGATGACGAAAGCCCTGTTGATAACATACAGAAGGCAATAGACTACATAGCCTCAACTCCACAGGTTAGAGATGTTCTCCTCTCAGGAGGGGACGCTCTGATGGTTTCTGACTCAAAACTTGAGTCAATTATCCGAAGATTACGCGATATACCTCACGTTGAGATAATTCGAATAGGATCACGGGTTCCTGTTGTATGCCCACAGCGTATAACTGAAAAGTTGGTTGATATGTTAAAACAGTACCATCCAATTTGGCTCAATACCCACTTTAACCATCCAAACGAGATTACTCAGGAGTCAAGTGCTGCTTGTGAGAGGCTTGCTAATGCAGGTATTCCTCTTGGTAATCAGTCGGTGCTGTTAAGAGGGGTTAATGATTGCGTTAATATTATGAAGAGACTGGTTCACAAATTGGTAATGATTAGGGTAAGACCTTATTATATCTATCAATGTGACCTCTCAATGGGACTTGAACACTTCAGGACACCTGTATCTAAAGGAATTGAGATAATTGAAGGTTTAAGGGGTCACACCTCCGGATATGCAGTACCTACATTTGTAGTTGATGCACCTGGTGGAGGGGGCAAGACACCTGTAATGCCTACTTACGTAATCTCACAATCACCAGGAAGGGTTGTTTTGAGAAATTTTGAAGGAGTAATAACAACATACACAGAACCACAAATATATACTAACAGTTGTAATTGTCCCGATTGCAGGGAGAATGCAAAAGTTGAGGGAGTAGCATCTCTGTTGCAAGGGCAAAGGCTTGCCATAGAACCGGAGGTGTTAATGAGAAAAATAAGGTCTCACAGCAAATAAAAATTTGATTATGCCCTTCATTGAAGAGCTCCTGAATTATGGAACACTCTCCATAGCAGGTCTCGAGAAGAATACCGGCAAAACAGAGTCTCTGAATTACATTCTGAATAGGCTTTCACTCAGCAATATAAGAGTAGGAGTAACCTCAACAGGTGTTGACGGAGAGAGGATAGATCAGGTGACGCGAACCTCCAAACCGGATATTTTTCTCAAAGAAGGAGTAATCTTTACCACCAGTGAAAAACATTATAGAGAGCGTAAAATACTCTCAGAACTGCTGGATATTTCCGATGAGACCACCTCACTTGGCCGCCTTGTAACTGCAAAGGCACTTTCCGGGGGCAAGGTTATGCTTTCGGGACCTGTCTCGACAGCCTCTTTGAAGAGATGGATTATCTCCTTAAAAAAAAGATATAATGTAGATTTTTGTATTATTGACGGGGCTTTCTCAAGGCTAAGCCTAGCATCACCGGCAGTTTCAGAAGCAATGATACTGGCAACTGGAGCCTCTCTATCATTGAATATCAGAGAGATTGTTAACAAAACAGCTTATGCTACAGAGTTAATAGGTTTACCTTTAACTCTAATTAATGGAAGGGAGACTCTATTAGATTACGAACAAGGAATATGGACTATAGGGAGAGATGGAGAGGTAGTCGGTCCAATTTTTGAGTCTGCATTTACGATGGAGAACAGATCAATTATTAGAATGGAAGATGGAGGTGCAATCTATTTAACAGGAGCCTTAACAGAACGTTTTCTAAAAATGATCTCCTCCGATACAAATCTAACAGAAAAAGAACTTATTATAAAGGATTTTACTAGGATATTTGTCACCCCGACACTCTTGAGAAACTTTTTAAAAAAGGGGGGAAAGATAACCGTTCTACAGAAAACCAAGCTTATTGCCTTGACGGTTAATCCCATATCGCCAAATGGCTATACGCTGGACTCTAACAGATTAATTGATGAACTCACCGAGAGAGTCAATATCCCGGTTTATGACATTAAAAAAAATGGATGCAAGATTTAAAAATATACTCGACTCAACTAATGGAATTCGGTTTATCTTCTCTAAGTTGAATCTTTCATCTGCCCTCTCCGGATCTCTTATTAAAGAGAGCAGGATTATGACAGATGTTGCTGATATCTCAGAGGCATACAGAAAACTCGAAGTGTTCAGTAATTTTGTGAATCTTACTAACAATAACTCATTAATTGAGAGAATAAAAATTGAACTCTGTGAATTGAGAGATATTCGAAACACTCTAATACGAATATCAGAAGGCTCAATTCCCGATGATATTGAGCTGTTTGAGATCAAATCGCTCTCAATGATTAACCAAAAAGTCAAGGCTTTTCTGGAGAGTACAGAGATTAATTGCATAAAATTACCCGATTTGGAAGATGTGATAAATCTACTTGATCCAGAGGGTAACAGAATAACCTCCTTTTATATCTACAATGCATACAGCATTGATCTAAAAGAGATTAGAAAAGAGATCTCTTCTGGTAGTATAGAATCGGAAGATGCTATTTACAAAATGTCGTTAATAGAGGATAGAATCAGGGGGGAGATATCCGTTAAACTGAGTGAGAGAATCTCTGAAATTTATGAATCTTTAACAAACCTTGCCAGGATAGATATTCTGATAGCTAAAGCCCGGCAACTAAAAGATCTTAATTTTATAATACCATCACAATCAATAAATTCGACATCATATTCAGGAATGTTTAATCCTGAGGTTAAAGAGATACTTAAAAGCGATAAAAAAGAGTATCAATTAATTGATATTGACTTTACCGTTTCTGAGCCACTGCTTATTACAGGATCAAATATGGGAGGGAAAAGTCTGACACTCAAAACACTAGCTCTATGCCAATATCTTTACCAGTTTGGCTTTGGGATTCCTGCCCGTGAAGCATCTATCGTTGCCGTTGATAAAATTTTCCTCTCAGTAGGGGATGAGCAGGACTACAGAAAGGGGCTTTCATCTTTTGCAGCCGAGATAAAGAGGATTGACAATATGCTCTCTGCAGCCGGAGGCGGGAAGCTCATATTATCACTTACAGACGAACCTGCCGGGACTACAAACCCTAAAGAGGGAACTGCCCTTGCTGCAGCTCTGCTAAAAGTATTGATGAGAAAAAGAGCACTTTCGGTAATAACCACTCACTACAATATTGAAAACATAGAGTGTAAGAGATTAAAAGTAGTCGGTTTCGAAAATGGAGTTATGAACTACAAACTCTCCTCAACTATAGATACAAATGCTCCGGGGGAGGCCCTTATGATTGCAGAAGCTATGGGAGCAGATAGTGAATGGATTAGTGTAGCCAAAGAAGAGCTTGGAGTAAATAAGATATAATAAAAAAACAATTATAAAGCTACTAAGTAAATGACAGAAAGTAAACTAGGATTGGATTTCAACAGGGTGGAGTATGCCAGAGGCCTTGCATCTGCAATAGCCTCAAATGTCCAGATTTTTGTAGAGAACTACACCACGGTTGCAGTTGAAAGAACACTATGCAGGCTTGCCGGGATTGATGATGTAAATGAAAACCAGGTCCCGCTGCCAAATATTATTGTTGACGAGCTTAGAGAGAAAGGGGTACTAAACCAGGGAGCTCTTTTTTATATCGCTAATGCTGTTGTAAATACATCTCTGTCGCCTCAGGAGATTGCTGTTAGAGTTTCTCAAGGAACTCTGGATATAACCAAGATTCCGATTGCCGAGAGAGAGAGAATTGATTCGGTTCTTAAACCAATAATAAAGGAGAGCATCGCCAAAATCACAGAGCGTAAGGAGAGGAGAGAGAGCTACCTTGAGACTCTGGGAGAGGGGCCAAAACCTTATCTCTATGTAATTGTTGCAACCGGTAATATTTTTGAAGATGTAGTACAGGCAGAAGCGGCGGCAAGACAGGGGGCCGATATTATCGCAGTTATCAGGACAACAGGACAATCTCTGCTGGACTATGTCCCTTATGGAGCTACAACAGAGGGTTTTGGCGGGACTTTCGCTACCCAGGAGAATTTCAGAATAATGAGATCTGCTTTGGATAGAGTGGGAGAAGAGAGTGGCAGATATATAAGACTGTGTAACTACTGCTCGGGACTCTGTATGCCGGAAATTGCAGTAATGGGTGCACTTGAAGGACTTGACGTGATGCTAAATGATGCACTTTACGGAATTCTTTTCAGAGATATAAATATGCAAAGAACCCTTGTTGATCAGTACTTTTCAAGAGTCATCAATGGTTTTGCGGGTGTGATAATCAATACCGGAGAGGACAATTATCTTACGACTGCAGACGCATTTGAAGAGGCTCATACTGTTCTGGCATCTGACTTTATCAACGAGCAGCTGGCTCTTCTTGCAGGTATTCCGCAAGAGCAGATGGGACTGGGCCACGCTTTTGAAATGGATCCTCAAATGGAGAATGGATTCTTATACGAACTCTCTCAGGCTCAGATGACAAGGGAGATTTTCCCAAATGCACCGCTAAAATATATGCCACCAACTAAATTTATGACAGGTAATATATTCAAAGGACACATTCAGGATGCTCTGTTTAATATAATAGGCATTTGGACAAATCAGGGAATTCAGCTTCTGGGAATGCCTACTGAGGCTATCCACACCCCGTTTATGTCTGACAGATTTCTCTCGATTGAAAATGCAAGGTATATCTTCAACAATATGAAGAACTTGGGTGATGAGGTTGAGTTTAAGGAGAGTGGTATTATCCGTAACAGAGCAAAAGAGGTGCTTGAAAGTGCAATATCTACTTTGGAAAAAATTGAACAGGAGGGGCTTTTCTCTGCACTTGAAATGGGGCTTTTTGGAGATGTCAAAAGATCTAAGAGCGGGGGTAAGGGGCTCGAAGGGGTTGTTGCGAAAGGTAGTAATTATATGAACCCGTTTATAAAAATTATGAAAGGAGATAAATAGTATGAGCTCAGGATTATACTCAAACAATACCGGTGATTTTGATAAAACACTGGATTTAAAAAAGGTAAAACCTTACGGTGATACTATGAATGATGGAAAGGTTCAGCTGAGTTTTACACTCCCTGTTCCGGCGTGTGCTGAGGCAACTGAGGCAGCAAAAATACTCTGCAAAAAAATGGGACTCGAGAACCCTCAGGTTGCCTTCTTTAAGGAACTTACACCAGGCTATACCTTTTTTAACTGCTACGGCAGCTCATCTATGGATGTGGATTTTACGGATATTCACGTTGCAAAAGTTGAGAGTAAAGTTTTGGATATGCACGATACAGATCTTTTTATCAAGGAGAACGTAGGACACCCTCTTATTGTAATTGGAGCAAGTACCGGTACAGATGCTCACACTGTGGGTATTGATGCAATTATGAATATGAAGGGTTATGCCGGACATTATGGTCTTGAGAGATATGAAATGTTTGAGGCTTATAACCTCGGCTCTCAAGTGTTGAACGAAGATTTCGTAGCAAAAGCGATAGAACTTAAAGCAGATGCTCTTTTAGTATCTCAAACAGTTACACAAAAGGATGTTCATATAAAGAACCTTATTGAGTTGGTAGAACTTCTTGAAGCAGAGGGCTTAAGGGATAAAGTAATTTTAGTTTGCGGCGGCCCGAGGGTTAACCACGAATTGGCAAAAGAGTTAGGTTATGATGCAGGGTTCGGAATGAACAGTTATGCAGACGATGTAGGATCGTATATTGCTCAGGAGTATGTCAGAAGGAAATCTGCAGTTAAATAGTATAAAAAAAATAAATGATTTAGTATGGATAAGAATCAGATTAGAGAGGTAATAGCAAGAAGGGCTGCCCTTGAATTAAAGGACGGAGATGTTGTCAATCTCGGCATTGGACTCCCGACACTAATACCAAATTACCTTCCGGAAGGAGTTAAAGTAACTCTTCAGTCGGAGAACGGGTTGCTTGGAATGGGCCCGGAGCCACAAGAGGGTATGCAAGACAGGAATTTCACAAATGCAGGCAATGGCTTCATTACCTACTTTGCCGGAGCCTCCTGCTTTGATTCCTCGATGTCATTCTCCATAATACGAGGAGGACACGTGGATGTAACCATACTTGGTGCACTAGAGGCCGATGAGAAGGGAAACCTTGCTAACTGGATGATTCCCGGTAAAAAAACCCCGGGAATGGGAGGGGCTATGGACCTTATTGTTGGAGCCAAAAAAGTGATACTTGCAATGGAACACACTGCAAAAGGTTCTCATAAAATTCTTAAAGAGTGTAATTTACCCCTAACAGCCGCCGGACAGGTAAATATGATTATTACCGAAATGGGGGTAATGAGCATTACACCACAGGGAATAATGCTTACAGAACTTCACCCTGACTTTACAATTGACCAGATAAAAGAGGCAACCGGGGCAAATTTGATAGTATCAGAAAATTTAATTAAAATGAAGAGTTAATATGAAAAAAGTTTTTATTGTTGCTGCAAAAAGAACAGCCATAGGTAAATTTATGGGCTCACTTTCAACTTTAAATCCGGGAGAACTGGGAGCTGTTGTTATTCGTCAGCTGCTTAAAGATACAGCAGTATCTCCGGATAAGATTGACTCCGTTATTGTTGGTAATATTTTATCGGCAGGACAGATGCAGGGTGTTGCACGCCAGTGTTCAATAAAAGCAGGAGTACCTGCCGAAGTACCTGCCTACTCAATCAATATGGTTTGCGGATCGGGGATGAAAGCGATTATGAATGGCTACTCAGACATTGTGTCCGGTGAAGCAGACATTGTCATTGCAGGCGGAACAGAGTCAATGAGTAATTCAGGGTTTATTCTTCCTGGAGGATCACTGCGTGGTGGTGTTAAAATGGGGCATATTCAAGGACTTGATCATATGATCTATGACGGGTTAACAGATGCTTTCAATAACTATCATATGGGTATCACAGCAGAGAACATCGCCGAAAAATACTCTATTACAAGAGAGGAGCAGGACCGATTCGCATATAACTCCCAGCAAAAAGCAGTTAAAGCTGTAGATTCAGGTGTGTTTGACAAAGAGATTGTTCCGGTTGAGATAGTATCAAAAAAGGAGACAACAATTTTTAACAGGGATGAGTATCCCAATAGGGCTACAACTCTCGAAAAGCTTGCTGCATTAAAGCCTGCTTTTAAGAAAGATGGAACCGTAACTGCAGGTAACGCTTCAGGTGTGAATGACGGTGCTTCATTTGTTATGTTGGCCTCAGAGGATGCAGTAAAAGAGTCTGGAATTAGACCGTTAGCCGAAATTATAGCCTCAGGTCAAGGCGGTGTTGAGCCATCAATTATGGGAATGGGACCTGTTCCTGCAATTCGGAAAGCTCTCAAAAATGCCAACCTAACACTATCTGATATTGAAATTATTGAACTTAATGAAGCTTTTGCAGCTCAGTCACTGGGAGTGATAGAGGAGCTGGTTTCGGAACACGGAGTCACCAAAGAGTGGATTGATCAAAGGTGCAACATAAATGGCGGGGCAATAGCTTTAGGTCACCCTATAGGGGCATCTGGTAACAGAATAGTAGTTACATTGATTCATACTCTCAAGGCTACAGGAAAAAGTATTGGATTGGCCTCACTTTGCATTGGAGGCGGAATGGGAACCGCTATTATTATAAAGTCCGTTTAATATCCCATTTTTTTGATACTCTCTTTTTTTTGATTACATAAATAGCTATAATACAATATTATATGAATAATTCAAACAATCCTGCAAGAAAAAGAGTTCTCTTTGTTTGTCTTGGTAACATCTGCCGCTCTCCGGCTGCAGAGGCAATTTTTCGCAAAAGAGTTCTTGAGAAAGGGAGAGATATCATAGAGGAGATTGACTCTGCAGGATTGAACGGGTATCATAACGGTGAGATGGCAGACAGCCGAATGATACGAGTTGCTCAAAGGAGAGGATACAATATCACTTCGATATCGAGAAAGTTCAACCCTAATATAGACTTTGACAAGTTTGACCTTATTATAGGTATGGACGATTTCAATGTTAAGGAGTTGAGGAATTTGGCAAAAAAAGCAGAGCACATCTCCAAAATCAGTAAAATGACAGACTACGGAGATGGTCTATCCTATAGTGAAGTACCAGACCCATATTATGGAGGAGATAAGGACTTTGTTATGGTACTTGATATTCTTGAAAAATGTTCTGACGGATTAATTACAAATTTAATATTATGAGATCTTTACTCACATTTATTCTTATTTTGACACTTCTTGCCACTCAAAAGTTGGAGTCAAAAGAGTATCCAAAAAGAGAGTTCAGAGGGGCCTGGTTTCCAACTGTGGTTAACACAACCTGGAGAGATATGACAACTCAAGAGATTAAAAAGGATATCATCTTCTATTTAGATCTATTCAAAAAGCTAAATATGAATGCTGTGGTTTTTCAGGTCAGACCTCAGGCAGATGCGCTGTATCTCTCTGAACTTGAACCTTGGAGTAGATTTCTTACCGGTACTCAGGGAGTTGCCCCGGATCCGTTTTTTGATCCTGCAGAGTTTATAATTGAGGAGTGTCATAAAAGGGGAATGGAGATGCACGCTTGGTTTAATCCTTATCGTGTAACTTCCGGCAAAAAAGAGGTTCTTTCAAAAGATCATCTCTACTTCAAAAACCCCTCTCTTTTTGTTTTTTACGGAGATCAGATCTATTTTGACCCAGGCAATCCACTATCAAGAGAGCATACAAAAAAGGTAATTTCGGATTTTGTATCAAGATATGATCTTGATGCTGTACATTTTGACGACTATTTTTATCCTTACAGAGTCAAATACCAGGAGTTCCCGGATGAACAGACATTTATCCTCAATCACGAAAAGGATGGATTTGGTATTTTTGATAAGGATAACTGGAGGAGAAATAATGTAAACCTATTGGTTGAGGAGTTGAGTAAAGCGATTAAAAGTATAAAGCCTTGGGTAAAATTCGGAATAAGCCCTTTTGGCGTATGGAGAAATATTGGGATAGACTCTTCGGGCTCTCATTCCAATGCTCTTCAAACCAACTATGACGATCTCTTTGCAGATGTTTTAGAATGGACAAAAAAGGGTTGGATAGATTATAATGCTCCACAACTTTACTGGGAAATAGGTCATTCAAGAGCAGACTACCTCCCTCTTATTGAGTGGTGGTCGCAGAATAATTGGGGAGTGAACCTATATATTGGACAAAGTATCTGGAATCAACTGGAAATCAAAAACAAAAATGGAGATATTGTTAACCAACTTCACCGTAAGATGAGAATGGTCAGAGATAATAAAAATATTCAGGGCAATATTTGGTGGAGTGGTCTTGGTCTTGCAAATAACAGGGCACTTGCAGATAGTTTAAAATATGACTATCAGAGATATCCTTCATTGATGCCTCAGTACCGTAATATTGACACTATCCCGCCAAAGCCGGTAAAAATGGTTAAATACAAAAGAGGATTGGTCACCTGGGAGACAGATCAGGAGAGTGATGTTATGAACCAACCATTTTTTTATGCTGTTTATATATTTGGTGTAAGTGAGAAGATAGATATAACCACCCCGAAAAAACTGGCAGACATTGTTAATTCAAGACAATATAGAGTAGGGAAGCTAAAGAGATGCAAAATTGTTATTACAGCACTGGATCGCCTTCAGAATGAGAGTCTCCCTGTATCAATAACTATTCACTAGATATTTTAGCAAGAGATTATTATTTCAATTCAACTCCCTTTTCAATCTCCTCTTTTGATTTAGAGGTAATCACCAGATATACTCCGGTGAAGATGAGTAGAGCAGAGACCGGTTTTGTCCAGTTAAGTGTGTCTTGTCCTATTGCAACAGCAATAAGCGAAGCTAGTAGGGGCTGAATATAATTAAACATACTCACAGTTGTAGGCCTTAAGAGCTTTAAAGCAAAAGCCACTAAAAGATATGCAGTAAAAGTCCCGAAAAAGAGTGCGTATCCTAGTTGTAGATATTGAGTTTTACCTGAGCCTGGCAACATAGCTACATATCTCCAGGTAAATGGTAAAGATGCCAGCATACCATAAAAGAAGGTCCATTTCATTACCTCTATGGGGGGATATTTTATCATTAAGGGCCTTATCAATACAAGATAGAGTCCATAGACAAAACAGCTTATTAGAACTATGAGATTGCCTGCAAGAGTACCACTCTGAATAAACAGGCCACTGTAAGATACATAAAGTATTAGTGTTGCTCCTCCCATTCCAATAATAACACCGGTAAGTTTTTTCGCTGTGATTGGCTCATTAATGATAAGTGCGGCAAATATCATTGTTATTATTGGAGTAACTGTAATTATTAGTGAAGCATCCACCGGAGAGCTCTTTGATAGTCCTACCAAAAAAGAGAGTTGATTTGTAGTTGTCCCTAAAATACCACTGATTATGAGTATGTAATGCTCTTTTAATGTGAATTTTACTCTGGTATTCAAGATTTTTGAAAGAGTAAAGAAGGCGAAGAAAGCAAATGAAATTCTGAGAAGAGAGAGACCGAATGGGTCAATCCAATCCGGAGTCAGCTCTCTGGAGACAGGCATATTAAATGCGAAAAATATATTAGCCACCAAAATTAGTATAACACCTCTTGTTTTTTGTGGTAATGATATAAATCTCTCTATCATAAGCTTATACTCAAAAGCACCTTTTTGTTGATCGCTCTTCTCTTCTTACAATCTCAGAGGCTTTCTCCAAAGCCATCGTTATGTGGGGGAAGACATACTCTCTGCCAATCTCATTTATGAATCCAGATTTTAAGAGAGAATCAAATACCTGATCATTAACTCCGGACAGTATTATGTGTATTTTCTCCTTTCTGGATCTCTTCCAAAGGTTTCTAAGGTTATTAAGGCCGGTAGAGTCAATAAATGGCACCTTTCTCATACGTATTATTCTAACCTTTATGTTTTGGTAAGAATCGTGTCTTTTTCCAGTGACACCATCTGCTACCATTGCAGCAAGAAGTGACTCTATTGCACATAAAATTGCAATTGTAATGGCAGGTTGGAATAGCAAACGAATAGCTTCAAAATCTATTTTTGGGGTTTCAGGCCTTGGGAGTGGAACTCCTCCTGCAAGTTCAGGGAATTTACTCCCAATTGTGGCAAAGTCAATACCGGTAAATTTACTAAGCAAGATGGCTCCAATTGTTCCCAATACAATAGCAACGAGCGAACCGGGTATCTTTTTGTTAATTTTCGGCCAAAAAACAATTATTCCAAGAGAGATTAATCCAAGAGCGCTCTCCCAAAAATTTATGGAGGAGATATTGTTAAAATAGGCTAACCACTTAGGAATAAAATCAGATGGAACACTATCCATTTTCAGCCCCAGTAGGTCTTTTATCTGAGTTGAAAAAATCACAAGGGCTATACCACTTGTAAAGCCAACTACAATTGGATAGGGGATAAATTTAATAATGTTACCAAGCTTGAAAAGACCCATTAAAACCAGAATTACCCCGGCAAGTACAGTAGCAATAATTAATCCGGATATACCATACTGGGTTACTATTCCGTAAACTATAACTATAAAAGCACCTGTGGGCCCACCAATAAGAAATTTTGATCCTCCCAAAAGAGATGTCAGCAGACCTGCCACAATCGCAGTAATCAAACCCTGTTGTGGAGTGACACCGGAGGCTATCCCAAAAGCAATGGACAGAGGAAGTGCGATAATACCTACAATAACTCCTGCAGTCAGATCCGACATAAAGGTTTTTTTGTCGTATCTGCGATTAATAATAATATCAAAAAGCTTAGGCCTAAAGACCGAAGAGATATCTATTTTCATAGAGCCCTGTTTGTTTGATAAACGGCGAATTTAGTAATTATAACTCTTAAACCAACCTAAAACAGCAATTCTGCCTGTTTAATTATTACTTCGTCTGCCAGTATATTGCTGATAATGAGATCTGGTTTCAAATAATGGGGGTTTATTTGGGATTTCAGAAGTCTCTCTCCTCCTCCGGTAATATTCAGCATAAGAACAGCATCTCTATCTGCCTTGAGTGAATCAAGAGATTTTATCATACCGGCAAGAGCAACCCCGGCAGCAGGATGAATATCAATACCCTCAAGCTCTTCAAACATTTCACACGCTATATTCAACTCACTGTTTGTAACTGACTCAATATCTCCGGAAGTATCTTTAAGAGCATCAAAAAGACCTCCGGGAACAGAGTATGGTGGCCGGCGGTTTGAGAGCACTTTTGCAGTTATTTTTAACGCATTCTCTCTGGCTACATCTTCATCCGGGAATATTATATCTCTACTACCAACCCTCCAGGCATCACACATAGGGGTAAATGGGCTATTTTGAGATGGAAGCAGCACCATCTTATGAGTTCCATATCTACCATCTTCTATCAGCCTTAAATTGGCCTCCCAAGCTGCAATTGTACCCGTTCCACTACCAATGGCCTGAAAATAGTAATCCGGGATACGTTTAATGGTCGTTGCTGCACTTAGAACAGTTGTTCCCATTCCATCTCTTCTTGCTACGTTTTTTGCCCCTCCCTCTTCAAAAAAGAGTTCAGATTTGCATATCTTGCCTGATAGATCTATAGCATCATAATAATCTGTCTCAGGGGGGGTGCAGATAAGTTTAACGCAATCATCAATATGATCCTTAAACCAGAGAGCGTTGAGATTATCGTAAGGAACAATCAGCAACAGAGGAATATTGTTGTCCGAACACACTTTTGCAAAAGCTCTTGCAGTATTTCCAACTGAGGCAACAACCATAATACCCTTCTGCTTGTGAGTCAATCTTGCACAAACTGTGTAGGCCTCCGTCTCCTTGAAAGAGCAGGTACTCATCTCTGCTCCAATTTTGGGCCAAAAACCGCTAAAGCTAATGTAAAGATTTGATAATTTGAGCTTTGAAGCAAGTTTCTTGCTTTTATAAGTGACAGTAGAGGAGGAATTTTTTAGGAATTTATTAATAGGCAACCACTCTGCATATTTATATATACCAAGAGAATCAGCTTTTAAATCCAACTTTTTATTTTCATAAATTGCTCTTACCAATGATGGCTTCGGGTAATCGGGATCTGCCAGAAGCCAGCCACTATCCTCAAAAATATTTCCATCTGCAAAATTCTGTAGTTTGTAATTTGTCATATTTACAACTTATTGAATTATTATATCATTTGTTTTTCAACTAATTGAGCTATATCTAAGGTCTCTCTTTTATTAAATTTAGAAAAACTCCTCAAGCATAACGGGCAGGCAGTGATAAGCTTCTCAGGGTTGTTGATATTTAGTTTTTCAAGGGAGTGTAAAGTTACAGATTCTCTCTCACTTTGAGTAAATCTTCTACTTGCAAGTGATCCACCACAACATATACTCTCCGCAGGTAAATTTGATGACTCTTTTAACACTGCTGCAGATGAGATTACCTCTCTCGGTTCTGAATAGACACCTGACCCTCTGCCCAGATCACAAGAATCGTGGTAAACTACTGAGAAATCTCCCTTTTTAAGCTTAATTTTTCCCTCCTTTATGAGCAAATTGATGTATTGAGAGTGGTGCATTACTTTAATGCCGTTTAAGCTATAGTTCTCTTTAAAAACCTTAAAGCAAATAGGGCAGGAGAGGAGCAAAATCCCCGCATTTGCCCTCAGTATAAGCTCGCTATTAGCCTTAATAAGCTCTTTAGCAGCTCTCTCTCCGCCGGAGAGGATTAGTGGTCTCCCGCAACATATACTCCCATCTCTATCCATAAAGCTGTAATCTATCTGAGCCTTATCCATAATGTTAAAAAGAGATGTATATATTTGCGGAGTCAAGTGGGTCATACACCCTGCATAATATAGAACTTTCTCCCTATGGGGTCTATTTATACCACTCTTAAACTCCGGATGTTTTTTACTAAGGTAGTTATAGTCAAATATCTGATCAGAAAAATTTTCTCTCTTTTTAAGAAGCTTAAGCCGGCACGAATCAATCTCAACAGGACATAGTTCTACACATTTACCGCACATCAGACACTGTTCGGCAACAAAGAGGCTATCCTCCTTCCTTCGACGAAGTTTTCTAAGCAGGTAAACAGAGGTGTATTCACTATTGCGATCTGAAACACTCATAGGGCAGGCATCTATGCAAATTCCACAGGATGAGCAGGAGTAAATCTCACTCTCAGCAAAACCGTTACGTGAGCTTGTAGATTTTATACCAGCATTTCTGAGGAAAATCAGAAGTATCTCAGTTGGTATATGCATATATCTTGAGAATGGCAGGGCAAAGAGAAAAAGAGCTAGGGCACAAGAGTATGCCCACCAAACAGTATCCATATAAAAACTGTTTTCTGCTAAGCTGCCCAAAAGAGTGTTTATAGTGCTTGTCAGGAAACTGCCACCGCTAATATCTGCAGTAAAACTCTCTGCAACAAGTCTTAAAGGGAAGATAACCCACAAAGACCACAGAGCAATTTTATCACCGGTCTTAAGACGGGTTGTTCTTTTCATACCAAGTCTTACAGAGCGAAACCTCTTATAAATAGCAAGAGTAATACCGCTCAAAACAATCAGCAGAAAGAGATCCATAAGAAAGAAGAAAAAAGCTCCTCTTAATGTCTTACTTGTCTCCATAACAAAGTATCTGAAAAAAACAGGGTAGTAGATAACCCCGTTTCTTTGAGGTGTATATAGAATAACTTCAATATGGCCGATAAAGATTAGCATAAACCATCCAAATGCTATACTGGCGTGCATATATCCCAGCAGTATATTCCTTTTGAATATTTTTACGTGAAGTAGTACATCAAAAAGGATATCTTTGAAGGTTTTGAATATCTTCACAGAGAAGATAGATCTGAGCAGATTTAAAGCCTCTTTTCTGTTTAGGGTCAAGAGAAGTCTTACTGTACCCGTCCCAAGGTAAAGCATAATAAATATTACCCCGAGAGTGAATGGGATAACAAAAGGGTCATATCCAAAAATAATTCTCTCTTTCAAAACCTCTCCTTTTTGTAGTATTGATTTATGGAGAGTATTATCTCTCTTGTATTAATACCTCTGGGACAGACCAATGTGCATTTCCCGCAAAGCATACACCCTTTGATTAGCTCTTTTGCCTCTTCGTTTCTCCCTCTCTCGATTAAAAGTATGGTTTTTCTTAAATTCACAGGTGTAAAATTCCCGGCACTGCAGGATGAAGCACAGGATCCACACGCAATACATCGGTTAATTGTGACTGACTCTGCTTTCAACTTCAAAAAAAGGTCAGGGTCAGAACTATCCAGATCAATTCTCTTGCTGGAAGATAACTTGTAACCAAAATCAACCATTTTTGACTCTGTTTAAATATTCATTAACCGACAAAGCAGTAGATCTTGCTTCGTTAATAACTTCCGGAAGTGTCTTTGGTCCTGTTGCAGAACCTGTAACAAAGACTCCGGATATATTTGTCTGGTTTGTTTTTTGTATAGGATCAACAGAGTTTATAAATCCGTCTTCGCCTAATTGAAGTGAAAGCTGTTGTGTTAAAAGGTCATTCTCTCTTTCTGAGATTATTCCTGCCATCAGTATAACCCAGTCCATAGTTATTTTCAAAGGTCTAGAAGAGAGTGTATCCTCTGCCTTCACAATAACAAGACCACTCTGCTCCTGAGATATTTCTGAGACCCTGCCTCTTATAAATCTTATTCCGTATTTTGACTGTGCCTCCAGGTAGAGATCTTCATAACCTCTGCCATACATCCTTAGATCCATATAGAAGCAGTAAATCTCTGTATCGGGATAGAGCTGTTTTAACTCTATAGCCTGTTTTATTGCAGTGATGCAACATAATTTTGAACACTGTTTGTTACAGATTTTTTCATCTCTGGATCCTACACATTGGAGAAATCCTATTCTCTTAGGTGACTCTTTTCCAAGGCCATCACCTTTTTTAAACCGAATTTCAAGATCTGCATTAGTGATAACCCTCTCATAAAGTCCATATCCGTACTCCTGCTTCTTCTGTGCAGGAAACAATTTAAACCCGGTTGCAAAAACCACTGTTCTACATTTAATTATCTCACCTGAATTGAGTTGTGCAATAAAATGGCAATCCTCCCTTTTCTCAATTGAGATAAGGTAACTTTCTAAAAGCACCTTGGTGGTGCCTAGGCTCTCTTTTAGATTGTTATTAACATCAGAGGCGGGAATACCATCGGGGAAAAGTCTATCCCATTTAAGAATATGACCTCCAAGTTCTCTCTCTTTTTCAATTAATATTACATTTCTGTTAAATTCGGATATTCGCGAAGCTGTCTCCATTCCGGCAGGCCCTCCTCCAATTACAAGAACATCTCCCTCCATAGTGAGTAGAATCTTATTTTAAGTTTAAACAACTTTATCATTGTTTAAAGAGTATATGTTTAAGGACATTTTGTTGAGTACTGAGACAAATTTTTCAAGATCTTCTCGGGGAATATTCTTAAAAATAGTGTTAGTAGATTCAATTGCAATCTCGGTTATAACATCCTTAATATTAAGAGCTTCTTTGGTAAGATGAATTTTGTTAAGTCTGCGATCCTGCTCATCAGTTCTCCTTTGCACAAGTCCCTTTTTTTCAAGTGCATCAATCAATTTGGTAACTGAGTTTTTATCCTTGATTATGATATCTGCAATTTGTTGTTGTGAGAGAACACCTTCGTCCCAAAGGGTATCAATAACCAAATACTGTTCGGGCGTTAAGTTAAACCCTCGGCTATGAAATATTTTATTCAGATACTGTTTGAACTGGTAGTGTACCAGATTGAGATACACTCCAACCTGTTTATTTAGTATCATAGTCTATTGCATATGCTTTTGCTATCACAAATATAGCTATTTTTTATTTTAAATGTCAGGATTTAATAATATCTTTCAGTCAAAAAAAGATATGAGCTCTTCCTTTATATTAATAGCGCTGATACTGCTGATAATTCTCAATACGGCATTTATTTTGAACATTATAGGCTCTTCCAGAAGAGCATCGGAAGAACAAAAATATCTGCTAACAGAGTTACAACGCCTTAATAGAGAGAATAGGGACGAGCTCTCTGCCTCTCTTTCAAGATTTTCAGAATTTATCAGTCAGAATTTTAAAAATTTTCAGGACTCATCCTCTAATTCGATGTCTCAGCTCACAGAGCTTCAAAAAGAGAGGCTGGATCAGTTAGAGAAGAGGCAAAACGAGATGATTGTAAATACAGAAAAGAGGTTAGAGCAAATTAGGGGTACAGTAGAAGAGAAGCTGGAAAAGACTCTAAGTGAGAGATTGGGTAGAAGTTTTGAAACAGTAGGTAAACAGCTTATAGAAGTTCAAAAGGGTTTGGGAGAGATGCAGGTTCTGGCGCAAGATGTCGGAGGTCTTAAAAGAGTGCTTAATAATGTAAAAATGAGAGGCGGAATAGGGGAGGTTCAGCTCTCTATGCTTCTGGAAAATATACTGGCTCCGGATCAGTACGAAACAAATGTAAAGACAAAGAGCACCGGAAGGGACTTTGTTGAATTTGCAATAAAACTCCCGGGTAAAGATGATAGTAGAAAACATATCTGGCTTCCGGTTGACGCCAAATTCCCGAAAGAGTATTACGAAACACTTCAGAATGCATATGACTCAGCAGATATGGTTCTTATTGACAAAGAGCAGCGTAACCTGGAGAATGCAATAAAGAATATGGCAAAGGATATATCATCAAAATATATTGACCCTCCGGGAACAACAGATTTTGCAATAATGTTTCTCCCTTTCGAGGGTATCTATGCAGAAGTAGTACGAAAAGCATCTCTTTTGGAGGAGATTCAGAGCAGGTACAAAGTGTTGATAACAGGGCCCACAACATTTGCAGCTATTCTTAACAGTCTTCAGATGGGGTTCCGTACCCTTGCAATAGAGAAGAGGAGCGGAGAGGTCTGGAACATACTGGGAGCAGTTAAGAGGGAGTTCTCAACTTTTGGGGATCTGCTTACAAAGGCTCAGAAAAATATTCAGGGTGGACTGGATGATATAGATAAGCTGGTTGGTGTAAGAACAAGAGTTATACAGAAAAAATTAAGCAGTATCGAGACTATGGATCCTGATACTGCTTCAATTATAATTGGGGAGAGGGATGACTTGTTAACCGATAGTGATTTAGAATCTTAACTAATATGAAATATATTCGTCCCAACTTTTTATATGAATATCTTCAATTCCCATAGAACAAAACGAGATAATAAATGCAGAGGCAAGTCTAGCGTTGGTAATTAGAGGAATATTAAAGTCTACCGATGCCCTTCTTATCTTGTATCCATTCTCAAGCTCTACCTGTGTTAGATTTTTAGGTATGTTAATTACCAAATCTATCTTCTTCTGTTGAATCATATCTAATGCCTGCGGTTGGTTATCCGGATCGCTTGGCCAGTGGACAAGTGTTGCTGGAATACTATTTTCAATCAAATACTTATGTGAACCGCCTGTAGCAAAAAGATTGTATCCTTTTTGTGAGAGAAGTTTAGAGGCAACTAAAAGGTCTGCTTTTTGCTTTGATGATCCGGATGATATAAGAATGTTTTTCTTTGGTATACGATAACCTACCGAGAGCATTGCTTTGAGTATCGCCTCATTTGTATCATCTCCAATACAACCCACCTCTCCGGTTGATGCCATATCCACTCCAAGGACAGGATCTGCCTTCTGTAGTCTTGAAAACGAGAACTGAGATGCCTTTATTCCTACATAATCCAAATCAAAGGCACTTTTGCCCGGCACAACAAAAGGTTCTCCAATCATTACCTTGGCTGCAAGTTCAATGAAGTTTATTTTTAATACTTTAGAGACAAAAGGGAAGCTCCTTGAAGCTCTTAAATTGCACTCAATAACCTTAATATCATTCTCCTTAGCAAGAAACTGAATATTAAAAGGGCCTGATATATTAAGCTCTTCAGCTATTTTACGAGCAATTTTCTTAATTCTCCTGGTTGTCTCAACATATAACTTCTGTGGTGGAAATTGAATTGTAGCATCTCCGGAGTGAACTCCTGCAAATTCTATATGTTCAGATATGGCATAAACGACAATCTCTCCATCTTTGGCCACTGCATCAATCTCAATCTCTTTTGCATTTTGAATAAACTCAGATACCACAACAGGGTGTTTCTTAGAAACATTAGCCGCTAAGTTCAAGAATTGCTCTAACTCCGAGTTATTTGAACAGACGTTCATTGCTGCGCCAGACAATACATAAGAGGGCCTGACTAAAACAGGAAATCCAACAATATCTACAAAGCTAAATACATCTTTTAGTGTCGTCAACTCTCTCCATCTGGGTTGATCAATTTTTAGCCTGTCAAGCATAGATGAGAACTTATGTCTATCCTCGGCTTTATCTATACTCTCTGCAGTGGTTCCAAGGATATTAACTCCGGATTTGTCCAATTTAAGTGCTAAATTATTGGGAATCTGGCCACCGACTGAGACCATCATACCGTGTGGATTCTCAAGTTCGTGTATATCCATTACCCGCTCAAATGTAAGTTCGTCAAAATATAGACGATCACACATATCATAATCTGTTGATACTGTCTCAGGATTATAGTTAATCATAACTCCTCTCCAGCCACACTCTCTGATTGTCTGAAGTGCGTTAACAGAACACCAGTCAAATTCAACAGAACTTCCGATTCTGTATGCTCCGGAACCTAAAACTATAATTGACTTATGATCACCAATATACTTGATGTCATTGTGAGTTCCGTTATAAGTAAGATAGAGATAATTTGTTTGAGCCGGATACTCTGCTGCAAGTGTGTCAATTTGTTTAACAACAGGCACAATACCCCTCTCTTTTCTGTGAGTTCGTATCATATCTGTAGTCTGATCCGGATCAATTCTATCCTTATATATAAGTCTGGCAATTTGAAAGTCAGAAAAGCCCTCACGCTTTGCTTTTTTTAGCAGGCTATCCTCAAGACACTCTTTACTCTCAATTTTCTCTATCTCTTTGGATGTTAACACAATATTATGTAGTTTATCCAGAAACCATTTGTCAATTTTTGTCAGTTTATGTATCTGATCTACAGTGTAACCCTTTTGGAACGCCTTGGATATAACAAATATGCGATTATCAGTAGGCTCTCGTAACGACTTATCTATGTCTTCTACAACAATCTCCCTGTTTGCTACGAACCCGTGAGCTCCCTGCCCTATCATTCTTAACCCCTTCTGAATAGCCTCTTCAAAACTTCTTCCAATGGCCATAACCTCGCCGACACTCTTCATACTTGATCCAATCTCCCTTGATACTCCTTGGAATTTCGATAGGTCCCAACGTGGAATTTTACAAACAATATAGTCTAGTGCAGGCTCAAAGAATGCAGGAGTTGTCTTAGTTACAGAATTTTTAAGATCATAAAGTGCATAGCCCAGACCCAACTTAGCTGCGACAAAGGCAAGAGGATAACCAGTTGCTTTAGAGGCTAGTGCAGACGATCTACTCAAGCGGGCATTTACCTCAATTACTCTATAATCTTCGGAATATGGATCAAATGCGTACTGTACATTGCACTCACCAATAATTCCAATGTGTCTCACAATCTTAATTGCTAACTCTCTAAGAAGATGATATTCGCTATTTGTTAATGTTTGGGAGGGTGCAACTACAATACTCTCTCCGGTATGTATTCCTAGCGGATCAAAATTCTCCATATTACACACAGTAATACAGTTATCAAAACAATCTCTTACCACCTCATACTCTATCTCCTTCCAACCCTTTAATGACTTCTCAACTAAAACTTGAGTTGAATATGAAAAAGCCTTCTCTGATAAAGATATAAGTTCTTGTTTATTATCACAAAACCCACTTCCCAAGCCTCCCAGAGCATACGCTGCACGTATAATGACCGGGTATCCCAGAGACTCAGCGGCTACTATTGCATCTTCTATGTTCTCTACTGCTTGACTTTTAATTGTCTTAACATCTATCTGATCCAGTTTTTTAACAAATAATTCACGATCCTCTGTGTCCATTATTGCCTGAACTGGGGTGCCAAGAACCTTTAAATTGTATTTTTCGAAAATGCCGTTTTTAAAGAGTTCAACCCCACAATTAAGGGCAGTCTGTCCTCCAAAGGCAAGAAGTATACCCTGAGGCTTCTCTTTTTTAATTACCTGCTCTACAAAGAAGGGTGTAACAGGTAAAAAATAAATCTTATCTGCAACCCCCTCTGAGGTTTGAACCGTTGCAATGTTAGGATTGATGAGCACTGTCTCTATACCCTCCTCTTTCATAGCCTTGAGTGCTTGAGATCCTGAATAGTCAAACTCACCAGCCTCTCCAATTTTTAAAGCACCGGAACCCAATAGCAGTATTTTTTTAATCTTTTTATCCATCATATTAGTTTAGAGGAGGTTTACAAAGTCATCAAATAGAAATTCTGTGTCTGTAGGGCCACTTGAGGCCTCCGGGTGAAATTGGCAAGAGAAGAATGGTTTGCTTTTATGTTTGACCCCCTCATTTGTTCCATCGTTCATATTAATGAAAAGCGGCTCCCAATCTTTTCCGAGAGTTGAGTTATCAACAGCATAACCGTGGTTTTGAGATGTGATAAAGCATCTGTCGCTGTTTACCATCCTTACAGGCTGATTATGACTCCTATGGCCATACTTTAATTTAAATGTTGTTGCTCCTCCTGCCATAGATAGAAGCTGATTACCCATACAAATTCCAAAAATCGCTCTCTCCTGCTGTAAAGCTATCTTAATGTAATCTACTGTCTCTGTGCAGAAATCGGGGTTTCCAGGTCCGTTTGAGATAAACAGCCCATCATATTCAAGTTTGGTAAAATCATAATTCCAAGGAACCCGAATCACTTCAACTCCTCTTTTTATTAAACATCTTATTATATTGTGTTTAACTCCGCAATCAACTAAAACAATTTTTTTCTTTCCTGAGCCATAACGCATTACCTCTTTGCAGCTTACAATAGTTACTTGATTTTCAAGATTAGGATCATAAGCGAATTTCAAATCTCCACCTTCAGGAGTGATTTTACCGAGCATTGACCCCTTTTCCCTTAGAATTTTAGTTAGCTCTCTTGTATCAATTCCAAATATTCCGGGTACTTTATGCTCTTTAAGCCATTGATCCAGGCTCTTAACAGCGCTCCAGTGACTATAACGAAAGGAGTAGTCAGAAATTACCAGCCCTCTAACGTGTATCTTCTCAGATTCAAAGCATTGTGAAAGATTATTTTTGTAAATATCTTCCGGTACTCCATAATTACCGACCAATGGGTATGTAACACATAAAATTTGTCCTGAGTAGGATGGATCTGTAAGACTCTCGGGATATCCTACCATAGCGGTAGAAAAAACGACCTCACCGTCAACGGATTGGTCGTAACCAAAAGAGAATCCTGTAAATTCAACACCGTTCTCAAGGCGAAGGGTTGCAGGTTTGTGAATTTGCATTTTTATTTTCCTGTTTTGATATTAAATAAACTCGGCAAAGTTAATAATAATATGAATTAAAAAAAGGGTATGTGACCCTTTTTTTTAGGAAAATAGTGGTAAATTCCAAATAACAGATAATCACATAGCTACATACTCCTTGCAAAAATGTTCCAAAGCTCTGCTTTAAGCTCTTGCCACCTTCTTATTGTCATTGATGCAAAATCGTGAGTATGGTTGGTTAAAAGTTGTTTAGCCAAATCAATATCTCCTGACTCTATCAAATCTTTTGCCTTTTTTTCAATTATAGGAGCCATCTCAAATAACATATCCTCAAATCTCATAACCTGAGGTTCAATTAGTTTACGAGTCCTGTCCCAATTTATGGTGGCAATTCTGTTAGTTTCACGAAAGGCCCAAATTGCAGCATCCTCCCTGTATCTATGCTGACCACAAATTTCAAAACTTTTTGGCAAAGAAACAGTACCCGAGTAGATTGGAATTCGGGGGCTTTGAGCAGGATTATCAAATGAGAAGTATGCAACTCCGCCAATCTCATCCGGTAGCCAATCCCTAAGCTGGATTATGTGTGAGTATGAACACTGAATCACTGCAATCCCTCTCACTCTTTCAGATACCCCAGGCTTAATCTGATTTAAAAGAGCCCTCATATCGCTAGACATAAAATTTGAAACAGGTTTTACAACCTCTTTATATTCACCTTTTACTCGATCTCTTCTGGTAATCTCTACAGCTAGATTCTTAGTCTGATCCCACTCAGTTCCTTCGTATGTCTGCCTATAGAGTGCAATAATATCACGAACAGATACTTTTTTATCTGGTTTGACGGAAAAAGGGAGCTCCTGGGCATCATATTTAAGATTAAGAGAGGGGGCAAGCGTACTTAAAACAAAATATTCTCTGATTGCAAAGGGTTTGCTTCCATTATTGATCTTCCAGAAGATAAAATCTTCCTTTCCGTCCCAGAATCCAAGTTCCTTACATCTCTCTTTTATATTTTTGCTGTATAAAAAATTATTCGGGTCGTCAAAATCCACTTTTGATATTCTTGGAATGTTAGCAGATATCCCAACGTGGTCATCAGGAATTCTTTGTGCTACCCAGATAGAGCTTGGTTTTCCGGCTCCTGAACCGAATATCTCCAATTGCCAGACCTCTTTTTTATCTGCAATTGTTAAGCACTCACCGGAATCTCCGTAGCCATACTCCTGAGCCAATTTGCCAATAAGAAGAACAGCATCTTTTGCCGTAGAGCATCTTTGAAGAGCTATCCTCTCCAGCTCCTCTATTAAAAAAAGTCCATTTTCATTAACAAGCTCTTTTCTTCCAACAATAGTCGTCTCACCAATTGCAAGCTGTTTTTCGTTAAGGCAAGGATAAGCGGTATTTAGAAAAGCAAATGTCTCTTCAACTGCCGGAATCCTTCCCTTTTCCACAACATTTCTTGTATCGTGGGGTTCTTCGTTATGTAATCTCCCCCAAAAAACAGGTTCGGTCTCTCCAACTTTAAATTGTTTCCTCCCAAAAATTTCAAGCCAGGTTCTGTAATTGGAGTCACAGGTATGGGCTGTCATAACAGAGCCGTCTATGCTTGCACCTTTCCCCACCACAATTGATGTGCAACTCTCGGTGAAATCGGAATCATCCGGGTTTACATAAATGTATGGAGCCTGGGCTGATGCATAGTTAAGGGTCAATAAAAAGAGGGCGGCTAGAATTAGTCGTTTGATTATCATCTGTTTATAATGTTTGAGTTATAAATATATGTTTTACTATTTAACAAAAATACAAAAAAACAGAGTATCTTTACACTACTTCTAATAAATGAAATAAAAATGAGAACATTTTCGCTATTGCTTTCATTGATAATCTCTCTCTCTGTATATGCAAAAGAGCCATTTTTTTATGTTGTGGAAATTCGAGAGGAGATAAACGCTTCATCTGCCAAAAGACTCTCAAAAGGTCTCCAAAATGCTCTGGAGAAAGAGGCAGATTGGGTTATAATTCACATAAATACATATGGCGGGGAAGTAGATGCTGCAGATAGTATGAGAACAGCCCTACTAAACTACAGGATACCTGTAATTGCATTTATAGATAATCAGGCTGCATCTGCTGGTGCTCTCATATCAATAGCCTGTGACAGTATCTATATGAGACGGGGTGGAAGTATAGGTGCCGCTACGATAGTAAACCAGTTAGGGGAGGCTATGCCGGATAAATACCAATCTTTTATGAGAGCTATGATGCGAGCAACTGCAGAGGTAAACGGAAGGGATCCAAAAATTGCAGAGGCTATGGTAGACCCTTCAATCTATATTGAAGGTGTCATAGACAGTACAAAAGTTCTCAGTTTTACTCCTGAAGAGGCATTAAAGAACAACTACTGTGAAGGGATAGCAGAAAATATCAGTCAGATAGCCACAATTATTGCAGGATCAGATAACTACACAATAGAAAATCAGAAACTGACATTTATAGACAAACTTTTGCTTTTCTTTCTTACTCCTGTTGTTCAAGGTATTCTTCTAATGATGATTGTCGGCGGTATCTACTTAGAGCTCCAGAGTCCTGGATTTGGATTACCCTCACTGGTTGCAATTACAGGCGCAATTCTATACTTCTCACCACTCTACATTGAGGGAGTTGCAGAGAGTTGGGAAATCATAATATTTGCAATAGGGGTTTTGCTTATACTGGCAGAGATTTTTATAATCCCCGGGTTTGGTATTGCAGGGGTCTCTGGGATTGTTCTTTTGTTAACTGGTCTTGCATTTGCAATGATAGACAATAAACTATTCTACAACAGAGGTGAGTTTGACTTTATAGTTCTTATTAAACCAATCTCTATTGTGATGCTCTCCTCATTTATCTCTCTGGTTACCTCAATTTATCTCGCAGGACGGCTTTTTAAAAGCACAGCTCTGCCAGGCTTTTCTCTAAAAACGGTTTTGAATGACAGTGATGGATTTGTGGGTGTAGAGAGCGATCTTGGTTTTCTTGCTGGTAAAGAGGCTGTTGTAAAGTCACATATGAGACCTTGTGGAAAAGTTGAAGTGCAGGGAAGGTGGTATGAGGGGGTTATGGATTCAGGAATTGCAGACAAAGGAGATATTGTTAAGATTACCCGAGTCGAGGGTGGAAGAGTTTATTGCGAGAATCTTCCTCAATAAGTTCCAGTAGTTTATCAATAGCATCTTTCTGTGGAACAGATCTATAGATAGCCTCTTTCCCCCTGTAAATACTTACACGGTTTTTTCCCTCGCCTATATATCCGTAATCTGCATCGGCCATCTCGCCCGGGCCATTTACAATGCAACCCATCACCGCTATATTGTAGCCTACAAGATGAGATGTTCTTCTCTTAACCTCCTCAAATACATTCTCCAGGTCAAAAAGAGTTCTACCACAACCCGGGCAGGCAATATATTCCGGTTTGGTAAACTTTCTTCTGGTTGCCTGAAGAAGATTATCTCTGAATCTTAAAATTTCATCACTCTGTAAAGGTTCTGAAGATATATTTACACTCAGTTTAATATCATCCGCAAAGTTATCAAGCAGCATTGGCCCCAGGTCACAAGAGGCTTGTAGGAGAAAATCCTGATAAGTATTCACATTGTAATCTTTTATTATTACAGAACTTCTACTATCAATATTAGTGCTTATTTCATCTCTGGCAGGAAATATATTTATCTCACTATCAGATCTATCTTTTGTAGTTCTTTTGCAATAATCTGCAATAAAAAGGGCAACAGGAATTTCATTAACCGGATTCTCTGTGAGAGAAACTCTAATAGTATCTCCAATGCCCTCTTTTAGTAAAGCAGATAGTGCTACCGCAGATTTTATTCTCCCCTCGTCTCCGTTTCCTGCTTCGGTAACTCCCAAATGGAGAGGGTAGAGTGTACCTCTGCTGATCATCTCATTATAAAGGAGCCTGTAAGCTTTTGTCATAACCAGTGTATTACTAGATTTCAGGGATATAATAATTTGGTCAAAGTCATTCTCCTCTGCCATTTCAATCCACTCAACTGCTGAAGCTTTCATCCCCTGTGGCGTATCTCCATACTTAAATACAACTCTCTCGCCAAGAGAGCCGTGATTTATACCCACTCTAAGTGAACATCCACTCTCTTTACATACAGATATTAGTCTGGCAAACTCTCGTTTTGCAACTTTATGATCTTTTGCAAAGTTACCGGGATTTATTCTCACTTTATCTGCTACATACGCAGCTGCCAAAGCAACTTTGTATGAGAAATGAACATCTGCAACCAATGGTCTCCTTACTCCTCTGTTTCTCAATTGCTCCTTAATAGCCCTAAGGGCTTCAACCTCTTTAAGCCCTTGTGTCGTAAGTCGGATAATCTCTGCGCCAGCTTCAGATAACTCAATACACTGTTTAATTGAAGCCTCAATATCCAGAGTGGAAGTGTTGCACATACTCTGAACAACTATCCGTCCCTCACCCCCTACAATAACATCTCCGACTTTAACAGCTATCTTTTTCATTCTCTATAAATGGATATTTAGTGTAAGACTAAAAATAAGCTGATGAGGATAGGTAAAGAGGTAGTCAGTTTCACTATACTTTTTAGGATCGTGCAGGTAGGAGAGTGAGTAGTTGTAATTGCCCTCCAGATGAATCTCAAAAGGTTTTAAGGTTAGGGCCAAACCACCTCCTGCAATAAAACCGCAATCAAACCGGTTGTCAAACTCATCAAAGCCTGAACCATCTGCGTTAATTTTGTTCGTTCTGTACCCTGTAAAACCACCTGCATTAATCAAAAGGCGCATTTTCCAAAAATCAAAATGGAACTGAGAGATAAGCGGGACAGTGATAACATCATAACGGTAAATATCTTCTCCAAGCTTGTAGCCTTGTTGGCTTTTTGAGACTCCAGCCTGAAAGCCGAACAGATTTATTGTACCCCAAAGATCGTGATAGAGAGTGTATATAACAGAGTAGTTCTGGAATGTGGTTAAGCCTTTGGCACCTACATCCGGTCTTGTGTCCAGAGAGCTTATATTATATCCGGCCCTGACACCTATAAGGTGTTCTCTTTTCTGGGCATAAACACTGCATATCAATAAAATTGACAGAGCAATCAGAAGGATTTTTTTCACAGGTCAATCTTTTAAAATCAGTTGAATATTGTTTGAAGATTTATACTTTGATTCAGCTCTGCAGACTCAGGTATAGTAATTATTGATGATCCGTTGGAGAGGGTGAATAACCTCACTTTTTCGGGCTGTTTTTTATTTAATACGCTTCCTGTATCAATTATGCCATTACCGTTAAGATCCTGAGTAATTTTTACAGAATACTTTCCGGGTTGCAGGTAGGGGAAGTTTAGATTTCCGTCTCTTGTAATCTTGTAGCTTCGGTAAACTTTGTCTCTGGTAATGTTTGTTAGTTCTACAATATAAGAGCCGTCAACACCTGTCAAATCCAAGACTAACTTAGATAACTTATCGTCAGAGGGGAGAGAGACTGTCTTTACGACAGAGTCGTTTGTAAATTTGTAAATATCTTTAATAGCGTTATTCCTTATCTTTAGTGAATATTCGTAACCAGGTAAAATTCTGCCGGAAGGTATAACCTTAATCAAGCTACTAAAGAGTGAATCTTTTATTATTGAGTAGTTAAGAAAGCCAGTCTCTCCTTTGGGAGTTTTGAATTTTACTTCAATTGAGTCCTTTTCAATTATAACAATAGGAGCCGGAAAGTTTATGATAAATCCCTGTTGTTCAAAAAGAGCCGGTTCGGCCAAAATCTCAAAATCGAGAAGATTTGATCGTTTCTGTCTCTCTTTTGTAGTTTTACTCCTCTCCAGAGTCTCACTATTTTCACTTTTTACAGGTTTTGGTGCAGCAAGGCGGAAATCTTCTAAGATAGGTGTAAGGTTGTTGAGTGAATCGCTCTTAAGATAACCAATGGTTAGATAAAGAGAGTCTGTATAGCTCTTGGTTGTATCCATTAACCATATCAGCAAGCTATCTCTTCTCTGGTTAAACTCCCTCAGCAAAAGTGTTGAATCAACTCCTCGGAATCTAATTGTAAATACATCTGCTTCGGGTGCAGAAAATCTAACATAAACCATTTTTGTCTGAAGCCGTTTACTCTCTTTAATGAACTGTTTTGCAGGATCCTCCCGGAAAAGATAGAGGCTAATCTCACTTGGTCTTCCAAGTGCAGTAAGTGTATCTTTATCCTCTACGTAAATAAGTTCATATCTATCTTTTGCAAGAACAACGCTTGGTATAAAGAGGCTATCTAAAAAAGCAACCTCTTCATTTTCAGAATCATATTTGTTATTGCTGTTGATGTCGTTAAAAGCATATACT
The DNA here is from genome assembly GCA_964351405.1 of uncultured Muribaculaceae bacterium. Lineage (GTDB taxonomy): Bacteria > Bacteroidota > Bacteroidia > Bacteroidales > UBA932 > Bact-08. The sequence continues at coordinate 16,402 of CAYGOE010000003.1, read as the reverse complement.
TTGTATGGTCCAGGTTCCAGATTTCTTACCACAAAGTAACCGAACTTATCACTTTTTGAAAAAGCAGAAGGAAATTTATTATAGAGAACTGAATCTGAGATATTCTTATAAAATGCTACCGAAATATCCTCTTCGGGTAGCAATGAGGCTGCATTCAGTATTGTACCGGAGCACATCATTGAGTCCAGATAACTCCCTGTAGAGAATGGAAATACATATGGTATAAATTGATTTCCCTCGTTATTATCTACTATAGATTTGCCTAAATTCAGTGTGTAGGTTACCCCGGAATCAAGCTGAGTGGGAAATGTAATCAGAATACTTTTGCCTTTTACTTTTGCCTCAACCCTTTTTTCAATTGGCGGTGAAAGAAAAATTGTTTTTTGAGGCTCTTTCAATACCACATATTCATCAAAACGGAGCTCTATTTGACCACCTTTTAAAGGATAATTAACAGATCCTGAATCTGGTAGAACTCTAATCAATATAGGTGGAATAGTATCTTTTGCTCCACCCATCGGAGGGGTGGTAGTGTTGGCGCAAGATCCTATCAGGTAGGCTATTACGACTATTGCAAATGCGTAAAAAAGGTTGTAGAACTTCATTTGTTGGTTTTTAATCTTCTTTTATCTCTGTACGAATAACGCTTTCAACTCCCTTAACGTGGGATATCTGCTTGATAAGTTTGTCAAGATCTTCGGTGCTGTGAACATATAAATCTATATAACCTTCAAAAATTCCATCGTGAGTTTCAATAAATATTTTACGAATATTAACACTGAGAACCAGAGTAATATATTGAGTTAGCTCATTGAGGATCCCTATTCTGTCTATTCCCCTCATACTGATTCTGGCCAAGAATGAGAGCACTGTGTGTTTACTCCATTTTGCCTTTACTATTCTTTCACCGTACCTTGCTGCTTGTTGAATTGCTTCCGGACAGCTACTCTTATGAACAATTACTTCATCATTGTCATCAATGAAGCCTATAACCTTGTCTCCCGGAATAGGCTTGCAACAGCGAGCAACATTATATGAAAGAGTTTTTTCCAAAGGATTCTCCTTGAGTAAAAAATCTTTCCTCTTATCTATTTGAGATTTGACAGGAGTAGGAGGTAACTCATTTTCTGTTGATTCATTGTTTGCGTTTTCGTAACTGTCATTATCTGCTTCGTCGTTCTCATCGGTAAACTCTTCGTCAGAATCAGAGTCACTTACCTCTCCTCCAGTAATTTTCGAGAACTGAATATTCCAGTATCTCACAAATTTGCTTTTAGAGTTTTTCTTAAGCATCTTCGATAGATCTGACAACTCTATAATTCCTGCACCAATCTTACTAAAGAGCTCCTCTCTGTTATTTAACCCATAAGCAGTTGTTAACTTCCTGTATACTCTGGCCTGTGGTTTGATTCCAAATCCGATGAGTTTTTCGTCAAGTATTGATTGACCCTGTTTTTGGTGGTCCTTAATCTCAGATTTAAGCGCATCCATTATAAATCCTTTTGCTTTAGGAGTTTTTACGAAATCCAGCCACTCTCTTTGTGGTTTTTGGAGCTCTGCAGTTATTATCTCAATTTGATCGCCGTTTCTAAGTTCGTATGAGAGAGGAACAAGTTTGAAATTTGCCTTGGCGGCAATTGCTTTGCCTCCTATCTCAGAGTGTATCGAGTATGCTAAATCAAGAGCTGTAGATCCTTTGGTCAAGGTTTTGGACTCTCCTTTGGGAGTGAATACATATATTTCGGAAGATAGTAAGTCTGAATGGAAGCGGTCCAGAAACTCAAGTGCATTGGAATCCGGATTCTCAAGTACCTCGCGAACCATATTAAGCCATTTGTCCATATCATTCTCACTTGGAGAGCCCACACCTTTGTAACTCCAGTGAGCAGCAACACCTCTCTCTGCAAGCTCATTCATTCGGCTTGATCTAATCTGGATCTCCACCCAGTTACCCTGGGGACCCATAACTGTACAATGAAGGGCTTCATATCCATTAATTCTGGGAGTGCTTACCCAGTCTCTTATTCGGTCTGTCTTTGATAGATATAGTTCGGTAATTAGTGAATAAATATGCCAACACTGAATCCTCTCCGGTTGATCCTCTTTAGAATCAAAGATTATCCTCACAGCGTATAGATCATATATCTGCTCAAAAGGGATTGATTTGGTCTCCATCTTTCTCCAGATAGAGTAGGGAGTTTTAGTTCTTTTGGTAATAATGAACTTATATCCGGCCTGCTTAAGACTCTCGGCAATTGGTTCAATAAACTCATCCATTGCGCATCCTCTCTCAGCAACTGTTTTTGCAATCCTGGACTGAATATTTTCGTATTCAGATGGTATTGTATGATATAGCCAAATATTCTCAAACTCAGATTTTATGCTGTAGAGACCTAACCTGTGAGCAAGAGGTATAAAAATATACATAGTCTCACTTAATATTTTAGACTTTTTATACTCCGGAATAAAATCCAGAGTGCGCATATTATGGAGCCTGTCTGCAAGCTTTATGAGAATTACCCTGACATCATCATTGAGAGTTAGGAGAATTCTTTTAAAATTCTCCGCCTGACCTGACGTCTTTGAATCGAATGCACTTTTAATTTTTGTAAGACCATCAACAAGTGAAGCTATCTTAGGTCCAAAAAGTCTTTCAATATCCTCAATTGTATACTCTGTATCCTCTACAACATCGTGTATAAGGGCTGATACAATTGATTTATATCCAAGCCCAATCTCTTGAACTACAATCTGTGCTACGGAAATAGGGTGTAGTATGTATGGTTCACCGGATCTTCTTCTGACTCCGTTATGAGCAGCTTTTGCAAATTCAAAAGCTTTTAGTACTATTTCATACTCGCCCTGGTTTGCACACCTCTTCAAACTTGCAAGCCTAAGAATCTCAAATTCTTTATCTATTAACTGATTATCCTTATCTGTAAACATAGTACTCTAGTAAAGCTTTTCCCTATTACTCTCCCTTTCTAACTTGAACATTTGTGTAAGTTAAGCTAATATTTAATATTTATAGTTATCCACATTCTGAAATGCGTGGGAGAGCTCTGCACCAAAGAGTATAACTGTCCAGCTAATATTCATCCAAACAAGAAAAAGCGGTATAGCAGCAAAAACTCCATATACTGCACTTAATCCTGAAACAAGAAGTTGTGTTTCAAGATAGAAAAATTGTACCACAATAAAAGCAAATGCAAGAATTAGTGCACTATTAAATGCAGCAGCCAGTTTAACTTTTGTATTTGGAATATATTTATACATTATTGTAAATACAACTGTTACAAACATATATGAAGCTACCCAGGTAAAGATTGAAGTTAAAGGAATATATTTATCTACTTCAAGACCAATAGATTGAAGAGCATTTGAATAGAGCAGCCCCATAGTTAGAAAAACAAAAATAACCAAAGGGGAGACAAACAGTAGCAAAAAATAGTAAGCTAACCTTTTTTTAAAGGATCTTCCGGAGGATATTTTCCATATCTCGTTGAATGATTTCTCGATACTAAGCATTAAGAACACCACAGTAGAGATTAAAAAAACGAAGCTAATTATTCCAAAGAGACCATTCTGGCTGGTGGATATGATATTATTTGCAAAAGTGACAATATATGATATTATATCTTCATTATCTTCAAAATATTTATATAACAACTCTTCCAGTTTTTTTCCGATTCCAAAACCATTGGTAATGGCAAACATTAAAGATACAAAAGGGACTACCGACATTGCTGAGAAGAAACTTAATGAGGTTGCCTGGAGGGCAACCTTGTCATTAGTAAATCCTTTTGATGTTATTATTAGCACCTTCAAGTACTTAACCATCCGGGCTCGCAAAATGCTGAGCTCAGACATATCAAGGTGCCAAATGTCTGTAATAAGAAACTTTAACACCCTTTGATAAGTGTGCGCTATCTTTTCATACTTCTTCAAGAGATCTTCCCCATATATTTGGAAGGGTTAATAATGTATCTGATGTGAGTTCCGCTTCCTATTTCTCCTGAATCATCAAAGGCCATAACTTTAAATGTTAATTTTTTCCCGTCTATTTCAACTAGTTCGGCCTCTGCATACACCTTTGCTCCGAGAGGAGTTGCTCTTATATGTTTTACATTAACCTCAATGCCCACAGTGTCCTGATTAACTGGAAGAGAAAATTTAGCCAAGAGGTGTGCAGATTTTTCCATAAGTGCTATCATCCCTGGAGTAGCAAATACGTGAAGTAGACCGGAGCCATAATATGCAGCTGTATCGCTTTCCGTTACAAGCTTTTCAATTATTAGTCTTTTGCCAATCTCCATACTACAATTTATTAAAAATTACAAAGTCAGAAAATTTTACAGCTGCAATCAAATAATATTTGATGCAATTTCAGCAAATCCGACCATCTTAGCTTCATCAGGAGATCCCATCAGTTCAACGGGAGGTGCTACTAGCGTCCACTCCATATTTGATGCGAATGATTCAAGTGATTTCAGCCCACCGCCACTCCAACTGAATGAGCCAAAGAGTGCATAGTTTTTAAATTTAGGATTGAGGACTTCAAGTTCGTTACATAGGTGCAACATCATAGGATGCATCCCGGAATTGTATGCACTTGAACCCAGAATAACAGACTTATACTTCCAGATGTCATTTAAAATAAAAGAGACGTGTGTTTTTGAGACATCATAGATACGAATATTCTTGATCCCTCTTTCAGAGATTAATCGGGCAACATAGTCTGCCATTCTCTCAGTGTTACCATACATAGATGCAAAGACTATCACTACTCCCTCTTCTGATTCGTGCAGACTCCATTTATTGTATAACTCTATTGCGCGAGATGGATTTCTCCTCCATACAGGTCCGTGAGACGGTGCGATACATCTGATATCTGTGCCGGATAGTTTTGAAAAAGCTTTCTGTACCATATGGCTATATTTGCCAACAATATTTGAGTAGTATCTTCTCATCTCATCTTGGTAAAAGGAGAAGTTAATCTCATCGTCAAATATACCCCCATCAAGGGTTCCGAATGAGCCGAATGCATCACACGAAAAGAGAATTCCGTCTGTAGTATCATAGGTCATCATAGTTTCCGGCCAGTGAACCCAAGGTGTCATTACAAATTTTAACTTATGAAAACCTAAGTCAAGCACATCGCCATCTTTTACTTCATATATTGACTCACTTTCAACACCGAAAAAGGCGTTAAGCATCTTGAAAGCTTTATTGTTTGTTACAATTTTAACAGAAGGGTATCTTTTTTGGACCCAGCCTATCATACTTGAATGATCCGGCTCCATATGGTTAACTATCAAATAATCTAAACCCTTACCTTCCAGAATAGACTCTATTACCTCAAGGTAGTTATCTTTTGATCCGAACTCAAGAGTATCAATTAGTGCGCTTTTTTGATCTGCAATTATGTATGAGTTGTAGGAGACTCCATAGGGAAGGGGCCAGTTATTCTCAAAGAGAGATTTTTTCCTGTCATTTGTGCCAATATAATATACTCTGTTGCTTACAACTATCTTTTTCATCTACATATATTTAGCTAAATTTAATTAAACATTATATAAAGCGTGAAGTTAGTGATTTATTTTATTAATTTAAAAAAATCCTCTTCAGTTATGATGGTAACTCCTAACTTTTTAGCCTTTTCTAATTTAGAGGGACCCATTCTCTCTCCTGCAATCATATATGTTGTTATTGAAGATACTGAACTAATGTTTTTTCCCGAATTTATTTCGATTAAATGTTTAAGCTCTTCTCTAGAAACAGAGAAGTTCCCTGATACTACAAAACTCATCCCTTTTAGCCTCTCAGATACCAAGTTTTGAATCTCCTCATTACTCATCTTTACTCCTATCTCTCTAAACTCTTCAATAGTGTTAATATTTATCTCTTTACTGAAGTAGTTCAAAATTGAATCAGCTACAATTTCTCCTATATCACCGACAGATAGCAGCTCCTCTTTTGAAGCTCTGCTAATATTGTCTATGTTACCAAAATGGTTAGCCAAAATCTTGGCAGTTGTCTCCCCTACGTGTCTGATTCCTAATGCGTACAAAACTTTATAAAAAGGAGTTTTTAAAGAGTCCCTAAGACTCTCGGCAAATCGAACAGCAGAACGCTCTTTCCACCCCTCCAGCTTAAGAAGCTGGTCTTTATCAATCTTATATAGATCCGGAAGTCTCTTAAGATAACCCAACCTGTACATCTGCTCTATTGTAGCCTCTCCTATTAGAATATTCATCGCTTTTCTTCCGGAAAAATGAAGAAACCTCCCTTTAATCTGGGTAGGACACTGCTCACTATTTGGACAAAAATGCTTTGCCTCTTCACTATCTTTAATAAGTTCAGCTCCGCAGTCCGGACAATTTTCGGGAAATTGAGGAGTTATAGCACTGTTATCTCTTTGTGAAATCTCTACACCTGTAATTTTTGGAATAATCTCTCCTCCTTTTTCAACAAAAACCATATCACCTATATGAATATCAAGAATTTTCATCTGTTCAGAATTATGAAGGGAGGCCCTTCTTACTGTGCTTCCCGAAAGGATCACCGGTTCCAAATTTGCAACAGGAGTCACTGCCCCTGTTCTTCCCACCTGATAATCTATGGAAATAAGCCTGGTAAGTGCCTGTTCCGCTTTAAATTTGAACGCAGTAGCCCATCTTGGAAACTTGGATGTAATGCCCAGAGCATTTTGATAATCAATGTTATTAACTTTAATTACAACTCCATCTGTCGGGAAGTTCAGCTCTTTTCTTTTAAGGTCCCACTTTTCTAGATACTCAAATACATCTGCAATACTACTGCAGAGAAAAGTGTGTTCAGAAACAGGAAAACCGCAATCTTTCGCCCACTGTAAAGATGCTAAATGACTCTGGAAAAATGGAGCATCTGTTATTATACTATATAAAATGAGTTTTAATCCTCTAGAGGCAACTTCAGAAGAGTCCAGCAATTTTAATGAGCCTGCAGCTGCATTTCTGGGGTTTGCAAATAGATGCTCTTCATTAGCTTCACGTTTTTTATTTAAAAGGTCAAAAGAGTCCCAAGGTATATAAATTTCGCCTCGAATTTCAAAATTTCTGACCGGAGAGCTTATTGGAATTTCAAGAGGTACAGCTCCTGTCATCTTAACATTTTCGGTAACATCATCCCCGACTGTACCGTCTCCTCTTGTCACAGCACTAACTAATCTGCAATTTTTGTATGATAGAGAGATAGCTGTACCATCAATTTTCAATTCACAAACATACTCAGTTTTAGCTCCCAATATACGTTCAACTCTCTCATTAAAAGATATTAACTCTTCTTTATCATAAGTGTTACTTAAGGATAACATAGGGTACTTATGTGCTATTTGACGAAACAGATTAGAGAGCGGAGTTTCCTTCGGAGGTCTATCTGTGTTGATGCTCTTCACCACATCTGAAGTTCCGTTCTCAGATAATGAAGCTAAGTCACTGCCAACTTTTTTAGTGGGTGAGTCTTCTGACGATAATTGTGGAAATTTTGCCTCCAGGGTTTGAAGCTCCTGCATTAGCAGATCAAACTCAAAATCCGATACAGACGGCTGATTATCTATGTAATAGCGTCTGTTATGTTTATTAATCTCGTCTCTTAGAAATGAGATTCTGTATTTGGCCTGCTCTTTTGAAATTTTCATTTTTGTATCTACAAATTTACATTTTTTTTAATTATTATTACCTTTGCCCACTCAATATGTATTATGATGAAAAAATCAATTGTTATCTTAACAGGAGGAGGGCCGGCACCAGGAATGAATACGGTTGTCGGTAGCATTACAAAAACCTTTATTTCAAATGGTTATCGCGTTTTAGGGCTTCACGGCGGTTACAAAGGTATATTCTCTGAGAACCCGAAATTTTCAGATATGGACTTTCTGCTTGCTGACTCAATATTCGACAGAGGTGGTTCATTTCTGGTAATGAGCAGATATAAACCTACAAAAGAGGATTTTGAAAAAAACTTCAACCTCAACTTTTTTAAAGAGAACAACATTCAGCTATTAGTCACAATTGGAGGGGATGACACAGCCTCTACTGCAAACAGAGTGGCCAAATTTCTCGTAGAGCACAATCATCAGGTCTCAAACATTCACGTTCCCAAAACCATTGACAATGACCTGCCACTACCTCTTCAAAGACCTACATTCGGATATGAGTCTGCGAAATCTGAGGGAGCCAGACTTGCAACTACAATTTATGAAGATGCAAGAACCAGCAATAATTGGTTTGTTGTTTGTGCAATGGGAAGGTCAGCCGGTCACCTTGCATTCGGTATAGGCTCCGCAGCACACTACCCAATGATTGTTATTCCTGAGATGTTTAATAAGACTACAATAACTATAGATAAGATAGTTAAACTTGCTGTATCTTCAATAGTTAAACGATTAATACTAGGGATTAATTATGGAGCAGTAATGATCTCTGAGGGGGTTTTTCACGAACTGAGCGAAGAGGAGTTAAAAAAATCAGGGGTAACATTCTCTTATGATGATCACGGTCACCCGGAGCTTGGGAAAGTCTCAAAAGCTCATATCTTTAACGAACTGTTAGAGGAGAGGTTGAAATCTCTTGGATTGAAGACAAAGTCTAGGCCTGTTGAGCTCGGTTATGAGCTAAGATGCCAGTCACCAAGTGCATACGATCTTGTTTATTGCACAGAACTCGGAATAGGTGTCTATCAGCTTTTTGAAGAGGGAAAGTCTGGATGTATGGTATATATAGATCACCTTGGAAAGGTGAAACCATTATACTTGAAAGATATTCAGGATTCAGAAACCGGAAAGATTTTGCCTAGAGGGGTCAGTTTAGAATCTGACAGAGTCAAAGCTATAATTAACAATATAATGCATTATATAAACGAAAGTGATTATAAAGATGCTTCGAAATTTATTCCAATACCTGAAGAGTACGATTTCAAGAAAATACTGAATTGGTAAAGAAGTTGCGGAAAAAGATTGTTATATACCAAGTTCTACCTAGATTATTTGGGAATACAAACAAAAATTGTATTCCCAATTCTTCATATGAGATAAACGGCTCCGGGAAATTGGAGGCTTTTACCCAAGAGGTTCTTAAGAACATCAGCTCACTTGGGTGCACCCATATCTGGTATACTGGTGTCATTGAGCACGCGACAAAGTGCTCGTTTCCTACATTCTCAATATATGCCAACCACCCTTCGATTGTTAAGGGAATCGCAGGCTCTCCTTATTCTATTATAGATTATTACGATATATCACCGACACTTTCACTTGATATCCCTGAAAGGATTAATGAATTCAAAGCTCTTGTTTTCAGATCTCACGAATGTAATCTCAAAGTAATTATTGATTTTATACCTAATCATCTTTCAAGAGAGTATCATTCAGATGCAAAACCAAAAGGGATTGAGGATTTTGGAGAGAGAGACCTTAAAAATTATCCATTTCACCCGATGAATAATTTTTACTACTTAGAAAACTCTGTTTTTGTATCTCCTGCAGAAGATTCCTCTCTGGAAAAATTTATTGAGACTCCTGCTAAGGCAACCGGAAATGACTGTTTTGTACCTAATCCATCGTTAAATGACTGGTTTGAAACAGTTAAGCTTAATTACGGTGTAGATTATAAAGATGGACAAAAAGAGTATTTCTATCCTATTCCTGACACTTGGATTAAGATGGAGGATGTTCTGATTTACTGGTTAAAAACAGGTGTTGACGGCTTTCGCTGTGATATGGCAGGAATGGTTCCGGTTGAATTCTGGAGTTGGGTTACAAAACGTATACGGAAACAGTTTCCGGATACATTGTTTATAGGCGAAATATATGATCCTGATAGATATTGCGAATATTTTGAGAAGGGCGGATTTGACTACCTTTATGATAAGGTTGGCCTTTACGATACTCTAAAAGCAGTTATTAGGCAGGAGATAGGAGCAGGGTCAATATCTCGTTGTTGGCAACTATTGGGAGAGAGTGAAGACAGAATGGTAAATTTTATAGAAAATCATGATGAACAAAGAGTTTCGTCAGATTTTTTTGCAGGGAATCCCTTTAAAGCAATTCCTGCTCTGGTTGTTTCACTTATGCTTAACCGTTCGGCATTTATGATCTACTTTGGACAGGAGCTTGGAGAGAGAGGAATGGATGCAGAAGGCTACAGTGAGGTTGACGGCAGAAGCTCAATTTTTGATTTCTGGTCTGTCAGGACAGTTCGGGAATGGCTGACAGGTGAGTCAAATCCTAAGATTAGAGAGATATACAAAGAGTTGTTAAACATAGCAATAAAAGAGGTCTCTGTAAACAGAGGCGAAAAATATGACCTTCAATACGCAAATCCAGCCTCATCATATTATAATCCCGACCATCTTTTTTCATTTATCAGAAGTTATGAAGAGTCATTTGTTCTTGTAGTGGTTAATTTCTCAAACAAATATTATAAAGCAGCAGTAAAGATACCATCAGAGGCTTTTGCACACCTGAAATTATTGGATGACTTTGTTTACAAAACAGAAAATCTTCTCACCCACGACAAAGGAGAATATTACCTCTCATCCAATAAAAATATTGAGTTTGAAATTGGAGAATACGGGGTCTATTTAATTAAATTTTCACTTTAATTATATCTTCCCAAGATGTTGTATATCTTTTAGAAAGATTATTCATATTGTATTTAATTTTATCTACACCCTGAGCCGCCGTTACAAGAGTATCTCTGCCATATTTAAGGTTAATCTCATCAAGACTTTTCATTAATTCACTCTCTTTTCCGAGATCTTTTTCACAAAAGAGGGAGCCTGTAGTCTCGTCTTTTTTGGTAATATCTGTAATTATTACTCCAGCCTTTTTATACCCGTAACCACTTTTAAGAATTGACAATGCTGCACTGCAACTGGCTTTTACAATTTCAAATGTACTGTCTGTAGGGTAATTAAGAGGAACAACTATGCTACGGTAATCTTCCTTAACACCCTCCTTGAATGGGTTTGTCAGTATAAAAATGTGTATCTGTGAGGTAACTCCGTTTTGTTTTCGCAGCTTCTCTGCTCCTGATGATGCAAATTTTGCAATGGCCATAATAACCTTTTCGTGGTCATAAAGATCACTTGAAAAACTTCTGCTTGTGCAAATCTGTTGTTTGTCATTTAAATTTTCTTCAAATCCTATGTTCGGCTCCCCTTGAAGCTCCTTCCAGGTTCTGAGACCCACAATGCTCATTTTATCCCTTACCCAGTGAGGGTTACACTCAGTAAACTTTTTTGCTGTGTCTACTCCCACACTGTTAAGCAATTTTGAATACCTTCTTCCTACTCCCCAAATATCTTCAACCGGAAATTTGTCAAGCACTTTTTCTATATCTGATGCATTGTTCATAATGCAGCAGTTATTGAGCTTTGGGTATCTTTTACAAAGCCTAGCAGCCACCTTTGCTAATGTTTTTGTAGTTGATAATCCAATGCTTACAGGAATTCCCACATCCCTAAGCAATGTTGGAGAGATATTTTTGGCTATTTTGGATGCTTGATCATCGGAGATGCCGCGAAAATCAATAAAAGCTTCGTCTATTGAATAGACCTCAATTGCCGGAACCATCTGCCTTAGCCGTTCCATTATTCTCCAAGAGATATCGCCATAAAGGGCAAAATTTGAAGAGTAGATATAAACTCTCTCAGACTCTACTGTTTTTTTTATTTTAAAAAGAGGTTCTCCCATCTTAATCCCCAGCTTTTTAGCCTCTTGTGATCTAGAAATGACACAACCATCATTATTGCTTAACACGATTACAGGTTTGCCGCATAATGAGGGGTTGAAAACCCTTTCACAACTTACATAAAAGTTATTGCAATCTGCCAGGCCAAACATTTTTTGCGTATTTTTCTATTAGTGCAACCAAAGTTGTTCCTATAATTATTGCGGAGTAATTGGCTATAAGATCAATATAGTCAAAGTCCCTGTTCGGATTTAGAGTTTGAAGTACTTCAGTAATGGTAGAGATTAGTAGGCCCGAAATGAGAAGAACAGAGATAGATAACCTATGAGTATGTCTCTTTATAGTTGTTCCAAATGCAAGCCAGGCAAAGAGAGGGAACGGTAGAAACATTATAAAGTGAATAAGCCTGTCTGCTCTTATTCCAAGTATAAAACCTGAGAGGTCTACAGAGGTGTTTTTGAAAGAGTAGAGAGATGCAAATAGTATTATTAAGATATAGATAAAAAAAATAGATCTGAAAGCGTATTTAATAAAGTTCATAATAACTCAATTCCAATTAATTATAGTTTTTTTATTAAATATCGCACAACACCCCATATCTGGAAATCACTTCCTTCATCAATTTTTACTGGGTTAAACTTTGAATTTGCCGGTATAAGTGTTACAGACTCTTTATCTATTTTTACACGCTTGAGAGTAAACTCACCATCGATATAGCATACAGCCATTGAGCCATCGTAAGGTGCAATAGATTTATCCACAACCAGAAGATCTCCATTGTCAACCCCGTCGTCAATCATACTCTCTCCGCTGACACGAGCAAAAAATGTAGAGGAGGGATTTTTTATCAGCTCTTTGTTAAGATCCAGTTTTAACTCCGAGTGATCTTCTGCAGGCGATGGAAAACCTGCCTTTACAGAGCTTTCTGCTAATGTTATATATAAAGTTTGAGAGCTTTCCGGCGAATATATTTTGATTGTATTTCCCATTTCAATTAATTTTAGTGCAAAGATAAACTAATGCTCTCCATATTCAATGATGTTTATTAAGTAAAAACTGATAGTACAAAAAGTAAGTTAAAATTTTGAATGACCACTCTTAATTCCACACAATTAGATACTACAACTTGGCTTACAACTGATAGAATATTAAATAATTGTTAAAAATTAAAAAAATATTTGAATAATCAAGAAAAAAACTTACATTTGTAAGAGGCTATTTTTAGTAGTTTAATATTCAGTTTATCATACTATTAAAAGGTATTCGAATAAAACAGTATGTTGAAACATAAAAATAAAAAGCTTACATTTAGTATTAAATTCGTAGCTACTGTTATTTTTTTAACCTTTTTAACCTCTACAGCAAATAGTCAGAGTGTTATAGAAAAAGCACTGATTAAAGCAGGGTTTGAAAATGTAAGAGAGATAAGCAAACAAGGGAAAGAGCAATTTTATCTGGAAGGAACTGTATTCGTTACAAAAGAGAGGGCCTTTAAAGCTATTCGGGATGTTTTTCAAATCCACTGTAACGACTTTAATAATGACAAAATTGAGGTTATTTTTTTAGAGAGAGGTATTCCTGTTTACAAATATTACTCTTCAAAACAGAACAAAGGGGATAACGGGCAGATAATTTGGAGGTCAGATCCCTTTATAAATGAGAAAACAAACGTTCTTTCAAATATTGATGGTAAGAAAGGTCGATTTTACAATGAAAGCAAATGGAGGGCAGATCTTAAATTCTACCCACAATTCCGATTCAAGAATTCACGTCTGGACAGAATGTATGTGCTTCAACTTAATCTCAACCCTACCTTGGAACTCTCTTTGTGGAGAGGAGCTTTGTTAACAGCTCAAATTATTCTTCCTGTTTATGATGAATATTCAAATGAAGAGAGTAGGGTGAGGCCAGGATTCTTTACATTCAGCCAGCAACTAAAAATTCCGGGGAATATCCACTTACTCGCAACTATTGGCAATTTCAATATGTTCCGTTCAGGGGGTGACCTCAAAATTTTCAAGCCAATTTCAAAATCTGTCGGTATATACGGACAGGTAGGTGTGACCGGATGGTCACTGCCACTTTTTGACAAATGGTTGTTCTATGATTTTGGTCAAATAAGTTGGAGATTTGGAGCAAACTATAGTATGCCTTCGAAAAACATATTGTTTAACCTGAATTTGACACAATACCTGGAGAATGATTTTGCAGTAAGGGGCGAGATTATCAGATACTTCAAAAATGCAGCGGTTGGATTTTACGTCCAATCACTTCAATATGAAGATTATCTCATAAATGGAGGCTTCTTTTTTTCAATTTCTCTTCCCCCTTATAAACACAATCGCAATAAAAGGGTTAGAGTATCCACAGCAGATCATTTCTCTATTGAATATATAGCAAGACCATACCCTCAAAGGGGAAGAATGTACTTTACATCTCCAGATGAGAGCAGTAGCTTTAATTTTTTTAACAGAATTTTAATCAATAACTAAATAAATAGCAAATAATATCTACAAACTTAATATTATGAATGCAAGAAGAAAAATAACTATGTTAATCAGAACAATGCTTTATGCATTACTGATTGTTTCATTCGCAGGACTTACATCTTGTGAGAAGAAAAAGCCTGTTCCTACACCTGAGCCACTACCGGCAAAGTACACTATCAAGGGACAAGTTCTCAATCAGCAGACAAACGCCCCTCTTGCCGGTGTTCTTGTATCAATGGGCATCTTAAGCCAAACAACTAATTCAACCGGAAGCTTTGAGTTCAAAGATCTTACAACAGCAGGTAAATATACTCTTGCCTTTTCCAGAGCGGATTTCTTTAATGCAAGTTACAGCATAGAGTTTCAGGCAGCTCCTCTAAATAGTACCCTAACTTACAACATAAGTGTTACAATGGTTCCTTTTGTGCCTGGGGTGACTCCTATAACTCCTGCAAGTGGAGGTACAATCAATATCACAGGAACTACCCCTGCCTCACTAAGTATTCCTACCGGTACAACTGTAACCGATAAAAACGGGGTAGCTGTAACAGGCTCTATTAACATTACTGCCGTTAAAACACCGGATATAGTATCCGGAACAGTAAATAACCCTAGTGTTGCTGTATTCCGTTTCGAGCCATCCGGCTTACAATTCAGCAATCCACTTGCTCTTGTTGTGAATAACCCTCTCACAGGATTTCGCTTCACAAACATCCGACTTGAATACTACAATGAAACACTCGGACAGTGGGAGCTCAAGACACAACCTGTTACCTACAACACTTCCACCAATAAATATGGGACTACAATCAACCACTTCTCTGTATATAAACTAGCTTCAAGCACTCCAAGAATATATATGGGAGCAACTCTTGAGAGTGTTACTGTTGTAAATAACAGTATAGAGAACCGGTCTTTGCTACCTGTTACAATCACCTCTATTCAGATTCAACGTAAAAACGGTTATAAGTTTGATCCACCCATCACAACTGCATTGACAGCAAAAGGTATTACTGGAGCAGACGCAACAGCTCTTAAGACCTGGATTGAAGATGCAATAAAACCATATTATGGAAACAATAGTGCACTTGCAGATTTTGCAATTGTTAATGAGAGCATTGGCATTAACAGAGTTATTATTCCTGACAACAAACTGGTTACAACTGGTATTCAAGCGATTGACGGTAACAAATACACAGTAAGCGTCACCTCACCTACAGGTACAACTATTTTAATAGATATTATCGTAAAATCTGCCGGAGCCATAACTCTCACTCACGTGGATATGCACTACACACACGGTACTCACGGCGGTGGTGGCGGAGGAACTAATTAATACGGCTCTTTAACCTGTTATGAGGTTAACTGTTTTAAATATGAGGAGGCTATGTGCGACACTACTGCTCGTTGCCTCCTCTGTTTATTTGTATCCGCAGAGCTCAATGGGGGTAAGCGGACTGCTCAACAGCCCCTCAGCTGTAATGTCAAATGATGGAACTGTAAAGATCGGGGGAAACTTTCTCAACACAAATATGACCCCGGAGACCTGGGATTATAACACCTTCAATTTTTATCTAAATATTACATTCCTGCCTTTTCTTGAGGTTTCAATAACAAACACCGCATTTGATCTCTATAACGAGGGGAAATTCACCAACGTAGATAGGGCTGTATGTCTTAAATTTAGAATTTTAAAAGAGGGAAAATATTGGCCATCTGTTGTAATAGGGTCAAACGATGTACTTACATCTGCTACATCAAATCTTTTTGACCCCGGTGCAGGCAATAAATATTTTGGCACTCATTACCTTGCTTTAAGTAAGCATATTGATATTTCAGGCAATAAAATTGGGGTTCACGCAGCCTACAATATGTTATCAAGTACAAAACAGACTATTAACTTTCCTCTTTCTACAGGTGTCTCTTTCTCTCCAAATTTCTACAAAGGACTCAATCTGATTGCCGAATACGATACCAGAAACTTTAATCTTGGGGGCAATATTTTAATTTTCAAATACCTCTATCTTCAACTCTTTGTTCAGGATCTTAAGTACCTCTCGTTTGGGGCACAGGCACAGTTCTCTATTCTCTAGATTTTTGTTAAACCATTTTCCTATATTTGTCATTACTACTGATGCGTTAAATTGCATCTGATTACATATATATTATTAATATTAAACT
>CAYGOE010000002.1:0-113662 GCA_964351405.1 uncultured Muribaculaceae bacterium | reverse complement strand
GTATTGAAAAATGAGGCATAATAAAAACTTTAATCACTTAGGCCGTAAGAGCGGACACCGTAAAGCGATGTTGGCAAATATGGCGTCGTCTCTTATTGAACACAAAAGAATCGAGACAACTCTGGCTAAAGCTAAAGCGCTGAGAGTATATGTAGAGCCATTGATTACCAAATCAAAAGATGACACTACTCACTCTCGCCGTACTGTTTTTGCATATCTTAAACAAAAAGAGGCAGTAACAGAGCTTTTCCGCGTAGTAGCGCCAAAGATTGCAGATCGTCCGGGTGGATATACCAGAGTTCTCAAAATCGGATTCCGTAAAGGAGATGCAGCAGAAATGGCAATAATAGAGCTTGTAGACTTTAACGAAGCAGCTTTGGCAACCACCGCCAAACCGGAGGTTAAAAAGAGCACTACACGTCGCGGACGCGCCAAAAAAGATGCAGCCGAGGCAGCAGCGCCGGCAGCAGCAAAGAAGGAGACAAAAAAAGCTCCGAAAGCAGCAAAGAGCGAAGAGGTTGCAAAAAAGGTTGAAGAGCCTGTTGCAAAATCAGAAGTTACAGATACACCTGCAGTTGAGTCTCCTGACGTTGAATCATCGACAGCTGAAGCAACCGATGAACAGAGAGAGACAAAAGCGTAGTTTCTTACAAAATGAGAAAAAGGGTGGCCAAATTTTGGTCACTCTTTTTTTATGAGCACTTCCCGCAACGTATTACAACAACACTTCATATGTACAACTTCTCACCGTTTATTGCAGGGTTATCAGCAGATTTATGCTATTTTTGTTCAGGGTAAGCCCAGTATAAATTGTACTTATAAAGGAAATAACAGATAATACTGAAAATATGAAAATTGAAAACCTTAAAAGTTTGGTGGGAAATACTCCACTTCTTGAAATTATGTTCTTGTATAAAGGAGAGGAGAGAGTTGTCTATGCCAAGTCAGAAAATCTTAATATGACAGGTAGTATAAAAGATAGGATGGCTTATGCAATATTGAAAAAATCATACGAAACAGGAGCTATTAAACCTGGAGATTCAATCATAGAGGCTACAAGCGGTAACACAGGAATCTCATTTTGTGCACTGGGCAAAGCATTGGGGCATTCAGTTGTTATTTTTATGCCAAACTGGTTGAGTACAGAGAGATACAGCCTCATTCAGAGCCTTGGGGCAAAGATTAATCTGGTTACTAAAGAGGAGGGTGGGTTCCTTGGGAGTATTAGAATGGCCGAAGAGCTTGCTGCAAAGACAGAGAACTCATTTCTCCCAAGACAGTTTTCAAACGAGTACAATCCGCAGGCCCATTTCGAAACCACAGGGCCCGAGATATGGAATCAACTAAAATTTCACAATATTGTACCGGATGCATTTGTAGCAGGAGTAGGAACCGGCGGAACAATTATGGGCACTGGGAGATATCTGAAAAGAATGAATTCTAAGATCAAGCTATATCCCCTGGAGCCTGCCAACTCACCAACTATTACTACAGGATACAAGGTGGGCAGCCACAGGATTCAGGGGATATCAGATGAGTTTATTCCGGAGATTGTGAAACTCAACGAGCTAAATGAGGTTATACAGGTAGATGACGGGGATTCAATTATTATGGCCCAGAAGTTATCTTCGGAGTTGGGACTTGCTGTTGGGATATCTTCAGGAGCAAATTTCATAGGAGCATTAATTGCCCAAAATATGTTATCCTCATCTGCAAACGTGGTTACTATATTCTCTGACGATAACAAAAAATACCTCAGTACCGATCTTATGAGGCAGGAGCCGGTTAAAGATGGCTTTTACTCTACAGATGTAAAGCTGATAGGCTTTAAGGCAATTAAACGGGTTTGTATCACCTGTTGCGATCCTGTTGAGTGCGTAGATGGGAATGATCCATCATCAATTGAGACTGGGAAACTACCTAAATGCGCGAGAAGATAATAGTAAAGTTAAGCTATTAGCATACCAACCATCGCAGCAGACATCAGCGCTACTAGAGTTGCACCGAGTAGAGACCGAAAACCGAATGCAGATAAAACAGGTTTTTGGTTATTTGCCATACCACCCACTCCGCCAATTAGTATTCCAATAGAGGCAAAGTTGGCAAATCCGCATAAAATATAGGTAGCCATTATTATGGATTTTGTAGAGACGAATACTCCTGTACGAATCATCTCTGCCAGGCTTTGGTAACCGATAAACTCGGTCATAATGAGCTTCTCTCCCAGAAGTCGGCCTACCAGGTCAAGATCTGAGCCGGATACCCCTGTTAGCCATATAATGGGTGCAAAAAGATATGCAAGAAGAAATTGAAGGGAGAGCCCCTCATATCTTCCATTGGTAAAATCTGCAATAACCGGATTTAAAGAGATAAGTTCACCGACTTTAAGAAAAATGGTATTAAATCCTGCAATAAGGGCATAAAATACCAGCAACATTGCGCCAACATTGGCGGCTAGTTTAAGACCCTCTGTTGTCCCGTTGGAGATAGCATCCAGTACATTCTTACCTATCTTCTCCTTTGGAACCTCTACGCTGTTGTCAATCTCCTCGGTCTGAGGTTTAAGTATTTTTGCAATGGCAATCGCCCCCGGGGCGGCCATTATTGATGCCGAGAGAAGGTGCTTTGCAAACTCCAGCTCCATTAATTTATCTCCTGCTCCAAGCATTCCGATATATGCAGCCAACACCCCTCCTGCCATAGTGGCCATCCCGGCTGTCATAATGAGCATAATCTCACTCTTTGTCATTTTAGGGATGTACTCCTTAACCATTAGCGGGGCCTCTGTCTGACCCAGAAATATATTGCCGGCTGTTGAGAGTGACTCAGCTCCGGTAAGTTTGAGTGTCTTAGAAAGCAGCCAAGCCATTGCCCAAACAACTCTCTGAAGAATACCCAGATAGAAAAAGAGACTGGTCAAAGCAGAGAAAAATATTATGGTTGGGAGTATCTGGAGTACGAAAATAAATCCGAAACTGTTAATATTCATTAATGAACCGAAGAGAAATGTTGAGCCGGCCTTAGTCCAGTCCAGAACCGCAACAAAGATCCCCCCCAAAAATTCAAAAATTGATTGAACGGCAGGGAAAGCGATAACCGAAATTGCAATAACAAACTGCATTGAGAGTGCGAATCCTACAGTTCTCCAGTTTACCTTTTTTCTGTCCAGGCTAAAAAGCCACGCAATAAAGATAAGCGAAGCCATACCGAATACTCCTCTTAAAATTGACCAGATGTTGAAGGTCAACTCCTTTTTTGCCAGAATATCTTTATATGGGTTTATTGCAACTGCAGGTACTTCGGAAATCTCCTGTTGGGCAGCCACTGTTGATGTCTGTGGATTATTGCTCTCCTGTGCCTTAAGCAACGATATCGCAAAGAGAGAAATCGTTAAAACTAAAATGAATCTTTTCACCTGTTTAAATTTTTGAATTTGCAATGAGGAACAAATATAGCTATTATATTATTATCTTTGAAGGTTGTTTATAAAAGAATATGAGATTTGAAAAGATAGCGCAAGACCCGCACTCCTCTGCACGATGCGGACTATTTTATACAGATCACGGAGTTGTTGAGACTCCCATTTTTATGCCCGTTGGTACTGTGGGTTCCGTAAAAGCAGTTTATCACAGAGATCTAAAAGAAGATATTAAAGCTCAGATAATTCTGGGCAATACCTACCATCTATACCTTCGACCCGGGCTGGATATAATTGCCGGAGCCGGAGGACTCCACAAGTTCATTTCGTGGGAGAGGCCCATTCTTACCGATAGCGGAGGATATCAGGTATTCTCACTTGCCGAGAACCGCAAACTTACTGCAGAAGGGTGTACCTTCCGCTCTCACATTGACGGGTCAAAACACTTTTTCTCTCCTGAAGGTGTTGTGGATATTCAGAGGGTTATTGGTGCCGATATTATAATGGCTCTGGATGAGTGCCCATCCGGGAACTCAGACCACGCGTATGCAAAAAAATCCCTAAAACTGACTCAGCAGTGGCTTCAGAGGGGAGTTACCCGTTTCGACAACACAGAGCCACTTTACGGCCACTCTCAGACCTTCTTTCCCATTATCCAGGGATGTGTATTCCCGGACCTTAGAGCAGAGGCAGCAGAGCACGCTGTATCGCTTGACAGGGGTGGGTATGCAATTGGAGGGCTATCCGTAGGAGAGCCGGCAGAGGTAATGTATCAGATTTTAGAGGTTCTCCAGCCGCTGCTCCCTGCTCATAAACCAAGATATCTTATGGGAGTAGGAACTCCGGCAAATATTCTGGAGGCGATAGATAGAGGAGTTGATATGTTCGATTGTGTGATGCCTACAAGAAATGCGAGAAACGGTATGCTCTTCACTTCACAGGGGATGATTAACATAAGAAACAAGAAGTGGGCAGATGACTACTCCCCTATAGATAAAAATGGCACCTCATTTGTAGACTCAGCATATTCGAAGGCATATCTGCGACACCTGTTTGTCTCGGGAGAGATCTTGGGAGCACAGATAGCCAGCGAGCACAACCTTGCTTTTTATCTGAAGCTTGTAAAAGATGCACGGGAGCAGATAAGAAGAGGCACTTTCCGGGAGTGGAAAAACTCTTATGTTAAACAATTGGAATCTAAACTTTAGAGATGAGCTCCAGGTTCAATATTATTGACAGATATATAATAAAGAAGTTCATTGGAACCTACTTCTTTGCCATTCTGATATTTATCGGAATAGTTATTATTTTTGACGTAAGCGAGAAGATAGATAATTTTGTCGAGAAGGGGGCCTCTCTGCAGGCAATAGTGGTCCAGTATTACGGCAATTTTATCCCCTACTTTATGAATATGTTCAGCCCCCTATTCATATTCATAGCTGTTATCTTTTTTACCTCAAAACTGGCCTCTCACAGCGAGATTGTTGCGATACTGGCAGGTGGTATAAGCTTTAAGCGGATGCTCTATCCCTATTTTATATCTGCCCTGGGTATTGCAATATTCAGTCTGATTCTAAACCTCTTTGTTATCCCTCCGGCAAATAGAGTTCGCCTGGATTTCACCGACAGATACATTAAGGACAAATTTATAAACACAAACAGAGATATTCACCTGCAACTCTCTCCCGGAAACTATGTCTATATGGAGACCTTTAACAGCTGGAGCAACATTGCCTCAAAATTCACACTGGAGACAATAGAAGGACACAAGATTCTATCAAAGCTTACAGCCGAAACAGCCATCTGGGATACAACTTTTCAAGGGTGGAAACTATACAAATACTACATTAGAGACAATAGCTCTGCAGTTCAAAAGATAACACAGGGAGAGACTCTGGATACGGTTATTAATCTCACCGTAAATGATCTTAACAGAAGAGATAATATTGTTGAGTCCTATAACTACTCAGAGCTTAATGATCTTATCCGCACACAAAAGATGAGAGGAGACAAAAGGGTTATCTATTCTCAGATTGAGAAACACACTAGGTTTGCATTACCATTCTCTGCCTTTATTCTTACACTGATAGGTGTTTCACTATCTGCCAGAAAAAGAAAGGGGGGAATAGGTATAAATATGGGAGTTGGTCTGATGTTAAGCTTCTCCTATATCCTCTTTTTAAGGTTCAGTCAGATGTTTGTCCACGTAGGTGCACTGCCTGTATTTGTTGCAATATGGGTTCCAAATATGCTATATGCACTCATAGCTCTCTTTTTATACAGAATTGCACCAAAATAGCTCTTTTTAACTATTCCGGTGCAACCATATTAAATTCAGTAATCCCTATCTCTTTAGCTTAAGCGAGATTGCTTTTAGCATATCATCCACCATCAGCTCCAGATTCCAGATTGGGTTCCAGCCCCACTCTTTTCGGGCACAAGAGTCATCCATTGAGTCTGGCCAGGAGGCAGATATCTTATCCTTAACCGGGTCTACCTCATATTTGAATGTTGCAGCCGGTACCCTTGATTTAATTGCAGCAAAAAGCTCTTTTGGGGAAAAACTCATTGCAGTTACATTAAAACTGTTACGGTGAACAAGGTTGGTTGGATCACAATCCATAAGTTGTGTACAGGCATTGAGAGCATCGGGCATATAGAGCATATCCATAAATGTATTCTCCGGGATCGGACAGGTGTAGTGTCCGGTTTTGAGAATCTCATAAAAGACCTCAACGGCATAATCTGTTGTTCCACCCCCGGGGAGAGCTCCGTTGGAGATTATTCCCGGAAACCTTACACTGCGAGCGTCCACTCCGAAACGGGTATAGTAGTAGTCACTCAACAACTCACCTGCTACTTTACATACACCGTATATGGTGTTTGGCCTCATTACTGTATCCTGAGGTGTGTTGATATGTGGGGTTGAGTGTCCGAACGCCCCGATTGAACTTGGAGTGAACACCGAGCAGCTGAACTCTCTTGCAAGTTCTAGAGAGTTTAGCAGAGCCCCCATATTTATCTCCCAGGCCAGATGAGGATTTTTTTCACCGGTAGCAGAGAGCAGTGCAACCAGATTGTAAATTCTGCCGATACCATATTTGGATACAACCTCTCTGTAAGACTCCATATCGAGTGCATCAAGTGTTATTGCTCTGCAGCTCTCTCCAAGCCGTAAAATGGAATCCTTTTTGAGATCTGCTGCTATTACATTATCTTCGCCATAGAGTGACTGAAGATGAGGAATAAGTTCAGTTCCGATTTGTCCTCCGGCTCCAACTACTAAAATGTTCATTCTATAATAATTTTAAATAAATTCCGTAAGCAAAAAGCGCAGCAAAAGTAATAAATTTATAGATATTTTCTCTTTTCCTTTAATTAATTTTGTGAGATGAGTCCCGATGAGTTACATATATGTATTAACGATTTTGCAATCCGGCTTGGTTTTGCAGGATATGGTGCTGTGGCTGTAGAGAAAATGGCATCAGAGCTCTCCAGGTTGGAGAGTTTTGTCTCAAAATCGTATCACGGCTCTATGAGATATCTTGCTGCAAATATGAATATCAGGGAAGACCCCTCACTATTGCTGGATGGAGCAAAAAGTGTGATGGTTCTGTTGATTCCATACAAGCCTCCACTCAGGCAGCAGAAGCACTTCCCAAAGATCTCATCATATGCATATGGCCTGGACTATCACTATTTTGTAAAGAGTCGGCTCCGGACTCTGGCAGAGAAGATAAAAGAACTTTATCCTCAAATGAATTATAGAGTCTTCACCGACTCTGCACCCATATTTGAAAGAGCTTTAGCAGTAAAAGCCGGTTTGGGGTTTATAGGCAAAAACACCTTTTTGATTAGTAAAACTCAAGGTTTGCATACCCTAATAGGGATAATCATTGCAGATATCCGTCTTAAGTACTCTATTGAAAAAGTATCAAACGGATGCGGAAAGTGTTCCCGATGTATAGAGGCCTGCCCCAACGGAGCATTAATAGCTCCGTTTGAAATGGATGCAAGAAGATGTATCTCCTATAATACGATAGAGTCTCCTCTTGGAGAGAGGTTATCCTCTTCTCCTCATATAAGAGAGGATAATATTTTCGGATGCGAGATATGTATGGATATCTGCCCGTGGTCCTCTAAGGGGGAGCCAACAAACTGGCAGGAGTTTCTCCCGTTTGCTATTCAACAGGGCAGAACTTCCGTTGAGATAAGTGCAGCTGACTGGTTGTCAATGGAAGAGGAGGAGTTTAGAGCACACTTCTCAAAATCGCCACTTTTTAGGGCCGGATTGTCAAAGATAAAAGAGAGTGTTACCTATGCAAATTTAATAAAGTGACTTATGAGATGGCAAACAGAGGTTTTAATTTCGCCACTAAAAGATAGGATCAACTACAAAGATGGTATTATCTTTATGGGGTCGTGTTTCGCAGCGGAGATTGGTGCAAAGATGGAGCAGCTCCGCTTTAAAGTTGTAGTAAACCCTTTTGGTGTGCTTTTTAACCCCGGGTCAATATCAAGCAGCCTGAGCAGAATTGACACTTGTGAGCTCTTCACAGAGGAAGAGCTTATTAAGGCAGGAGATATCTACAAGAGCTTCTCTCACGGGAGTGAATTTGCATCCACCTCTAAAAAAAAGTTTCTATCTCAGAACAACTCGACTCTAATGAGCGTTTCAAATCATTATAAAAACTGCAGATGGATTATATTAACGCTGGGTACATCCTGGGTATATCGGGAGAAACGAGGGGGGAAAATTGTCTCCAACTGTCACAAGTTGCCCCACTCTTTTTTTGAGAGAACCACTATGGAGGTAGATGAGATTGTTGAGGCTCTTTCACCCGCTATTGAGGCCAACCCGAATAAGAGGTGGATAATTACTATAAGCCCGGTAAGGCACCTTAAGGATGGAGCGAACGGTAATCAACTAAGTAAAGCTAGACTTCTCCTTGCAACGGAGATACTTGTGAAGAGATTCACAAACATCTTTTACTTTCCGGCTTACGAGATTTTTATGGATCAGCTCAGAGACTACCGCTTTTATGCAGAGGATATGATTCATCCCTCAAAAGAGGCTGTCAACTACATTTGGGAGCAGTTCTGCTCATTTGCACTGGAGAGCAGCTGCGATAAAATTATGAAACAGATAAATGAAATCAACTTAATGAGGAGCCACAGGCCTATGTTTCCCGAAAGTGAAGATTACAAGAGCTTGCTTGAAAAAATTGCAATTCTTGAGCAAAAAATAGTTAAAGAGGGGCTCTAAAATGTTGTTCTAATCAGGAGAGATTACAAATTTTTATTGTTTTTAACCGATTTTCTCAAGTTTTGATATAAAGTCAAGATTAAGAGAAGAATATTCTCCAATAATTTCATATTTTTTTGACAAATAAATTCCTAAATAATTTGTTTATAAGAATTAATCGCTATATATTTGCACTAAACCCAATAGACTCAACATCCTAAACAATAAATTATGAATAAAGCAGAACTAATATCCGCAATCGCAGCTAAGGCAGAAATTACTAAAGTTGATGCAAAAAAAGCGTTGGATGCATTTATCGATGTAACCGCAGACTCTCTGAAAAAAGGAGACAGACTTACACTCGTAGGTTTCGGCTCTTTTTCGGTAACCAGCAGAGTTGCTCGTAACGGCAGAAACCCACGTACCGGATTGAAAATCAAAATAGCTGCTAAAAAAGTGGTTAGATTTAAAGCCGGCTCAGAGATTAACAAGTTGATCAACTAAACCATCTGCACCAGATTATCAGGACGCCTTACACAGAGGCGTCTTTTTTTTATCAGTAGGTGATAAAGAGAAGTAGACGACCCTTATCAAAGATCAATTCAAAGGTCTCATCAACGCACTCGTTAAGGGTGCCTCTCCACCAGTTGTCAAATGTAACGTCATCTAATGGGTATTTTAGACCTTTGGATTTTATCTTAATATTGCAATCCAGGGCAAAGATTGAGACCTGGCTGCCTATTGTTGCATAAAAAATTCCACCGGAGTTAATCGGGATAAACCTGCCCGAGTTGCTCCACAACTCTACCTGGACCTTACTCATAAGTGAGTAATCCGATAGTAGAGAGATATTTCCAAGGGTGTGATCTTCTCTTAGCCCGGTTGCGCCCAAGATTATTATTCGGGATGGATTAAGTGTAAGGGAGTGGTTGAACGCCTTTGTGAGGTCGTTAGTCTGTTGGCAATCAGATTTTATAATAATGTTACTATATTTTTCACACAGAGATAGATCCAGAGAGTCCATATCACCCACAATAAAGTCAGGGGTAATATCGCAGGATAGAAGTTTTGCTGCTGCGCCATCACAACAGACTATCATAGAGGCATTTTGTAGCTTCCGGAAAGGAATCTCGTGAGTTGGAAACTCCCCGTCTGAGAGAATAATAATCTCCTCCATTTTCAGTTGAATTTATATAAACCAATCTCTCTTACCCCGGATAGAAACTCCCGTATTTCCAGCCTTCTCTTTCCTGCTGCCTGAATGGATGTTATCTTTATGCTCCCCTTACCGCACCCTACTCTGAGAAAGCTCTTGTTATCCGACTCTATCTCCCCGGGTTTTAAATTGCCGGGAATTATCGAATTTTGATCAATAGAGTACTCATCTATAGCCGAATAGATCTTTACCGGTATAGTTTTGTCTCTCCAGGTCAAAACGGAGTTTGCACAAGGATAGGGACTTAATCCCAAGATTAGGTTATATATCTGAGTGCTGCTCTGTTGCCAGTCTATTATTGAGCTCTCTTTAGTGAGCTTTGGAGCTTCGCGGAGAGTACTCTCCCCGGTAATGAGGCTGCTCTGCACAGTTCTCTCTGCTCTATTTGAGATAATTGCATCAATTGTTTCAACTACCAGCTCTGAGCCGATAACCATCAGTTTATCGTGAAGCTCTCCGGCACTCTCGCCCCTCTCAATCGCACACTCTCTGGAGAGAAGTATCTCTCCGGTATCTATCTTTTCATCTATCATAAAGGTGGTTACACCTGTGACACTCTCTCCGTTAATCACTGCCCAGTTTATTGGTGCAGCACCCCTGTATTGGGGAAGAAGCGAAGCGTGCAGATTAAATGTCCCCAGGGTAGGAATAGACCACACAACCTTGGGAAGCATCCGGAAAGCAACAACAACGAAGAGATCTGCATTATAACTTTTAAGCTCCTTTATAAAACCCTCCTCTTTTAGGGACTCGGGTTGGAGTACCTTTAAACCTCTCTCCTGTGCAAACAGTTTAACGCTGCTTTGGGAGAGTTTTTGCCCCCTTCCTACAGGTTTGTCCGGAGTGGTAACTACAGCACAAACCTCGTGCCCGGCGTCGAGGATTCCCCTAAGAGGTGCAATTGCAAACTCAGGGGTGCCCATATATACAACTTTACACCTCATCACTCTTCTCCCCCCTGTATGAGTTAATCTTGTTGAGAACTTTATTGAAAAACATTATATATGAGTCGGCGTTAAAGAGAGAGGAGTCCCTTGTAGATTTTAGTGTCAGATATACCCCTATAGGGAAGAGAACTGCCGAGGATATAAGTGTTCCCACCTCCGGCCCTATAACTCCGTCTGTAGCTAGTTTTTTCCCGCTTATATCCACAACCCAGTATATGACAAAGAAGATCATTGAGACTATTACAGGAGTTCCCAACCCCCCTTTTCTTATGATTGCTCCAAGTGGTGCGCCAATAAAGAAGAATATAAAACAGGCGATAGATAGAGTAAATTTTCTGAGACGCTCTATTCTGATTTTGCGAAGGGGATATATGTACTGAAATTCCTCAATCTGATAATTATCCAGTAGGGTAACTGCACTCTCCAGTTGTCCGATTGCCATTCGGAGGTTTCCCCTATGCTCTTTCGGTGAGTCCCACCGGAAAAGTGAGTCGTACTCTATTTGTCCTTTGTAGTTCCCAAGGTAGGCTGTGTCTAACTCCCGACTGAATGAGAGACCACCGCCGCTTATGAGATTTCTGTACTGATATTGGTGAATCTTTGCATAGGAGGAGTCCAGAGAGTCTTTTGCAGCTTTTAACTGACTAAGATTCTGAGACATAATTTCACTGCTGAACTTATTGTCGTCAGACCTCTGGAAAGCGTAGTTTGATATAGAGATAATCATCTCCTGCTTTGTGAAACCTATTCTCTGGAGTGTAAAGGAGGAGTCAGAAGAGCCATACTCTCTCGGCTCCTCTTCATATGAGTAACCATCATAGAGTGTAAAGACCAGGTTTTTTTTATCTGCAGAGAACTTTATGGAGCCGGAATCTGCAAGAGTAAGGCTGGTATTCCCTTCCCTCTCCTTGTGGGAGTATACCATCACGTTGTATATTGAACCGCTATTTTCGTCCCGGCTTCCGATTCTGATATTATAACCCTCGATTCCCTCATAGAATATCCCGGTGGGAATCCGTATCTCATCCTTTGTTTTACTGATGTCGTCACGCAGAGAGTAGATTTTGTTGTAGGAGACAGGAATCAGGTTATTTGAGGCAAAAAAGGCTCCAATACTAACAGCAAATGAGAGAAAAATCAGTGGTAAAAGTACTCTTTGAAGAGGTAACCCTGCTGCCTTCATCGCAAGTAGCTCGTTATCTTCTCCCATTCCACCCAAGGTCATTATTGATGCCAGCAGTGTAGCGAGAGGCAGAGCAAGTGGTATGAGTGTGGCAGAGCCCCAGCCCAGAAACTCCAGAATAACAAGCACACTGAGACCCTTCCCTACAAGTTCATCGATATAGAGCCATAAAAACTGGAGCATCAAGGCAAATATCACGATGAGAAAGGTAAGAAAAAATGGTCCGAGAAACGATTTGACGATAAATTGGTCTATTTTTTTCAATTTTTCCTGTTTAGTCCCTATATCCCCTTGGTTGCAAGTTCGATTAGTTTGTTTACTGCCAATTTTATGCCTCTATTGTCTTTTCCTCCGGCTGTTGCGAAAAAATCCTGACCGCCTCCTCCTCCCTCTATGAATTTGGCTGCCTCTCTTATATCTTTTGATGCATTAAAACCGTGGGAAACAAGATCATCTGAGTACAATAGTGCGAGAGCGGGTTTACCTCCGTCTGTAAAGCCGGCAATAAATGCGCCATTACGAATTTCGTTTCTAAGGATAAATGCTGTGTTCTTTACAACATCTGCACTATATTCGCCGCTTAGAATGTATACGTTTACTCCATTTATACTCTCCCTCTGCTCAACTACCCTATCTTTGAGTGATAGTGCCTGCTTCTTGATAAGTTCTTCAAATTTTTTCCGGTAATCTTCATTCTCCGACACAATCTTCTGGATAGAATTTATCAGGTTAGGGGTACTGCCGAGTAGATTTTTGATACCCTTAACCATATCTTCGTTCTCCTGAATTATCCTTTGGGCACTCTCTCCGGTTGTCGCTTCAATCCTTCTTATTCCTGCAGCTATTGCAGATTCGGAGATGATTTTAAATAGTCCAATGTTTCCGGTTGCACTTGTGTGGGTTCCTCCGCAGAGTTCAATAGAGTCTCCGAATTTTATAACCCTAACCTTATCACTGTACTTCTCTCCGAAAAGAGCCATTGCTCCCATCCCCTTTGCCTGCTCCACGGGAAGTTCACGAAACTCATCGCGAGTAAGGTTTTTGCGGATATATCTGTTTACAAGATTTTCAACACGTCGCAAATCCTCTTCTGAGATCTTTTCATAGTGCGAGAAGTCAAACCGGAAATAGTCTGAGTTCACCGATGACCCCTTTTGCTCTATATGGGTACCAAGAAGCTCTCGGAGTGCTTTGTGCAGCAAGTGGGTGGCTGTGTGATTGTTTGCAATTTTCTCTCTTCTCTCAGTATCGATGATTGCTGTAAATAAACCTTGCAAATTTGTCGGAAGTTTGTCTGTCAAGTGAATGTTGAGGTTGTTCTCCTTGATGGTGTTGGTTACGTTTATCTCTTTGTGGTCAGCGGAAATCAGTCTCCCGGTATCGCCCACCTGACCTCCACTCTCTGCATAGAATGGACTCTTGTTAAGGACTAACTGGTAATAACTTCGGGCTTTGGTCTTAATGCTACGATAACGAAGAATCTCAACCATCTCCTCACCTTTGTCGTAACCTACAAACTCCACCGTAGATCCTGGATTTACCTCAATCCAATCTCCCTCCTGAGTTGAGGTTGCATTACGACTTCTCTCTTTCTGTTTCTCAAGTTCTCTCTCAAATCCGGGGTGATCTATAGAGTATCCGTTCTCTTTTGCAATAAGTTCACTAAGGTCTATCGGGAAACCGAATGTGTCATAGAGGATAAATGCATCCTCTCCGGAGATCTGCTTTGTGGCAGAGTTCTTCTCCATAAGAGTATCCATAAGACGTATTCCCTTCTCAAGTGTTCTGAGGAACGACTCCTCCTCTTCGCGGATAACTCTCTCTATGAGGTTTTGCTGGTGCACCAGCTCGGGGAATGCATCTCCCATCTCCTTTACCAGCGTGGGAACCAATCTGTAGAGCAAAGGTTCTGCAGAGCCAAGGAAAGTGTATGCATACCTCACGGCTCTGCGTAAGATTCTTCTTATAACATACCCTGCCTTAACATTTGACGGCAGCTGACCATCTGCAATTGAGAAACTTATTGCACGGATATGGTCTGCAATAACTCTCATTGCAACCTCTGTGCCGTGGCTCTCCATATATGGTTTCCCGGTAAGGTCAGATATTGTCTCAATCATTCCTGAGAAAACATCTGTGTCGTAGTTACTCTTTTTCCCCTGAATTGCCATACAAAGCCTCTCTAATCCCATACCGGTATCTACGTGTTTTTGGGGAAGTTGTGTAAGCTCTCCGTTGGCCTTTCGATTGTATTGAATAAAAACCAGATTCCAGATCTCAATTACAAGAGGATCTCCGCAATTCACAAGAGTAGCACCATCTACCTCTGCCCTCTGTTTGTCGTCTCTTATATCTATATGAATCTCGCTGCAGGGTCCGCAGGGTCCGGTATCGCCCATCTCCCAAAAATTATCCTTCTTGTTGCCAAAGAGAATCCTCTCCGAAGGGAGATATTTTTGCCACTCTTCTCTCGCCTGATTGTCCGGAGATATTCCATCCTGTTGACAACCCTCAAACACTGTGGCATAGAGTCGGCTGCTATCAAGTTTATAGACCTGAGTTAAAAGCTCCCAGGCCCAGTCTATTGCCTCTTTTTTGAAGTAGTCTCCGAAGCTCCAGTTTCCCAACATCTCAAACATAGTATGGTGATAAGTATCGTGTCCGACCTCTTCAAGGTCATTGTGCTTTCCACTTACTCTGAGGCACTTTTGGGTATCTGCAACTCTTTTATGCAGGGGCTCGGTGTTTCCGAGAAACCAATCCTTAAACTGATTCATCCCTGCGTTGGTAAACATAAGAGTCGGGTCGTCCTTAACAACCATTGGAGCCGATGGAACAATCTCGTGACCCTTATTTTCAAAGAATTTTAAAAAATTATCTCTGATCTCATTTGATGTCATATGTGTAAATGGTATTTATCTCAATTCAAAATGAACCACAAAAATAGGTTTTTTATTAAAATTATATAAATTTGCACGAAATAAAGAGTTATTTTTGCAAATGGCAAAACAGAAAAGATATAAATTCAACCACGAAACGTTAGCTTACGAAATCCACAAAATTCCTATAAAACGCAGGTTTTCAAAAGGTTTTGTTCTTTTTATGCTAAGTTTGGCTATCTCGGTGGGGTACTATTATATTTATACAAGATATCTGAATCTGGAGACTCCCAAGACACTTTCACTCAAAAGAGAGAATGATGAGCTTGCAAACCGGCTTGAGCTTATTAACCGGAGGTTCGAAAGTGTAAACAGATCTCTGATAACTCTACAGATGAGGGATAATTATGTATACAGACCCATTTTCGGTATGGAGGAGATACCTCAGGATGTTAGAAATGCCGGTTTTGGTGGCGTAGACAGATATTCTCATCTTCAAAATTTTGAACGCTCGGGAATTCTTAGTAAGACAGCATATAATCTGGATGTTCTATACAAGAAAACATACGTTCAGACAAAATCTTTCGACGATCTCGCACTTCTTGCAAAAAATGCAGATGAGATGACTCTGTGTGTTCCTGCAATTCCGCCTGTAAATATATCATCATCAAAAATAAGATTCTCCAGCAGTTTTGGTTATAGAAGAGATCCGTTTCACGGAGACTACAGGATGCACTCCGGCGTAGATCTCTCAGGACCTGTGGGAGAGAGTATTTATGCCACCGGTAACGGGAGGGTTGTAGATATTGGTTTCGACTTCTTCGGATATGGCAATTTTATTTTAATTGACCACGGTTTTGGATATAAGACCCGTTATGCTCACCTCAAGAGTTCCAATGTAACTATAGGCAGAGCTGTTAAAAGAGGTGAACAGATTGGTATAATGGGAAATACTGGACGCTCTAAAGGGCCACACCTCCACTATGAGGTAATTTACAAAAATAAAACTGTAAATCCTCTGAACTACTATAATAGAGATATTAATGATCAGCAGTTTAGAGAGTTAATATCTCCTAAGAGTTAGGGGCTATGAGCAGATATAAGTTTAACAGAGAACAGCTAAAATTTGTAGAGGAGAAGCTGGGATTAAAGGGAAGGATAGCTACAGTCGTGAAATATATTGTTGGTTCCTTTTTACTCGCCGTTTTGTACTACATCATCTTTGCCGCAATTTTTAACACCCCTCAGGAGGAGGTTCTGCTCAAAGAGAATCAGATGCTAAAATCTCAACACAGAGAAGCTTTCCAGAAGATAGATGTGCTGGACAATGTTATTGGAGATCTTCAGAAAAGAGACAGAGAGATTTATATGAGTATCTTCAAGTCTTCCCCTCCGGATCTTCTAAGTGAATACAACCCGAACCTTTATCTGCAGCTTGATACCTCTTCGGATATAAACTTGGTCAATTTCACCTCCGACAGGATAAAGTTTACAAGTTTTCTTGCTAAGGAGCAGACAGATAAGATTCAAAGGATTTACGCTATGCTGCAGAGCAATAGAGATCTGCTTTCAATACCCTCTGTGCTGCCCATAAAAGGGATGACAGTGAAGCAGACAGGTGCGAGTATTGGCAAAAAGATACACCCATTTTATAAGACAATGAGCGAGCATACCGGAATAGATCTTCTATCCGGGGTAGGAGCAGAGGTTATTGCCACAGCAAACGGAACCGTAACATCTTTGGTTAAATCTGACAGAGACAGGGGAAATCAGATAAAAATAGACCATAACAACGGTTTTATAAC
Source organism: uncultured Muribaculaceae bacterium (assembly GCA_964351405.1). GTDB lineage: Bacteria > Bacteroidota > Bacteroidia > Bacteroidales > UBA932 > Bact-08. The sequence continues at coordinate 96,969 of CAYGOE010000002.1, read as the reverse complement.
TTACTATGCACATCTTGGAGATATTTTGGTAAGAGACGGGCAGAGAGTAAGCAAGGGAATGGTTATAGCCAGAGTTGGAAACAGTGGGCTCTCATTTGCACCACACCTCCACTATGAGGTGAGATACAACGGAAAGATAATGGATCCCGTAAACTATTTTTTTGCTGAACTCAACCCCGGAAGCTACAGGGAGATGTTGGTTATAGCCCTAAACACCGGACAGTCTATGGACTAAAGCTCCATTTTAATAAGTAACCCTTTAATTCTTTATATTATGCCTTACAAAGAGTTTAAAATTGAGAAGCTTTACTACACAATAGGTGAAGTGGCTGAAATTCTAGAGGAGAACACATCCCTTGTGAGATTCTGGGCTCAGAAATTTCCGGAGTATATAAAACCTGCAAGAAATAAAAAGGGTAACAGGCTATTCACTGCAGATGATATAACTAATTTCAGACTTATCCACTATCTTGTAAAAGAGAGAGGGATGACTCTTGAGGGAGCATCAAAAAGACTTAAGGACAATAAAAGCGGAGTGGATAGGCGGGTAGATGTTGTTGAGATATTATCCGGAATTAAAGAGAGGCTTAAAGAGGTTGGTGATTCCCTTTGATAATGAAAGCAATAGATATAATATCTATAATAGAGGAGTTTGCTCCACGGAATGTTCAGGAGGAGTGGGATAACTCAGGGCTGATGGCCGGCGACACCCACAGGGAGGTGAAGTCTATTCTTCTTGGGCTGGATTGCACACCTGAGCTTATTCAGGAGGCTTCAGAGATTGGTGGAGATATGATAATCACTCATCACCCGCTAATATTCAAGGGCATAAAAAAAATAGGAACAGAGACAGTACAGGAGAGGATGATATCTTCAATAATTAAAAAGGATATCGTGGTATACTCCGTTCACACAAATATAGATAAGGTTCCCCTTGGAGTAAGTGCTCTTATGGCAGAGAGAATCGGCCTAAGAGCTACAAAAATTTTAATGCCTCAACAGGATAGTGAAACCGGGCTTGGTATTGTTGGCGACCTGGTCGAACCTGTGGATTTTAACTCTTTTATGAAAATGGTAAAAGAAAGATTCTCTCTTAAGGTTGTAAAGACATCAAAACCAATAGAGAATAAAATATCCAGAGTCGCTCTCTGTGGGGGCAGCGGTGCCTCTCTGATTCCAGCTGCGAGAGCTTGCGGAGCCCAGATGTTTATAACAGGAGATGTCTCATATCATAACTATTTCTGTGAAGATGAGTTTATGATTATGGATATTGGTCACTATGAGAGTGAGATAGATGTCCTTGAACTACTGATGTCTGTTATTTTGAAAAAAATACCTAACTTTACAGTCCACATCAGTGAAAAAAATAATAATCCCATATACTACCATTAATAGATTATGTCAGCAGCTAAAACAAAAGCAACGATAGAGACCCCGTTGGACGGAGGAACATTTATCTCACTACAAAAGAGCTCGGTAGAGGGTGACCTCAGCATGGAATCTAAACTTTTTCTGCTTTATAAGCTACAGCAGACAGACTCCCAGATAGACCAGATTCACCTCTTAAGAGGTGAACTACCACTTGAAGTTCAGGATCTTGAAGATGATATTCTCGGGCTTAAAACCAGAGTTGAGAATCTTCAGTTGGAGTTGAAAGAGATTGAAAAGAGTCTTGCTCAAAAGAAGATTGATATGGAGAACTCAAAATCTCTTATCGAGAAGTACACTTCGCAGCAGAATAACGTTAAGAATAACAGAGAGTATGACTCACTATCAAAAGAGATAGAGTTTCAGGGTCTTGAGGTTCAGCTTTCGGAGAAGAGAATTAAAGAGAACACTCTTATTATTGCAGATAAAAAAGCAACTCTTGCAGAAACGATTAAGGCCCTGGATGAGAGAGCTTTGGATCTGGAAAACAAGAAGAAAGAGCTTGACTCGATTGTTCTTGAGACATCCAAAGAGGAGGAGGAGCTTCTTAAATACTCTTCAGAGATTCAATCTCAGATAGATGCAAGACTACTGGCTGCATATAAAAAAGTAAGATCAAACGCCAGGAACGGCCTTGCAGTAGTAACTGTAAGGAGGGACTCCTGCTCCGGCTGTTTCAATAAGATTCCTCCACAAAGGCAGATGGATATAGCATCCAGCAAAAAGATCATTGTTTGCGAATACTGCGGAAGAATTCTTGTTAACGGCGATTTTGAGTCTGAGTAGATGAGTACAGTGCCCTATACAACAAGGGAGCTGTTTTTTAAACATATAGCACAAACATCCCCCTCTCCTTTAGGTATTGAGATCCAAAGGGCAGAGGGGGTTTATCTCTTTACCTCCGACAACAAGAAAATTATTGATCTGGTCTCCGGTGTTTGCGTCTCCAATATAGGGCACGGAAACAGAGAGATTATTGATAGTGTTGTTAATCAGATAAACAGACATATGCATCTGATGGTATACGGAGAGCTTATACAGACTCCTCAGGTTGAGAATGCAGCCCTGCTCACAGCACAGTTGGACAGCAGACTCAACTCTCTCTACTATGTCAACTCCGGCAGCGAAGCCGTAGAAGTTGCACTTAAGCTGGCAAAAAGGCACACCAACAGAAGGGAGATGATCTCCTTTTACGGCAGCTATCACGGAAGTACTCACGGAGCACTGAGCGTGATGGGAAGTGAGGAGTATAAAAGCTCATTCCGTCCGCTCCTACCTCAGGTACGCCATATAAGGTTTAACTCTTTTGAAGATCTCTCTCAAATCACCGACAGATGTGCTTGTGTTATTGCAGAGCCGGTGATGGCAGAGGCCGGAGTCATCTCACCGCAAAACGATTATCTTAAAGCCCTAAGGGAGAGATGTAACCAAACCGGTACACTTCTTATATTAGATGAGATTCAAACCGGGTTTGGCAGAACAGGAGAGCTCTTCTCCCATCAGAAATATGGGGTAGTTCCGGATATTATAACCTTGGCAAAGGCGTTGGGAGGAGGTATGCCTCTTGGAGCAGTAGTTGCCTCATCCTCTCTGATGAGCGATTTTATATCCAATCCGGTACTTGGACACATTACAACATTTGGTGGTCATCCGGTCTGTTGTGCAGCAGCTCTTGCTTCACTGAAATTGCTTTTAAAGGAGAATTGGGTTGCAATGGTTAATGAAAAGAGTGCTATATTTGTAGATAGGCTTAAAGATCATCCGTTGGTAAAAGAGATTAGGGCAGAGGGACTTCTTATTGCAGTAGATCTTATCGATGAAGATTATGCAAAGAGGGCTCTTCCACTGCTTATTGAAGAGGGGGTGCTGAGCGACTGGTTTCTTTTCTGTCCGTCGGCGTTCAGAATAGCTCCTCCTCTCACGATTACCGTTGAAGAGATAGAATATGCTGTTGAGAGGATATTAAAGGCTTTAAACAGATTAACCAAGTAACTGTATTTCAGATGGCGAAGATAACAGGCAGGGGCAAGCCCAGGAGTAACGAAACCAATATTGATGTTTTGGGGCTGGAGATGGGCAAGAGGCCACCTCAGGCTGTGGATATTGAGGAGGCTGTACTTGGAGCCTTAATGCTGGAGCCTACTGCTGTAACCGATGTACTGGATATCATTAGCCCTGACTGCTTCTATAAAGAGACAAACAAGAAAGTTTTTACTGCAATATCTGCACTGGCGATAAGGCACGCACCGGTCGATATCTTCACCGTTTCCGAAGAGCTTAAGGGACAGGGAGAGCTGGAGAGTATAGGGGGGGTATCATATCTAAGCCAGCTTAGTATGAAGATAGGAGCTGCAGCCCATATTGATTATCACGCAAAGATTCTCCTTCAAAAATATATTCAGAGGGAGCTTATATCTATATCCTATGGGGTTCAGAAGGACGCCTTTGACGATACAATTTCGGTAGATGAGCTTCTGGATGGTACTCAGCAAAAGATTTTCACTCTTGCAGACAGGAATATGCGCAAGGAGGCTCAGATTGTGCAGTATGTAATAAATCACGCAATTGATGACCTTGAGAAGAACCAGTTAAGGACCGACGGGCTTAGTGGAATTCCCTCCGGCTACACATCAATTGATCGGGTAACTTTAGGCTGGCAGCCCTCCGACCTTATAATTATTGCTGCCAGGCCATCAATGGGTAAGACAGCCTTTGTGCTGACTATGGCACGCAATATGGCTGTTGAGCATAAGGTTCCGGTAGCTTTTTTCTCTCTGGAGATGTCCTCATTGCAACTTGTAAAACGTCTGATGATAAGTGAGACCGGACTGGACTCGGATAAAATAAAGGGGGGAAAAAAACTCAAAGATTATGAATGGGAGCAACTTCACACCAGACTTAAACAGTTGGTAAAGGCCCCTCTCTATATAGATGACACCCCATCTCTATCCATAAACGAACTTCGCTCCAAAGCTCGAAAACTGGTGTCAATACACGGGGTTAAGATGATTGTTATTGACTATCTGCAGCTTATGACCGGACCCTCGGAGCTTAGGGGGATGAGGGAGCAGGAGGTATCTGCAATATCAAGATCACTGAAAGCAATAGCAAAAGAGCTTAATGTACCTGTAATAGCTCTATCACAGCTAAGTCGTGCAGTGGAGACAAGGGGTGGAACAAAAAGGCCGCAACTGAGCGACCTGAGGGAGTCGGGCGCAATTGAGCAGGATGCAGACCTGGTTCTATTCATTCACAGGCAGGATTATTACAGCATAGGTGATGACAACCCTGCACTGAAAGGGGTTTCAGATATTATAATCGCTAAACACAGGAACGGGGCAGTTTGCGATGTTCAGTTGAGATTTCGTAGCACCGAGGTTAAGTTTGTGGATATGACAGACTCTGCACTCTCAAGAGACCCTTTTGCAACAGGATCTGTAGAGACATATCCATCTAAGATGAACCAGGAGGAGTTTCGTTCTAATTCGGACTTTGACAGAGAATTTTAGGAATGAGAGCTATTTTAGTAATCATACTCTTCTTAATGATTATACCTGTGAAAGGGCAGGTTAAACCGTGTGCTCCTGTTAATAATATTCCCGAAAACGAAAGAGCATTTGATGATGGAGAGAGGCTTGTGTATGTTATAAATTACACTTGGGGAGTCATCAAAACCGATGTGGGTGAGGCTGTTGTCTCTCTTAAGAGGATGAGTGATGATGTATATGGAGATTATTTCCATTCAATTATTACCGGCTACACCTATAAGTTTTACGAGATGTTCTTTAAGGTTAAGGATCTTTTTGAATCTAAATTCAACACCACTAACGGACGTCCCTTCTATTTTCACAGGGATATCTCAGAGGGGAGATACAGAATGAAAAACTGGTACAGATTTAATCCGGACTACTCAATAAATGCAAAAGTTCATAGGTTGGATCAGCCGGCTAAAGACACACTGCTAAAGGGAAGGGAGTGTACTTTTGACCTTGTATCCCTCTTCTATTTCTCAAGGAATATGGACTTCTCAAAGATCCTTCCGGGTGTTGAGCAGCCAATATCATTCGCAATTGACGATGAGATCTTTGAGCTATACTACAGATATATTGGCCCTGAGGTTAAAAGGGTTCCGGGGATGGGTCAGTTCCGGACACTTAAGTTTGCTGCAAGGGTGGTTGTTGGAGAGGTATTCTCCGGCAAGGAGGAGTTGATTATTTGGGTTAGTGACGATAAAAACAGAATACCGCTTATGTTTGAAACCCCTATTATTGTAGGAAAGATTACAGGGAGAATCTCCTCATATAAAAATCTGAAACATCCGCTTTCGAGCAAAATAAGATAACAATGGGTAAACAGGACTATGTTAATCACGAGGGTATTATAACCGCAATAGATATTGATTATATAACGGTAGAGATTCTTAATAAATCTGCCTGCTCCTCTTGTCACGCAAAGAGTGTATGCATCCTTGGTGATGTAAAGGTTAAGGAGGTAGATGTTGAGAACACCGGATTTGATACTTATGAAGTGGGTGAGAAGGTAAATCTTTTATTAAAAAGAACCTTGGGATACAGAGCTCTGTGGCTCTCTTATCTTATTCCCCTAATCATTTTTTTAGTTTTATTAATATCTTTGTCTAATGTTGGACTTTCGGAGCTTGTTGTAGGACTCTCAATAATCGGTTCCATCTCTCTCTACTATATTGTCATCTGGTTATTCCGAGATAAACTAAAGAGAGAATTTGTTTTTACTGTTGAAAAATTTAGCGAATAATGACAACTACAATTATTTTTACAATTGTCAGCCTCACTCTCCTTGGCCTGATCCTGGCCCTTGTACTCTATTTTGTCGCTCAGAAGTTTAAAGTGGAAGAGGATCCAAGAATTGACGATGTAGAGGCAATTTTGCCCGGAGCCAACTGCGGAGGTTGTGGTTTTGCGGGGTGCCGTGCATTTGCCGAAGGGTGTGTAAAAGCAGACTCCCTGGATGCACTATCCTGCCCTGTGGGGGGAAATGAGGTTATGAAGAGCGTTGCCTCCTACTTAGGGATGACTGTCGCAGAAAAGGCACTTCAGGTAGCCGTTGTGAGGTGTAACGGTAACTGTGATACGAGAGAGAAGACAAACCACTACGACGGATACTCCTCTTGTGCTGTAATGTCAACTCTTTACAGTGGAGATACCGGTTGCAGCTATGGCTGCCTTGGTCACGGTGATTGTGTTGTAGCTTGTATTTTTGATGCAATAAGAATGGATCCTCGCACCGGTCTGCCTGAGGTAGATCAGGATAAGTGTACAGCTTGCAACGCTTGTGTAAAGGCTTGCCCAAAATTTATAATTGAGCTAAGAAACAAGGGGCCAAAAAACAGACGGATATTTGTCTCTTGTATAAATAAAGATAAGGGAGGGGTAGCGAGAAAAGCTTGCGCCGTTGCGTGCATCGGTTGCCTTAAGTGTCAGAAAGCTTGTGCTTTTGACGCAATCACAATTTCTTACAACCTTGCCTACATAGATTACAACAAGTGTAAACTTTGCAGGAAATGTGTTACAGAGTGTCCAACTCACGCGATTTGGGAGGTTAACTTTCCAGTAAGGTTGCCTAAGCCTGTGGAGAGAACAATTGTAGAACAGTAATAAATTAAAAATATGAGCAGAACATTTTCAATTGGCGGTATTCATCCGAACGATAATAAAATATCCGCAAATGCTGCAATCGAGAATTTCCCGCTTATGGATACGGCATATATTTCGCTATCGCAGCACCTGGGTGCACCGGCAGAGCCGATTGTTGCCAAAGGCGATAAGGTTAAGACAGGTCAGCTTATCGCAAAAGCCAGCGGTTTTATATCTGCTAATATCCATTCGTCGGTTTCGGGAACAGTGACCTCCATAGAGCCATATCCGGACCTCTCAGGAAATCTGGTGCCGCATATCATCATTAAGGTAGAGGGAGATGAGTGGGCAGATGGGATTGATAGATCTGAGGATATTTTTAGAGAGATCTCTATGGAGAGCAAAGAGATCATTGACAAAATTGCCGATGCAGGAGTTGTCGGACTGGGAGGGGCAGCTTTCCCTACCCATATCAAGCTCTCTCCTCCTCCAAATAAAAAGGCCGAGTTCCTGATGATAAACGGAGCAGAATGCGAACCTTACCTCACATCTGATTATAGGGTTATGCTGGAGTCTACCGAGCAGATTCTTATAGGCACCAAAATTATGATGAAGGCACTTGGTGTAAAAAAGGCATACTTTGGAGTTGAGGAGAACAAACCGGCTGCAATAAAAAAATTGAAGGCTGTTGCATCAAAAGGGTACAAAGAGATTAAAATAGTAACCCTAAAAAAAATGTACCCTCAGGGTGGAGAAAAACAGCTCATTGATGCGATTCTCAAAAGGAGGGTACCTTCAATGGGGCTTCCTATAGATACCGGTGTTGTTGTTCATAACGTAGGAACCGCACTTGCAGTTTATGAGGCAATTCAAAAAAACAAACCGCTGATTGACGGTGTAGTAACTGTTTCCGGAAAGTGTATGACCGAGCAGCGAAATTTCCGACTAAGGGTGGGTACCAGTTTTAACACTATAATGTATGCAATCGGAGGATTTCCCAAAGATGCCGTAAAGCTTGTCAATGGTGGTCCTATGATGGGTAAGGCGATATCAAAGATGGAGGCAGCATCTGTAAAGAGCACGTCTGCACTTCTTCTTCTCACAGATAAGGAGACAAGAAGAGGGGTAGAGGGAAATTGCATTCGCTGCGGCAAGTGTGTTGAAGTATGCCCGATGGGGTTGGAACCATATCTACTTAACAGACTATCAAGATCCGGCAGGCTTGAAGATCTTGAGATTAATATGGTCCACGACTGTATTGAGTGTGGTAGTTGTATGTACTCTTGCCCGGCAAACATTCCTCTGCTGGATACCATAAGACTTACTAAGGCTCAGGTTTTAAGGATTATCAGAAGCAGACCTAAAAAGTAACAGTTATCACTATGAAAAAACTATTAGTATCACCTGCACCCCATATTCACGGAAAGGAGAGCACACGGGGCCTGATGAGAGATGTAATCATAGCACTTGCCCCTTCGCTGCTGGTCTCTATCTACTTCTTCGGGTTCTCTGCCATAAAATTGGCATTTGTGGGTGCAATCACCTGTGTACTTGTTGAGTATGCAATTCAAAAATATATAATCAAGACGAAACCTTCTGTGAAAGACTACTCGGCAGCTCTTACGGGGCTACTTCTGGCTCTGAATCTGCCGCCCAACTCTCCCTGGTGGATTGTTTTCATAGGGTCACTTGTAGCAATTGGTATAGCAAAGATGAGTTTTGGCGGACTAGGACAGAATCTCTTTAATCCTGCTCTTGTTGGAAGGGTATTCCTGCTTGTCTCCTTTCCGGTTATTATGACAGACTGGACAACTCCGGCATCTTGGTTCCGGGAAGGAATAGACTCCTCAACCGGCGCAACGGCACTGTCGATTGTAAAGGAGGGTCTGTCAAAAGGTATGACTATGGATGAGATATTTGCACAGAACGACTTCTCCTACGCCCAGATGCTCTTTAGCAAGATTGGCGGCTCTGTGGGAGAGGTCTCTGCTTTTGCCCTGTTGCTGGGTCTGGCATACCTTCTCTTAAGAAGAGTTATTAGACCACATATACCGCTCTCAATATTGGGTAGTGTGGTAATTTTTTCGGGAATTTTTTGGCTCATCAAACCGGAGCAATTCCCGGATCCAGTATTCACAATACTTACAGGGGGTATATTAATGGGAGCAATCTTTATGGCTACAGATTACGTCACCTCTCCAATGACCTCTAAAGGAATGATAATCTACGGAGTAGGGATAGGAATAATTACAGTTCTAATCAGGTTTTTTGGAGCATATCCGGAGGGGATATCTTTTGCAATACTTATAATGAATGCTACTGTGCCCCTGCTGAACAACTATTTTAAACCCGAAAGATTTGGGAAGGAGGTTAAGAATGGCTAAGGTCTCTTCACTTAATAATATGGTTGCCACACTTTCGGTAATCACACTTGTATCCTCTGCATTGCTGGGAGGAGTTTATGCACTGACAAAGGCTCCTATAGAAGTTGCAATGACAGCCAAAACCAACAGTGCTATTGCCAGCGTCTCTCCCAAATTTGATAACGACCCTTCATCCCAGACTATCTCAGTAGAGTATTCGGGGAAGAGCTATAAGGCCTATCCTGCAAAAATTGGAGACAAAATTGTTGGCTACGCTATTGAGAGTTACGCTTCCGGATTTGGCGGAAGAATCTCAATAATGGTAGGTTTTTCCATAGATGGAGCAATCAGCAGCATCTCTGTCCTCTCTCACACAGAGACTCCCGGCCTGGGGGATAAAATAGAGACATCAAAGAGCAACTTCAGTGCGCAGTTTCAGGGGAAAAATCCGGAAGAGTTCAGGATGGTAGTTAAAAAGGATGGTGGAGACGTAGATGCAATAACAGCCTCTACAATAACCTCAAGGGCATATTGCGAAGCTGTTACAATAGCCTGGGAGGTATTCAAATTGTGTGTTGAACAAAATGAAAAACAGGGAGGTGAATAATGAGTAGACTTGCACTTATATCAAGGGGAGTAATCAAGGAGAATCCCGTATTTGTCCTTCTTCTGGGAATGTGCCCGACCCTGGGTACTACAACATCTGCAATCAACGGAATGGGAATGGGTATTGCAACAACATTTGTGCTTATAATGTCAAATATGGCAATCTCTTCTATTTCCGGGTTGATCCCGAATAAGGTCAGAATTCCTTCATATATTGTTGTCATTGCTGCATTCGTGACCATTCTTCAGCTTCTGATGCAGGCATTTACTCCGGGATTGTACGAGACACTGGGTCTGTTTATACCACTCATTGTTGTAAACTGTATTGTTCTTGGACGAGCAGAGGCTTTTGCATCAAAAAACAGCGTTTTAGACTCTGCAGCTGATGGTGTGGGAATAGGGATTGGGTTCACACTTAGTCTCACAGTATTGGGGGCAGTCAGGGAGCTCCTGGGAAGTGCCTCCATATTCGGAATTAAGTTAATTAATTCAGATGGTATGCTGGTTTTCATTCTAGCACCGGGTGCTTTCATAGCACTGGGCTATTTGCTGGTTATTTTTAATAAGTTCAAATCCAGAATCTCTTAAACAGAATATTATGGAGTACATTATAATAATTATTTCTGCCGTCTTTGTCAACAATATTTTGTTGTCGCAATTTCTGGGTGTTTGCCCTTTTCTTGGGGTCTCCAATAAGGTAAGTACAGCTGCAGGAATGTCCGGAGCCGTTACATTTGTAATGGCCGTGTCAACTCTTGTTACCTATATACTACAGTACTATGTTCTCATTCCGCTTGAGATAGAGTTTATGCAGACAGTCACCTTTATTGTGGTTATTGCATCTCTTGTGCAGATGGTAGAGATCATAATGAAGAAGATCAGCCCATCTCTTTATCAGGCATTGGGAATATTCCTCCCTCTGATTACAACAAACTGTGCCGTTCTGGGTGTCGCTATTTTGGTAGTTTCTAAAGAGTTCACTTTCGGAGGTGACCCGCATATGTTAAGTATGGCTCAATCTGTGGTATTTGCAGTAGCCAGCGCATTGGGATTTGGCCTTGCAATGATACTATTTGCAGGTCTACGGGAGCAACTTGAACTGGCAAATGTTCCAAAATCTTTTAAAGGTACACCGATAGCCTTGATAACTGCCGGCATACTTGCCCTGGCTTTTATGGGTTTTGCGGGATTAGTATAAACAGTATGGGAAAAAATCTGATGGAGATAGAGCAGATCCTTCGCCGGGAGGGGAGTGAGAGTGCACATAAAGAGCTACGAGAGTTTCTTGAGAAAAATCCGGATAGTGCCGAAGGGTGGTATCTTCTGGGTGGGATATACCGCAGAGAGCAACAGTGGGGAGAGGCTATTAATGCCCTTAACAGGGCTAAGTTCCTTGACCCCTCCGGCCCTGCAGCACACGCTATTGAGCACATATATGAGATTTTAAGTTACCGGAATACAGATCTGATGAACCCTTAAGGGTAGATCTCCGCTATCTTAGGCTCTCTCTCTTATAAAATTTCCCTATAGGATCTCCTATCTTAAAGGTTAGTGATTCTATGGGAATATTTATTCCCGGAAAGAATTCAACCTCAATATTACCTGCTCCGGCAATATTTACATTGAAAGTATCACCATTTTTATGTGTCAGTTCGCCGGATGCATCCTTAAGGGCAAAAAAGAGTCTCCCCTCTTTTATGGATACTCTTACATCTCCAAAATTCTCTTTAAAATAACTGCCGGTATATAGTTCAACCCTTTTAGGTGCAACAGAGTCTTTAGTCTCTCTTGTAGCACCCCTTGCAGTTGACTTCATAAATTGGGAGAGATAGTGTTCACGCCAATTCTTTTCATCTTTTCCACGAAACATCTCAATCAGCTCCCTCGCTATTGCCAGATGCGGATTTGTTGTATTCCCTGCATTTGTCAAAATCGCAAAGCCCATTTTAAGTTCGGGAGCCATTCCAACCAGAGCTGTATAGCCATAAGCCAGACCTGTGTGACGAATCAACCTACCGGAACTACTCTGCTCTATAGTCCACCCCTGAGCATAGTTGATTACCGTTGTTGAGTCCCATCCGCTGATAGTCTGAGGTGTGAAGAGGTATGAGTGGTTCTCCTTTGAGATAATTCTTGTTCCATTAAAAACTCCGCCTTCCAGATGCATCTTTAGCCAATTTCCCATATCTCTGGCTGTTGAGATAACAAATCCTGCGGGGGCTATAGCAGATAACCATCTGTATCCGTTTTGGGTATCCTCTCTTAGTGCAAATTTGATTGAATCTCCATCCTTGTAGTGTCTGTGTCCTTTTGCGAGTTTTGTTGAAGTAAAGTAGGATCTGTTGCCGGTTGTGCTTGAGTTCATATGTAAAGGGGTAAAGATGTTCTTTACAATTGCATCATCCCAGCTCATCCCGGTATACTTCTCAATGATCTTTGCACTTACGGTATAGAGGACATTATTGTATGTATAGGTTGTGCGGAAGCTGTAAGATGGCTTAATATGGCGTAACAGTGTATATATCTCATCCCTGTTGTATCCAAAGTGGGGCAAATCGTCTGCTGCATAGGCGTTGAATCCGGTTTTATGAACCATAATATCCCTTACCAGAAAATTAGCTGTTACCCACGGATCATAAAGACGAAAATCGGGGATGTGGTTCACTACTGTATCACTCCATTTTACAGGGTAATTATCCATAACGGTTGCAAGTAGGGCAGATGTAAAAGCTTTAGAGGTTGAGGCAATTACAAATTGAGTATCCGGAGTTATATCCTCTCCGCCCGATTTATATGTGCTCTTACCATAACCCTCCAGAAACACCACTTTCCCATCTTTAACAATTACAATGGACATACCCGGCAGGTTCCACTCTTTGAAAACTGTTCGGCAAAGGTTATCTATCTCAGATGAGCTCTGCCCGGCAGCAGATAAAGTGGTTACTGCAAAAGAGAGCACCATTAAAACTCTAAAGATAATCTTGTTCGTCTCCATTTTTAGATGTGTTTAAGATTTGAAATATTGTGTTCGGGTAGCAAGCTCCTGGATCTCATCTCTGTTGTGGGTTACGTGGATTATTGCACGGGAGCTGCTCTTTACCAGCCTTAGCAACTCGATGGCATCCTCACGCAGCTCCTGGTCCAGAGCAGATAGGGGTTCGTCAAGAAGTAGTATTGCCGGGTCGCAGGCTATCGCCCTAGCCAGGGCAACTCTCTGTTTTTCACCACCGGAAAGACCTTCAATAGATCTTTGCATCAGATGCTCAATTGATAGATATCCAGCTAACTCATCTGCCCGTCTTCGCTTTTGATCTGCCTTATTGCCTCTCATCTTGAGAGGGAAGATTATGTTGTCTATTACAGACATATGCGGGAAGAGTGCAAAGTCCTGAAAAAGCATTGCAACCGGACGTTTTTGGGGTGGAGTAGAGGTTATATCTGCACCATCAAAAAAAATAGTACCCATCTGTGGAGTTCTTATACCCGAGATCAGCTCAAGAAAAAGCGATTTTCCCGACCCTGATGGGCCGAAAAGAGCGAGATACTCTCCCTTTGTAAGTGTAAGTGTTAGCGGCCCGAGAGTAAAGTCACCTATTGAGTATATGAGTTTTTTGATTTCAAGCATATTACATATTATTACAGATAGAGTGTCATCTCTTCTGATAAATTCTTAGTACAATGAACACAAGCAGTGTGATTACAATAAATATTGCCGCTACCGGCCTTGCATAATCCAGCCCGAAGGAGTTAAAGCGATCAAAAATGAGTACCGGAGTTGTCATTGGGTGGTATGCAACAATAACTACAGCGCCAAACTCACTCATCCCTCTTGCGAACATAAGAACCAGCCCCGAGACTACAGACCTCTTTGCCAGTGGCAGACTAATCTCACGAAAAACGGTAAACGGACTCGCTCCCAGAGTCTCTGCCGCCTGCTCCAGCCTTAGAGGAACTGCAGCAAAACCATCTCTGGCAGAGGTGACGAGAAAAGGCACACTGACAAAAGCCATTGCAAGGCCTATAGCCAATGGAGATCCTACGAGAGTTATCCCGAATGAATCTGCAACTGAACCAAGGAGAGAGTCTCTGGAGATGAATCCCAACAGGGCAATTCCGGCTGCTGAGTGTGGTATAACAATTGGCAGATCAATAATCGCCTCTACAACCCCCTTTAAGGGGAATGTTCTCCTTGCCAGCAGATATGCCAGAGGAATGGCAAATATAGAGGCAACAACAGTTGCCAGTGCAGAAATTAGCAACGTCCGGAGGATACTTGAGCGAACAATGTCGTCTGTAAGAGTGGAGAAGAGTTCCGGCGATTTAACAGAGATAAACATACCCACAAGAGGTGCAACCAAAAAGAGCAGTATAACCCCGCCCAGAAACATAAAAACTATGCGGGTATTACTATATGGACTATAACTTCTCATCAAAACAAAGATAAACATTTTCACATCTATGATTTCAATAAATTTCCTATCTTCGTCTCAGCTCACTAAAAATAATAGATTTATGCTAAAATCAAAACAACTGATAGCTCTTTTGGTCGTTTTTATGGTGTTTGTTAACATCACTGACGCACAAACGAGAGGTTCAAGGGTTGCTCCCCCTGAACAGAAACAGGAGCAGACAACTACACCGGACAGTGTTAAGAAGGCACCCGAAAAAGGGCCTGTTGCAATTGACAAATTTATCAAGCCGGGTACAAAACCTATGATTGGACTTACAACTGTATACAATCAGGATGGCAGGTTTTTTATAAACATCAATGACACCCTTCTTGAGAGGGATATAATTATGGTTACCAGAATCTCTAAGGCTGCTGCAGGAATCAGGTCAGGTTTTGAAGGATATGCCGGAGACCACCTTAACACTGCTATGTTTCGGTTTGAGATGGGGCCTAATAACAAGATATTCCTCAGGAAGATACTAAACAGAGAGCGCTCAAAAGATAGTACACAGGCAATGTTTTCTGCTCTTCAGAGATCGAATCTGGCCGGAATATCCGCAACCTTCGAAATCAAGGCTCAATCTGCAGATAAGAGAGATAATATTATCGATGTAACAGACCTTTTTAACACAGATTCCGAGACGCTTTTCTTTCGCAAATCTACAAAGAGTGCATTTAAACTAGGCGCTCCAATTAAAGAGAGCAGTTATATAAGTGCTATCACAACCTATCCGATAAATACAGAGGTAAAAACTGTTAAGACGTATATGCTTGCAGACGGGAGTGCAACAGCAACCTATGAGCTCAATAACTCGTTTGTGCTACTGCCAAAGGTTCCTATGGTACCTCGTTATGCAGACTCCAGAGTTGGATACTTCACAACAGGTTACACCGATTTTGACCAGAATCCTCAGGGTGTAAAAGAGATCAGAATGATTACCCGCTGGAGACTTGAGCCAAAACCGGAAGATATTGAAAAATACAAGAGGGGAGAGCTGGTTGAACCGGCAAAACCAATTATATTCTATATAGACCCTACAACACCAAAGGATTGGATTCCATATCTTATTCAAGGGGTAAATGACTGGCAGAAGGTTTTTGAAAAAGCCGGCTTTAAAAATGCAATCTATGGACTCGAGGCGCCAACAGCTGAAGAGAATCCTGAGTGGTCTCTGGAGGATGCTCGCTTCTCTGCAATAGTTTATAAACCATCTGATATTCCAAATGCAAGCGGCCCTAATGTTAACGACCCAAGATCGGGAGAGATTATTGAGAGTCATATTAACTGGTACCATAATGTAATGTCACTACTGAGAAACTGGTATATGGTGCAGTGCTCCCCTGTTGATCCTGCTGCAAGAAAGATGCTTTTCGACACAGAGCTGATGGGCCAGCTTATCCGTTTTGTCTCTTCTCACGAGGTAGGACATACCCTGGGTTTAAGACACAACTTTGGTGGAACAGCATTCTACACTGTTGAACAGTTACGGGACAAAAATTTTCTTAGGGAGAACGGTCACACAACCTCTATAATGGACTACTCAAGGTTTAACTATGTAGCGCAACCCGAAGATAATATTTCAAGAGAGCTTCTGTTCCCAAGATTGAGCCATTACGATGATTGGGCAATCGAGTGGGGATATCGCAGGTTCCCGGAGATAAATGACCCGGTTAAGGAGCTGACAAAAATTAATTTGTGGACAATTGAGAAGACAAAGGATAGGAGATATTGGTTTGGAACCGAGAGCAGTTCAAATGATCCGAGACTACAAGCAGAAGATCTGGGAGATAACCAGATGAAAGCCAATGAGCTGGGAATTAAAAATCTTAAAGTTGTTATGGCAAATCTTGGAGAGTGGACCAAGATGCCAAACGAAGAGTATGATAATCTCAGGACAATGCATACAGAGGTTAACAACCAATTTCGTAGGTATATAGGGCACGTTGCTAAGTGGGTAGGGGGTATATATCAGGAATCCAAGACTGTAGAGATGGAGGGAGATGTATATATTTATGTTGAGAGAGAGAAACAGGTGGAGGCAATGGATTTTCTCAATAGGAATCTCTTTACAAACACCCCTTTGTGGCTTATTCCAACGGAGTATATGAGTAAATTCCCAAGCCGCAATGAGCTCTTTTTGGAGCGAGCTTACTCTGCAGCGTTAACCTCACTAGTTAGCAGAAGGGTTATTATGAATCTGGTAGCTGCCGAGAGTGCACTGGGTAAATCTGCCTATAGTGTCGAGGAGTTGTTTAATTCACTAAACAAGACGATTATGTTTAATCTTGGCACTTCTCGTGAAGTGGATATCTATAAAAGGGTTCTTCAAAAGGTCTATGTAACCACTCTTTGTGATCTTTTCACCGGAGCGGCTACAGTAGCTAGAATGGGAGCTGTTGTAAAACCATCTTCAAATCCTAAGGATATGACAGAGTGTACTGCAATTGCTTATACTCAACTTAACGAACTTTATAAAAAGCTTAAAAAGACCAAGAGCAGTGACTTTGCAACTGCTGCTCATACTACATACCTGACAAGATTTATTAAGAAGACTTTTATCTCTGCAGAGTAGTACTCTTGAAGACTTATTGTTCGGGGCTGGTGTAACATTAGTGTGTATCCAGCCCTGTTCTCATATAGAATAGGTGCTCCATAAGCGGGATAATCTCCGTCATATATTCATTTACAGCATTTAGACTGCCGGGAAGTGTGAAAATTGAAGTAGCGTCTTTAACTCCTGCTATTCCTCTGCTTAACAGGGCAGTAGGCATAGTTGCTCCATATTTAACTCTAATGTGTTCCATTACTCCGGGAATCTCAATATCCAGCATAGGTTTGATAACATCCGGTGTAAAATCTGAAAGAGCTACCCCCGTACCACCTGTTGTAAATATAAAATCATAGCAGTTTCGGATAAGCTCCTCCATTATTTTTGTGAGCATCTCTCTGTTATCCGGAATTAGCCTGTAATCTGTCCAGATCTCCCTTTTACTCTCTTTCGAGTACTCCTCCAGCAGGGTTATTATCTTAGGACCGCTTCTATCCGGGTATACTCCCTGCGAGGCTCTTGTGCTCAGAGTAATTACTCCGATACGAAAAAGTTTTGGTTTATAAGTTAGAGTGTCACCTTTTTTAAGCTCCCCGGCAGATAGAACCTTGGCAAAAATTCCATCCTTTGGCATAACGCAGGCTCCGGATTCTCTAAAAACAGCGCAACCACCACCGTGACATTTTTTGCCGACTTGTGTTAACAGCAGGGTAACTGTGCCCCCTTCAATGATATCTCCGGGGCGACACTCATTCAGCTTCATCCCACTTAGGGTAATATTCTCTGCAAACTCACCTGGAAGGTACTCTCTACCACTTATTAGACTAAAGCTCTCTATGCTCTCGGTTGAGAGAAGGCTCACCTGCCTGTGCCAATCTCCCGAGTGTGCATCCGACTCTATCCCGTTTAAGGTCAAATTAATTATTTCACAGGGGTTCTTTATTGTACCCTTATCTTTTGAGATATTTACCGATACTATGTTTAATATCCTCTCCATTAACTCTCTCTTTTATTGATTATCTGCTTCTCTTTAGACACCAGCTTTATATCGCTTATAACCATTGATTTATCGATAGCTTTGCACATATCATATATTGTTAACAGAGATGCACTTACAGCACAGAGTGCCTCCATCTCGACTCCGGTGTTTCCGTTGCAGGAGACATAGCAGTTTGCCTCAACTCCGTCGTGCAGAAAAATAAACTCTACATCTGCAACATTTAAATTGAGGGGATGGCAGAGAGGGATAGTCTCAGATGCCCGTTTTGCAGCCATAATTCCGGCAATTTTGGCAACCGTTAATACGGATCCCTTCTTTATTTTATCCTCTTTTACTTGCTCTATTGTAGATGGCGTTAGAGATATTCTCCCTTTTGCGATCGCTTTTCTATGCGAGAGAGGTTTCTCTCCCACATCCACCATCTTAACCTCTCCTTGATTGTCAAGATGAGTGAAATTGCTTTTGTATGATCTCTCCATAATTTATTTTTTTCAACCTCCGATATTATAAAAACTCCCCGAGTAGCTGTGTTCACCCTTAATTGGTTTTATTGCAAGGGCTGTCTCAATTGCCTTTTGTGCTCCAAGATTATGAATATCTACCTCAATGTCACTGAAAAGACAAGGTCTTAACTTCCCGGTTGGGGTTAATCTCAATCTGTTGCACTTTGTGCACTCTCCTCCGATACCACCTTCAACTACGCCAAAGCTCCCCTTCTCCAGATTCATCTTAGGAATAAAGCGTACTTCACAACCTTTGGACTTTGCATATTGAGAAACAGTTTGTGCATCCGGTTCACCAGAGTCTCTCTCCACAACACAGTTAATCTTTATAGGGTAAAGTCCGGCCTGGATGGATGCGTCCACCCCTTTGAATACCATATCAAGATCTCCACCTCTGGTTATCTGAGAATATTTGATAGGATCTGCACTATCCATACTGATATTTATTCTCATCAGCCCTGCCTCTTTAAGCTGACTGGAAAATTGTGAAAGCAGTATTCCGTTTGAGGTCATTGATAAATCCGTTATCCCCGAGATAGCAGATATTTTTTTGATTAGGGTTGTTATATCCCTTCTCACAAGCGGCTCTCCTCCAGTTATCCTAACCCTCTCTATACCCATAGAGACCGCTACCCGGGTGAAATCTTCAATCTCGTCAAAGGTGAAAATCTTTGAGTGATTCAGCAACTTAACACCCTCTTGCGGCATACAGTAGAGACAACGGAGGTTACATCTGTCGGTTACAGATATTCTCAAATAATTTATAACTCTTCCACTGCAATCTATCATCACTTAGTCTGTTTTTGAATCACCATTGCCACCTTCCAAAGCACCACCCCAACAGATACCGAAACATTAAGAGAGTGCTTAGAGCCGAACTGGGGAATCTCTATGGTAAGATCACTGATATCTACCACCTGCTGAGCAACGCCTTTGACCTCATTTCCAAATATAAAAGCGTATTTTTCAGCGGCTTGCGGCGAGAACTGCTCAAGCGAAGTAGAGTTCTCGGTCTGTTCAACCGATACAATGCGATAACCTTGCCCCCTTAACTCTTTTACGGCATCCAAGGTGTTTGCGTGATATCTCCAAATCACACTCTCTTCGGCACCAAGTGCCGCTTTGCGAATCTCTGAAGATGGGGGGGTAGCGCATATTCCGCAAAGAATCAACATCTCTGCAGCAAAGGCATCTGCACTTCTGAAAACAGACCCAATGTTGTGCTGGCTCCTCACGTTGTCTAAAACAACTATGAAGGGTAATTTTTCACCCTCCCGAAACTCCTGCAAAGTCGCTCTTTTAAGCTCACTATTATCCAGTTTCCTGTACAAATTCTTATATTTTTTTATTATATTTGCAAAGATAGGGAATAAACAACTCATCTAAAACTGAAAAATTATGGATGCAAATGGTAAAGTTACAATTAAGCTGATTCAGAATGGACCTGCAAAAGTAGAGGGTACGGTGACGGTAATACATCCCGACGGCAAAGAGGAGCAAAAGAGCAACTGCTATATCTGCAGATGTACACGCTCACAAAATAAACCTTGGTGCGACGGATCTCACGCTAAATAAAACTCAAAAACCCCCAGCAGCATTAAACTTTTTTCATTTATTGTTGTCGAACTATAGATAAATATGACTGTAAATGAAAAATCCACAAAAAATTCTGCTTTATTTTAGCATTCCTGCACTTTTAGTGCTATCTATATTTGTTTATAATTCAATTTTTAGAAAGCCGGTAACAGCACCAGAAACCGAAATTGGATCGGGTAAGTCTATGCAAAGTTCTACCGGCCAACCATCGGCAGGAGCACCTCTAGGCGGGGCAGCGCGGTCGCTTCCGGTATCTGTATATATTGCCAGTGAGATGGCAAGAGAGGATGGCTCAATGAGAATAGGAAACCTGGTTGCCAACGAAAGGGTAGATATAGTAAGTGAACTATCGGGAAGAGTTACTAACATAAATTTCCGTGAAGGGGAGAGTGTTAAAAGCGGCCAGATACTCATAAAACTTAACGATGATGAACTGTTGGTACAGCAGACCAAAGCAGAGTTCCAGTATCTGCTTCTGGAGCAGCGTCTGGAGAGGCAAAAAATATTGCTGGAGAAGGATGCTGTGAGTCGGGAAGATTATGACAAGGTATTAACAGAGTACAATGTCCTTAAACAAGATATTGAGCAGTTAAAAATCCGAATAGAGAAGATGAAAATTCGCGCTCCGTTTGATGGGGTTGTGGGGTTTCGCGATATAAGTCTGGGAGCTTTTCTGCAGCCTAACTCAAAGGTTACAAACTTGGTAGACATCGCTAACCTTATAGTTGAGGTTGCAATTCCGGAAAAATATGTAGATGACAAACTTCTTGGAAGTGAACTGAAGTTTACTGTAGAGGGAACCAGTAATAACTATTTTGCCAGAATTTATGCAGTAGATCCACAGATAGACATAAAAACCAGAACAATAATTATCCGAGCTCGTTACAAAAACAGCGACAACAGACTAAGGCCGGGGATGTCTGCAAGGGTTACCCTCAATACAGGCGGCGGAGCAAAAAATGTTTATGTGCCGAATCAGGCAGTTGTACCGGATGTCAAGGGTCGCTCTGTTTGGGTTTTTAGGGGAGGCAAAGCAATGCTTATTCCGATACAAACAGGAAGCAGAACTGCAGATATGCTTGAGGTTCTTTCAGGAATTCAAAATGGTGATACAGTTATCACCACCGGGCTTATGCAATTGAGAGAGGGCGTTGTCGTTACCCCTGTAAACCTTTAACGAAATTTGAGATGAGTATATCTACAACAACAATAAACAGACCTGTTCTGGCAACCGTAATGAGTCTGTTGATACTCATTTTTGGTGCTATCGGGTACACATCGCTTGGGGTTAGAGACTATCCAAGTGTAGACAATCCTGTAATCTCTGTCAGGTGCTCCTTTACAGGAGCTAATGCAGATGTTATTGAGACCCAGATTACAGAACCGCTTGAGGCAGCTGTTAACGGAATACCCGGAATTCGTGCGATATCCAGTACCAGCAGAGATGGGTCAAGCTCAATCAATATAGAGTTTAACCTTGAGGTGGACCTTGAGACTGCGGCTAACGATGTTAGGGACAAAGTGTCGGGAGCAATGAGGCGGTTGCCACAGGATGTAGACCCACCGGTTGTTGAGAAGTCCGATGTAGAAGACCAGCCGATTTACACAATAACACTTGGCAGTAGAACCAGAGATATAATTGACCTTAGTGAGTTTGCTGAGGTTAACTTCAAGGAGAGGCTACAGACAATTAGTGGCGTTAGTAATGTAAACGTATGGGGATCAAAAAGATACTCCATACGAATGAGGATGGACCCGCTGCTTCTGGCGGCATATAGAATAACCCCACTGGATGTGAGACAGGCTATCTCAAGAGAGAATGTTGAGCTCCCTTCCGGAATGATAGAGGGCTCTACTATGGAGCTCACAGTTAGAACACTAGGCCGTCTTAGAACTCTTGAAGATTTTAACAACCTCATAATTGCACGTAACGGAGAGCGGGTGATAAGGTTCTCTGATATCGGTACAGCAGAGGTTGATGCAGAAAATACAAGATCGATCCTAAAGAAAAATGGTGTCCCAATGGTTGCCATTGCACTTGTACCTCAACCGGGAGCCAACTATATAAATATTGTAAACGATGCGGTTATTGCTGTTGAAGATCTTAAAAAGAGTCTTCCGGAGGATATTGAGGTAGGGGTAGGATTTGATAATACGACATTTATAAGAGACTCCATAAACGAAGTTAAGATAACAATTCTTCAGGCTTTCATTCTTGTCGTTCTTATCATATTCCTCTTTTTAAGGAACTGGAGAACAACCATTATTCCAATTATTGCAATTCCGATATCTTTGGTTGGAGCATTCTTTGTAATGTACCTTGCCGGTTTTTCAATTAATATACTTACCCTGCTTGCACTTGTTCTCTCAATCGGCCTGGTGGTGGACGATGCCATTGTGGTGATGGAGAACATCTATACAAAAATTGAGAGGGGGGTGGCTCCAAAGGAGGCTGCTGTTGAAGGATCCAAGGAGATCTTCTTTGCGGTTATTGCCACAACGATAACTCTGGTAGCAGTTTTCTTCCCTATTGTATTTCTTCAGGGGGTCACCGGCCGCCTGTTCCGTGAATTCTCAATTGTAATTGCGGGGGCTGTTATTATCTCCAGCTTTGTCGCCCTTACATTTACGCCTATGATATCCAGCAAGTTGCTAAAAAAAGGTGCCAGTGAGGGGCGTTTCTACCTCTTTACGGAACCAATTTTTATCTGGCTAAACAATATATATGCAAGTTCTCTGGCCTCTTTTATGAAGAGAAAGTGGATGGCTGTTGTCTTTCTCATTTTATCTTTAGGACTCATAGCCTATATGTGGACTAAAATTCCTTCCGAGATGGCTCCCCTTGAGGACAGATCTTTGATTAGTGTCTCGAGTACCGCTCAGGAGGGTGCTACATTTGATTATATGCGCAGATATACAGATGATGTCCTTGGCGTAATCGAAAATGAGGTGCCCGAGAGTGAGGGAATTATGCAGATGGTAGGTATGGGAGGCAGGAACAGAGCCAACTTTTCGGTTACACTTGTAGACCCTCTAAACAGGGAGAGAACTCAGCAGGAGATCGCCGATGATCTCTCTCCTATAATGTCAAAAATGACTGGAGCAAGAAGCTTTGTTACCCAGCAGCAGACCTTTGGAGGACGCAGGGGTGGGATGCCGGTTCAGTATGTAATCCAGGCAAAAAATCTGGATTCCCTTAAGGTTGCTATTCCTGTTTTCTTAAATGAGGTTGCACAAAGCCCGGTCTTTGCAAATTCCGATATCAACCTCCGTTTTACAAAACCGGAGTTGAGCATCAATATAGACAGGGATAAGGCCTCGTTGATGGGTGTATCGATTCAGAATATTGCACAGACACTCCAGCTCTCTATGAGCGAGCAGAGAATAGGCTACTTTATAAGAAACGGGAAACAGTATCAGATAATGAGTCAGATAGACCAGAGTATGAGAAATAAACCTGTAGATTTGGCAAATATCTATGTAAGAAACGACGCAGGCGAGCTTGTTCAGCTGGATAACCTTATAAAGATGGAGGAGAGCAGTACACCTCCTCAACTCTTCCGATATAACCGATTTGTATCGGCAACTGTATCTGCATCACTAGCCAAAGGGTTCACCCTTGGGCAGGGTATAGAGGAGATGGATAAAATTGCAGACATAGTACTGGATCCCAACAACTTCTCTACAACTCTGTCGGGACAGTCCAAAGATTTCGTGGAGAGTACATCCAGCCTTCTATTTGCATTTATACTGGCTCTTATATTAATATATCTTGTTTTATCCGCTCAGTTTGAAAGTTTCCGAGACCCTTTTATAATTATGTTAACGGTTCCTCTTGCTCTTATAGGAGCCCTTCTATCTATGATCGCTTTTGGACAGACCTTAAATATATTCAGTCAGATAGGTCTTATAATGCTTATCGGACTAGTATCCAAAAACGGTATATTGATGGTTGAATTTGCAAACCAGAGGAAGCTTGCCGGATTGAATAAGCTGGAGGCGATTATGGATTCAGCCGCATCCAGGTTCAGACCAATCCTAATGACGAGTCTATCAACAATTCTTGGTATCGCCCCTATGGTATTCGCTACCGGAGCCGGGGCAGAGAGCAGGATATCTATGGGTGTAACTGTTGCCGGAGGACTCATTTTTTCTACCTTCTTTACTCTATACATTATTCCTGCTATGTACTCAATTATATCTTCAACAAAAGCAAATTTCGAGGAAAAGAGATGAGAATAAATGCACTAATGACAGCTTATCTAATTTTGCTGTCCTCAAATTTAATAACAGCTATACCACAAGGGGAGGATAAAAAACTTACTCTTCAAGATTGTATATCTAAGGCATTGGAGTCAAACTATTCCGTAATTATTACCGGGAACAATCTTGAGATTACAAAGAACAATGTTACTCTTGCCCCATTTTTACCAACTGTTACACTTGGGTCAAGATTAAGCGACAGTAAACTAAATCAAAATAATTATATCTCTCAGGATAACAGAGAAAACTCTGTTTCCAAGAGTACTTCTGTCATTAACAGCGCCTCATTAAACTGGAGGCTCTTTGACGGACTCTCTATGTTTGCTTCAAGAGAGAAGCAGATTGAGCTGCTTGCTCAGGGGGAGTATAATTATAGATCTGTGGTTGAGAATCTGATAATGAAGATATCTAGTCACTTCTACCAGATTATTAGCCTTCAGAATCAGGTAAATCTCTTGACCGAGTTGGTAGCGATATCGCAGATAAGATATAATCAGGCACTTACAAGATACAACATTGGTAGCGACTCCGGACTAGAGTATAAACAGGCCAAGATCTACCTCAATAGTGACTCTTCCAGACTGATGCTGCAAAGGGAGAATCTAAAAAACGACTATATTGAGCTCTACAGAATGATGAATATCCCCTTTGAATCAAATTATGTAATAAGTGACACAATAATTCCGGATATACAGCTTAATCTTAATGAGCTTTTAAAGAGGGCTCTACGCTCCAATACATCTCTTAACTCATTAAGAGCCGGAGAGAGAGTTGCTCGGCTTGATACAAAGATTGCAATATCTTCCAGATATCCAACTTTAGATCTATCTGCAGGTTATAACTATAACATAAACCGAAGCCAACTATTCCCGTCCAAATTTAATGAGTCCAACGGACTCAACTGGGGGCTCTCTCTTTCCATCCCCATATTTGACGGGAACGAGATAAACAGAAGAATAAAAAATGCGCGAATAAATGAAGAGAGTAGCAGGATTAACATATTGATGGAGGAGCAGAATCTGGAGAGCGAATTGAGACAGCTCTATAACCTATATAACAACAGTTTAAGACTGATCGAGTTTGAGCAGGAGAGCAGGGAGAGCGCATTTCTGAACCTGGAAGCTGCGATGGAGATGTACCGACTAGGCTCTCTATCCGGGATAGAATTCAGAGATTACCAACTCTCATACCTTGATGCATCGGATAGAATGTTAAGGGCTCTATATCAAACTAAAGTCTCAGAGATTACCCTTCAACTTATGGCAGGAGAGTTGTTCAAAGAGAGGTAAAATTATTTGAACAATTTGGTTAAAAATCTGTTCTTATAACAATCAATTTTTAAGTTATGAGAAAAGATTTTAAATTATATATTTTCAGGCTCTTAGTTTCGGTGCTAATTGTCTCCGGCACAACATTATTATATGCCTCAGATGAGGAGGCCCCAAAAAATTATACCCTTAACGGAGTAATTATCGATAAAGAGAACCGGGAACCGGTTGCTTTTGCAACGGTATCAATCTGGAAAGGGACTAAGTTCGCAATTTCGGACTCGTTAGGAAGGTTTAAGATTGATAACCTTCCCGCCGGAGCATACAGGATTCAGGTAGATCTGCTTGGATACAACCAATATATATCAGAAGAGTTTATGGTCTCCTCCTCAGGCTACTTTATCAGAGCAGAGATAGAGCAGGAGAGCAGGTTACTCAATCAGATTACAGTTAAACCCAAAGCAGATCCATTCAGGCGTTTCCCCGAGAGTCCTCTCTCACAAAGAAGCATCGGAGTTCAGGAGATAGAGAGAAATCCGGGAGCGAACAGAGATATCTCAAGAGTAATTGCTTCACTTCCCGGAGTGGGTGCAGTAAATGCAGGAGGGTACAGAAATGACCTGCTTGTTAGAGGGGGCGGCCCCTCGGAGAATAGATTTTTTCTGGACGGGATTGAAATACCGACAATAAACCACTTTAGCACACAAGGCTCTTCGGGAGGTCCTGCCGGAATAATTGACGCAGACTTTATAAGAGAGGTAGATTTTTATGCAGGAACCTTCCCTGTCAACAAGGGTGGTGCATTAAGCTCTGTACTGGATATCAAACTTAAGGACGGAGATCCTATCCGTAACAGCTACAAATTTACAGTAGGTGCTTCCGAGGCAGGGTTAAGCTCAAACGGCCACTTGAGTAAGAGAACCAACTATCTAGTATCTGCACGAACCTCGTATCTTCAGCTCCTCTTTAAAGCTATCGGACTCCCTTTTCTTCCGTCATTCTCAGATGTTCAGTTTAAAATTGAAACCAGGTTTGATAATCGAAACGAGTTGACATTTATAGGTCTGGCAGGTTTCGATGATATGACTCTCAATAATAACACCAATGGAGAGGAGTCAAGAGAGTATATTCTTGCATATCTGCCTGTTATTCAACAAGAGGTCTTCACTCTGGGTGCTGCATACCGCTATTTCTACGGGAGAAACACCCTGAATCTCTTCTTAAGCCACAGCTATCTCAACAACAGGAATACAAAATACAGAGGGAACGATGAATCTTCACCGGATAATCTTACCCTTAAATACCGTTCTGTAGAGCAGGAGACAAAGTTTCGGCTGGAGAATGTCACAAGGTTATCTGATTTTCGAATAACTGCAGGTTTTGGAGTAGACCTTCCTCAATATGGCAACGACACATATCAGAAAATCTTTCTTGCACAGCCAGTAACTGTTAATTATAATACTGATCTCTCTTTTGTTAAGTATTCGATTTTTGCGAATGCAAATTACACATCTCCCAATAAAAAATTCTCTGCAAATATTGGGGCCAGGGCAGATGCCAACAGCTATTCGAGCCATATGTCCAACCCATTGAATCAATTCTCTCCAAGGGCATCTCTCTCATACGAATTTGCAAAAAATTTATACATAAACGGAGCAATCGGCAAGTATTATCAACTTCCTCCACTTACAGCCCTGGGATTTAAAGATGCAAACGGAGATTATGTTAATAAGGGTATGAAATATCTGGGATCTTATCAAGCTGCAATCGGGCTGGATTATCGCAGCGGAGAGGGATTCCAGTTTGGAGTCGAGTTCTTTCACAAACTACACTTTAACGGAATGTACTCTGTAGCGGATTCAATTCCTGTAGAGGGAAAAGGTACCAGTTACGGAGTTGTGGGGAACGAGGAGATATCTTCGCAGCTGGATAGCAAAGCGTTTGGTGCAGAGTTCTCATTCAGATGGTTTGTCTCAGATAAACTCAATCTAATAAGTTCAATTACAATTTTCAGGAGTCAGTTTAAAAATGCAGAAAACAAATGGATACCAAATAGTTGGGATAATAGACGACTTATGACTCTCTCAGGCGGGTACAAATTGCCTAGAAACTACATTATTGGAGCGAAGTTCAGATACTCCGGAGGAAATCCATATACCCCTCTGGATGAGTTGAGATCCTCCTATGTTGCTGCCTGGGACGCATCCGGAAGGTCATATCCGGACAACTCCAAATATAATTCAGAATATCTTAAACAGTTCAACCAGTTGGACATAAGAGTAGATAAAGAGTTCTATTTTGAAAGATTCTCTCTTAAACTATATCTGGACATCCAGAATGCACTCAATAAGAAGTATAAGAACGAAGATATACTATTAAGCACAGGAGTTATTGAGAACCCTCAGGATCCTTACCCGCAGCAGAGGTATATTATGAAGAGAATTCAAATTGAAAACGGAACGATATTGCCTTCAATAGGAATTACTGTTCAATTTTAAACTCTAAAAGGTCTCTTTGTGGCCACTCTACCACCTTTTGAATTGCTCCCCGGAAAAAGGCATCAATATAGCCCGGGAAACGGGCACCTTTCCAGGAGCTGGTATTTGTCACAAACACCCAGGAGTAACCATCCCGGTTGTATTTAACCATAGCACTGGTTCCGGATAGTGTACCTGTCCGGGACCAATCTCCGCTTGGGTTGCATTTTGCCCACCCTATCGGAAGAGTTGAAGAGCCGGATGAGGTCATTATCTCTATGCTCTCCTTTGAGAGAATATCCTTAATGTTATCCCTTCCATCTAAAGCAGCCACAAGCATAAGAAGTTCCGAAGGAGATGCTACCCAACCACCTGCGCCAAGCAGGGCCTCTATGTTGTTTCCACCATACCATCTGGGCATCAATCTGCCACTTCCGTCATATGACTCCACCACATCTTCATCGTGAGCCCCGTAATATTTTACTTCGTTGGGGTACTTATCACTATAAAGATTACCGGCGATATGCATATCATAAACTCCAGCCGGGTAGAGAACACTCTTCTTCACGTACTCCTGATAACTCTCTCCCGAAACAGCCTCTACTACCCTCGATAGAATAAGGTACCCCACATTGGAGTATCTTGTTCCGGTGCCGGGCTGGTTGCCCAACCTCTGGGATAGTGCATAGGATATCACCTCATCTGTTGTTGCCGCTCTTCCCAAATTTAGCTTTTTTGAGATATCCGAAAGATTGAACATAGGGTCTCCGGCTCTGTTGGAGAACCCACCCTTATGTCGGAGCAGTTGCTCTATAGTTATATCCTTTACTCGATTATCTCTTATTTCAGAAAACTGAGGAAGATTCAAAACCCCTTTATCTGAGAAGATCCTATCTGAGAGCGAGAGCTCGCCATCCTCCCAAAGTTTCATTATTGCAGCAGCCGTAATTAATTTGGAAACAGAGGCTATTCGAAAGATATGTCTCACCTCAGCACTATCCCCTGCCTCTTTGTCTGCCCATCCGTAACCTTTGGCATATATCAGGCGCTCGTTTTTCATTATGGCCAGAGATGCACCCTTTATCTCCCATCTGCGCATAAAGTTCTCAATCTGATCATCCATTTTTTTGGTCTCTTCGAGATTTGACATCTCATTACTAAGAAGATGATTGAGAGCGACAGGCAACTCTTCGTCTAAAGAAATGCCAAGATTTGACAGAGAGACATTTTTGTTGAACCCGAATAAAAAGAAGATAAGTAACAATAGAATGGCCGCTGGTATAAGATACCTTCCCCGACCCTTTTTTACTGACCTCTTCTTCATCTTTTAAGCAGCTAATTTATTTATTGATTTTACTCCAGAGAAAATCTTACTGTCACCTGATGCTCCAGCTTTATCTTCTGAAAATCCGGCTGAGAGTTCATATCTTCAGATAACATAAGGGCAGATTCCTGAGATGCCCTTTTAAATGTAGTGTTGACATATAAAGTTCTGGGGAAGCTTGCGTAGCTTTGGATATAGATTGCCTTTCCCACAATTCTTCCCAGAGCAAGTGCAACCACATCTGCACTCTTTTTTGCATTTTGAGCCGCCTGTGCCATCACCTCCCGTCCGGCCTCCTCAATATTGGAGAGCTCTGCCCGTGTAATGTTAACATCTGTTACCCCTGCAAGCTCCAGTTGTTCAAAAAGAGCAACAAGCTGTGGGGTACTGTTTACCATTATTATATAGGTTTTTGTCATTAAAACGGAGCTTTTTTTAAGAAAATATTTCTCCAAAGATGTGCTGATATCCTTGATTTGCACGTGTTTTGGGATATCGATACCAATAGTAACAAGTTTTTTAAAAAGATCCTTCTCCTGTTTTTCAATGGATATCTTTCCTTTGTTATCTTTCTCGGTTATTGTCACCTCCAGGTAGATTTGGTCGGGAGCGAACTCCCTCTCTGCTCTGCCTGCAACTTCGATGTAGTTTTGGTCAATGAAGTTTTTTTCCTGAGAGCTCATATTATAAGCTGTCAGTAGAAGTGCGAAAATAAAAACGATCCTTTTCATCATATAAATTATTGGTTTTTATTTTTTTTGTTAATCTCCTTTCTGTAGTTACCCGGAGTTGTTCCGGTCTCTTTTTTAAATGCCCTCAGAAATGAATTTACTGATGCGAAGCCGGACTCTTCGGAGATGTACTCCAGTATATATAACTTCTCGTCAAGAAGCAGCTTTTTTGCATACTCAACCCTATAGTGGTTAATAAGATCGGAGAAGTTAGATTTAAACTCATTGTTTACGATATTGGATACATAAGATCTGTTTGTTCCGAGTAGTTCTGAGATATCTGTTATTCTCAGATTTGTATTACGGAAAATCTCTTTTTCATTGAGAAGCACAAGCAGCTGGTCGTGTAGTTTGTGCCTTGTCTCCTCTGTTGAGTGCTTGTGGTTAATGTAATTATCTTTGAGGAGGTCACCCTGATGTGCTTGAATTGAGTAACGTTGTTTAAAGCCCATAAACCCTATTGCATACAGTATAATGCTGAATGCCAGTGAAGGAAAAAGCAGTAACATAGAGTCGTGAATAAAGAAGGCTTTTCCAAGAGTGTTTAAAATTAGGGAGAAGACTGCAGCGCAGACCATTGCAATCATCATTTTCCCGGCCCAGTTGATCGTCCTCTCCTCTGTAGATGAGTAAAACTCTTTTATCTTTTTGTCGTATGCTCTAATAAGTTTCCAGCTGAAGTAAACAGACGGTACAAGTTGGATCGCAAATACAACTCTTCCTGCCTTATATAGTATAACCTGAATTTTTGCTGATGCAGAGAATATAAAATCTGTCTTCTCTTTGTAAACCATATTCCGGATAAAAGCAAAGAGTTCGTCGGGTGAGAGTATAATAAAAAAGATAGCAGAAGTAATACCGAAAAACAGACCAGGTAAAAGTATCCATAAATCTCTTGGACCTGGGTTGCTATCTTTTGCAATCGTCTTTATGTACAGGTAGAAGAGAGGGAAGACAGAGAGAGATGCCAGGGTGTATAGAGGATCCATTATTATGTAGATGTCATAATTTTCGGAAAAATAGAGAGCGTGAGATGCATATAGGATAGTGGCAAACAACATAAAAACCGCAAGCAGAACTCTTGGCTTGTCATCCCTTTTTGCAGATGCAAAAAGGGCAACTGACCAGAATAGGGAGACAAACATTGGAAGGGTAAAGACTACAAATTCTATCATAAGTTCTCAGTTAGCAATACAAAGTTAGCAAAACCATTCTTAAAACCCACTCTCAATTTAACATCTGAAGGGTACATAATTTTCACCAGAGAATAAATAGATTACCTAACAAATAGATAGCCTGCTTAGTCAATTTGTGCCCAAAAATGATTAGATATGTTACATATATTCGCTATATTTGATACCGATTTGATAAAATCGCAACTTAAACCGGGAAGATTGTAATTATAATGTTTGGAAAGGTTAAGTTTGATCTATGAAGTGCCCTGATAATCCGGAATTTTGATCAAAAACAAATACAAACCAAAACTTTTAAAGAGCCTATGAACACACACGAAGAGAACTACGTCGGCAAATCTGCGGTCGACGAGATTATCTCCAAGCACAAGGGCAAACCGGGCGAGTTGCTCACCACAATGGAGGAGATCCAGGAGGCAAGCGAGTACAAGTACCTGGATATGCAGAGTATGGACTATCTCTCATCTCAGACAAAGATCCCGCTTTCCCAGATCTACAGCGTTGCGACCTTTTACTCATTTTTCAACCTAAAACCACAAGGTAAGCACACCATTATAGTATGCCGAGGAACTGCCTGCCATACTAAAGGGTCAAAGGTGCTTCTGGATGATCTTTCAACTATGCCGGGATGCAAAGAGGCACTTGAGGCGGGTGAAACCAGCTTTACTACCGAAGATAGACTTATAACGGTCAAGACAGTTGCGTGCTTTGGCCAATGTGCCCTGGCGCCTGTCGTTGCAGTTGATGGTGTCATCTACAGCAATGTAACTTCGGAACAAATCAAAAAAATATTACAAAACTTACAGGAGGATAATAAAGATGAGAATATCAGACTTTGCTAAGCTTATAGAGCTAAAAGAGATTGCTGCAAAGAAGATCCTTCCTGACAAGCCTTACGTTGCTATAGGTATGGGAACCTGCGGTATAGGCCGTGGTGCAGAAGTGCTGTTTGACAGCTTTGAGAGAACAATCAAAGAGCGCAAACTGAACATTATTTTAAAGAGAACCGGCTGTTTCGGATTTTGTGCCGAAGAGCCGCTTATTAACATTTACATTCCCGGAAAACCACTAATAATAATGCACCGGGTTTCGGAAAACGATGTTGTCCCTATCGTTATCGGGATTGAGAAAGGAATAATGCCATACAGAAATATTATGTGCAGGATTGAGGAGTGGGACTTTATCACCGGAAAATTCAAATTCGGGGAGGGCCTTACCGAGTACCCTCTTTGGAACGAGGTTCCTTTCTTCAAATGGCAAAAGAAGATTGTCCTGCGTAATTGTGGACTTATTGTACCTGATGATATTGAGGAGTATATAGCAGTAGGTGGCTTCTTCCCTCTTTACAAGGCTCTTCACGATCTTACCCCTGTTGGAATAATTGACGAAGTGAAGAGTTCAAAGTTGAGAGGACGAGGCGGTGCCGGATTCCCGACAGGTGTTAAATGGGAGCTGATGGCTAAAGTTGAGGCAGACCAGAAGTACGTAATTTGTAATGCAGATGAGGGTGACCCGGGTGCGTTTATGAACAGAAACGAGATTGAGAGTGATCCGTTTATGCTCATAGAGGGGATGACCATAGGTGCCTATGCAATGGGAGCTTCAAAAGGGGTTGTCTATATAAGAGCTGAGTATCCATTAGCAGTTCAGAGGTTAAAAGGTGCAATCAACCAGGCAAAAGAGCGTGGCTTATTGGGAGATGATATTTTGAACTCCGGGTTCAACTTTGATATTGACATAGTAGAAGGAGCCGGAGCATTTGTTTGTGGAGAGGAGACTGCTTTAATCCACAGTATTGAAGGCAGGTCCGGTCGTCCGACACCTCGGCCTCCCTATCCTGCAGAAAAAGGTCTTTACGGAAAACCGACCAATATCAACAATGTTGAGACCTGGTGCAACATTCCGGTAATTATCTCCAAAGGGGGAGAGTGGCTTACAGGTACCGGAACCGAAAAGAGCTCCGGAACAAAGGTCTTCTCTCTGGTTGGAAAGGTAAAGAACACCGGTCTTGTAGAGCTCCCATTGGGATCTACCCTTGAGACCATTGTATTTAAAATAGGAGAGGGAACAGGAACCCACAAAAGAGTAAAGGCTGTTCAGTCGGGTGGCCCTTCGGGTGGATGTATTCCTGTTGAATACCTAAGTACTCCTGTAGATTATGAGTCTCTCAACGCTTTAGGAACCATTATGGGCTCCGGAGGGATGGTGGTGATGGATGAAGACAACTGTATGGTTGACGTTGCCAGATATTTTACAGAGTTCTCAAATGGTGAGTCTTGCGGGAAATGCACCCCTTGTCGTGAAGGACTTGCTCAGACACTCCATATTTTAAACAGAGTTACAGAGGGTAAGGCAACATCAGAGGATCTTGATACTTTGGTAAAGCTGGGTCAGGTTATAAAAAGCACATCTCTTTGCGGGCTGGGTCAGACAGCACCTAACCCTGTACTTACAACTTTAAGATATTTTCGGGATGAATATGACCACCATATGATAGAGAAGAAGTGTGAGCCGGGTATATGCCACTCACTCTTTACAGCACTTTGTGTAAACAGCTGTCCTCTGCATATGAATATTCCACGATACCTCACCCTGCTTAAAGAGGATAAACTTGAAGATGCATTTGAATCTACACTGAGAGATAATCCGCTACCTTCTACCGTAGGGCGTATCTGCCACTTCCACTGTCAGATGAAGTGCCTTCGTGAAACTATTGATGCTCCCGTTTCACAGGGAGATATTCATAGGTATATTTCGGATGCCGTTTACAAAGAGGGCAAATCACAGAGAATCTATAACAGACTTATCAAGGAGAAACTACCTCCGACCTACAAGAAAATCGCAATCATAGGTGGAGGACCTGCAGGGTTGACAGCAGCATTCTATCTTGTTCGCCTTGGACACGATGTAACTGTGTTTGAATCTGAAAGTGCAGCAGGAGGAATTTTACGCTGGGGAATTCCTAAATACAGGTTACCATTAGAGACTCTTGACTACGAAATTCAGTTTATCAAGGATTTGGGAGTACATTTTGTCTTTAATACAACTGTTGGCAAGGATATCTCAATGGAGGAGCTCGAGAGAGACTTCAACAAAGTTATTATTGCTATCGGTGCCCATAAGGATATAATGCTCAACATTGAGGGTAACCATCTCGAGGGGGTAATATCAGGTATGGATTTCCTAAAGGATGTATCCAAAGGAGAGGTGCCAAATATTGGTAAGAATGTAGTTGTGATTGGAGCTGGCAATGTTGCCATAGATGCAGCAAGAACCGCTCACAGATTTGGTGCAGAGGTGACTGTTGTTTACAGGAGACTCAAGTCAGATATGCCTGCAAATAAGGATGAGATTAAGGAGGCCGAGATAGAGGGGGTTAACTACCTCTTCCTTAGCAACCCTAAGGAGATTCTTGCAGATGTTAACGACAGGGTTAGAGGCATAGAGCTCAGCAAAATGAATTGCGGAGATATTGACCTCTCTAACAGACGTAAACCTGTCTCCACCGGAGAGTCGTTCATTATTGGATGCGATACCGTAATTATGGCTATCGGTGAGGAGGTTGAAGCACCATTCCTTAAAGAGTTCGGGTTAAAAACTCTCTCCGACGGTAATGTATATGCAGACCACTTTACTTTTGAGACAAACCACCCTAAGATCTACGCTATTGGAGATGCAATTACAGGGCCGGCAACAGCTGCAGAGGCAATGGGAATTGCTAAAAAAGCGGCAGAGATTATAGATTACAAACTAATGAACAAGAGACGTTTCCATAAATTATTCAGAGGATTTGATTATAGCGACGATGTTCCTTTAAAACCGGAAGGTGGTAACAGACACTACTCAATCAAGAGACCACTTGAAGAGAGGATAGGGAATTTCAAAGAGATCAATCTTGGGTATTCAAGAGAGCAGGCCTATGCAGAGGCTTCAAGGTGTCTGCGCTGCGATGTGAGGGTATCCGTTAATAATGAGGAGGAATAAATATGGAAAATATATTGATAAATATTAAAATAGATGGCAATGACCATCAAGTTACCGAAGGGAAGACCATTCTTGAGGCCTGCCTTGAGACCGGTATAAAAGTTCCCTCTCTATGTTATCTTAAAGATGTATCTCATAACGCCTCTTGTGCCATTTGTGTTGTAGAGGTCAAGGGTGCAAAATCTTTGGTAAGATCCTGCGTTACAAATATAAATGAGGGGATGGAGATTACAACTCACTCTACTGCAATTAACCAGGCCAGGAAAACAAATCTGGAGCTGATTCTTGCAAACCACCCTAAAGATTGTCTAATCTGCGAGAGAAACCGCAATTGCGAACTTCAGGAGCTATCGGCAGATCTTGGAATGAGTGAGACGTCTTTTCCTAAGACTAAACCATCAGAAAAACCGGACGATACATCACTTTCATTGGTAAGAAAACCGGATAAATGTATTCTTTGTGGCCGATGTATTGCTGTTTGTGCAGATGTTCAGACGGTATATGCAATTGATTTTGCAGGGAGGGGGCTTAGGAGCAAGGTTGCTACCTATCAGAACCGAGGTCTTGGGAATGTTGCTTGTACAAATTGCGGGCAGTGTGCTTTGGTATGCCCTACTGCAGCAATTGTAGAGAAGGACGACACCGAAGCTGTCTTTGCAGATATCTACAATAGCGACAAGATTGTTGTTGTACAAACTGCCCCTGCAATTCGCGTAGGTATCGGGGAGGCGATGGGTATGAGCGAAGGTGCTCTGGTTACCGGCAAGATGGTTTCATCCCTAAGGAAACTGGGCTTTGATAAGGTTTTTGACACTCAATTTACTGCCGACCTCACCATTATGGAGGAGGGCTTTGAACTAATAAGCCGTATCAAAAGCGGAGGCACCCTTCCGATGGTTACATCCTGCTCACCGGGCTGGATAAAATTCATTGAGCACTTCTTCCCTAAATCGTTGAAACACCTCTCTACCTGCAAATCTCCTCAACAGATGTTTGGGGCTGTAGCAAAGACATACTATGCCCAGAAGCTCAACATTGATCCTCGTAAACTGGTGGTTGTCTCAATAATGCCTTGTACAGCCAAGAAGTTTGAGTGCAAAAGACCGGAGATGAACTCTGCTTTCCACTTCTGGAAAGATAAACTCAATCTTGCAGATAAAGAGAACTTCTACGATGTAGACTATGTTCTCACTACAAGGGAGCTTGCCAAGATGTTCAAAAAGACAGGGATAGACTTTAGCTCTCTTCCTGAGGAGGAGTTCGACCATCCACTCGGAATATCAACCGGAGCCGGAGTGATTTTCGGAGCGACAGGAGGGGTTATGGAGGCAGCTGTTAGAACAGCATATGAGGTTGTCACAGGAAAACCGCTCCCTAAGATTGATCTGAATGTCGTTCGAGGGTTTGAAGGGATAAAAGAGGCTGAGCTGGATCTTGACGGAACCAAGATTAAGGTTGCCGTAGCTCACTCACTCAAAAATGCCCGTACACTCCTTGAGCAGATTGAAGAGGGTAAATCTCCTTACGCATTTATAGAGGTTATGACCTGCCCCGGAGGTTGCCTTGGAGGCGGAGGACAGGCTATCCCTACAACCTGGGCAATCAGGCAAAAGAGAGCAGACTCAATCTATAAGGAGGACTCAATGCACGCTATCCGGAAATCTCACGATAATCCCGCTATTAAAGCAATTTACAGCGAGTTTCTCAAAGAGCCGCTTGGCCACCACTCTCACGAACTGCTTCATACCAGCTATGTAGAGAGAGGAATCTTTTAGCAGCGTAGCCACTGTTTAG
The DNA here is from genome assembly GCA_964351405.1 of uncultured Muribaculaceae bacterium. GTDB lineage: Bacteria > Bacteroidota > Bacteroidia > Bacteroidales > UBA932 > Bact-08. Next base: position 59,828 of record CAYGOE010000002.1, on the reverse strand, counting down.
ATTTAAGAGGGTGATCCATAAAAACTTGGTTCACCCTCTTTTCTCTTTTAATTTAATTGGATATTTGTTATTATCTTATTAATTTTGAGCTGAATTCATATCAATCCCGATTTTAATTGCAAACTAACAAATCCAAGGCTATGGAAATAGTAAGACTTATATCCTGTAATACAGCTTTCGATGCCAATATCATCAAAAGCAAACTTGAAAGTGAAGATATTGAGTGTTTTATCACAAACGAAAATTTTAGCACTCTATACCCTTTTATGCCGGGGGGTATAGACGTAATGATCAATGAGAAGGATATGGATAGGGCAAAAGCTATAATCTCAGACGAAACAGCTACTGAGATTATCTGCCCAAACTGCGCATCAAAAAATGTTCAATTAGGTATTGGTAACAACAAGATTAAAAAGATGTTTCTTATATTGATTGCTGTGCTCTCATTTAGCCCAGTCGGGAATATCAAATCAAGATTTAAGTGTAAAGATTGCAAAACCCTGTTTTAGCAAAACTAAAAATCGCAGTTTCCAAAACTTAGGAAACTGCGATTTTCATTTACATAACGCAATCCTTGGCAAGGTTACCGTCGTTTGCGTGGCGTGTATTTGGTATGAAGCAGTTTATGTGACATCTCTCCGCAAGGTGCTACAAGGAAGTCTTTGTAAATCTTAACAATTTCCGGGTTCAGGTGAGATTTCCTCAAAGGCATTCCTGCATCTTCTGCGTAGATGGCTTTTGAACGTTTTGCGCGAATCTCAGGACTGGTTGGAATTGGTTGTCCTCCACCACCGAGACATCCGCCGGGACAAGCCATAAACTCAATGAAGTGATAATTCGCCTTCCCGCTCTTTATCCCATCCATTACTATTTTAGCATTTGCAAGACCGTGAGCGATGGCACATTTAAGCTCTACCCCTTCAAGGAAACTCCACTCTTTGAGTGTATTTTCTATCTTAATGGAGGCCTCTCTAATGCCTTCTATACCGCGGACAGGGTTGATGTTAAGGTTCTCAAACGGAACTTCACGTCCTGTAACCAGTTCGTATGCAGTTCTCAATGCTGCCTCCATTACCCCTCCGGTAGCACCGAAGATAACACCTGCTCCGGTCGACTCTCCCATCAGCCTGTCGTAGTGTGAGTCTTCAAGCTTAAGGAAATCTATACCGGCCTGTTTAATCATAATAGCGAGTTCCCGGGTAGTAAGAACAAAGTCTACATCCCTATAACCGCTGTCGTGCATCTCAGGACGGTTAGCCTCAAATTTCTTGGCGGTACAAGGCATTATAGATACCGAGATTATGTTTGCAGGATTCAGATTACGAGCTTTTGCATAGTATGTCTTTACCAGAGCTCCAAACATCTGCTGTGGTGATTTGCAGCTGGATAGGTTGCCCAAATACTCAGGGTACATATGCTCTATAAACTTAATCCAGCCGGGAGAGCAAGAGGTGGTCATTGGGAGCTTAATATTGGGATCTTTGTCTACCAAAGCCTTTTTAAGTCGGGTAAGAAGCTCTGTACCCTCCTCCATAATGGTAAGGTCTGCAGTGAAATCGGTATCCATTACTGCGTCAAAACCAAGTCGTTTAAGCGCAGAAACCATCTTTCCTGTAACCCTTACACCAGGGTCAAAACCAAGCTCTTCGCCCAATCCAACGCGAACAGAAGGAGCAGTCTGAACAACCACGTGTTTTGTTTTATCTGCAATTGCACTCCAAACCTCCTCTATATAATTTTTCTCAACCAGAGCCCCTGTCGGGCAGTGGTTAATACACTGACCGCAGTTTGTACAAACCACATCGTTCATTGCTTTCTCAAAGAAGGTGGTTATTTGGGCGTGCTCACCTTTATAAGACATTGTGAGAGCATTTACCCCCTGAAGTTCTGCACAGGTACGGACGCATCTCTGGCAACGGATACATTTGCTGTCGTCCTTAATGATGGACGGAGAGAACATATCAATTGTGTAGTTGTGGTAAGGTATAAGATTGATGAAATCCTGATTCATAATCTTATACTCCGATGCCAGACTTTGAAGCTCACACTTGCCATTCTTGTAACAGCTGGTACAGTCTGCATTGTGCTCAGAGAGGAGCAACTCAATTATGTGTTTTCTGGAGTTTCTCACTTTTAGAGAGTTGGTAAGCACCTCCATACCCTCTTCGCAAGGGGTAGCGCAAGCAGGAGAGAGCCTTTTTTGACCAACCAACTCCACAACACAAACCCTGCAGTTTCCCGAAACACAAAGATCTTTGTGGTAACAAAGAGTGGGTATGATTACTCCTGCCTGGCGGGCTGCTTCAAGAATGGAGGCACCTTTCTCAACCTCTACGGTTGCTCCGTTTATAGTTATTTTCAGATTTTTTCCCATAAAAATAAATTTTTTGGCATTAGTAAATCATCTCCTCTCTGAAGTTCTCAACAATAGATGAAAACGAATTACCTACCGATTGACCCAGACCACATTTAGCAGTGACCTGCATTGTCTCGGCAAGTTTTAGCATTTTATCCAGATACTGAGCATTCTTCTCACCCCTTTTAACGGCTTTTATACCCCTTAGGAGCTGTTGGCAACCAACACGGCAAGGTGTACACTGCCCGCAAGACTCTTCGGCAAAGAAGTTAAGATAGTTGTCCAGTACATTGTACATAGATCTTGAACTGTTGAAAAGCATCATTGAGCCCCCGGTAGGGAGTGAAATTCCAACCAGTTTGCCTTGAAAGCCGATATTGGTCTCAGAAAACCTCTTTCTTGGTACAAGAAATCCCGATGCTCCGCCAACTTGAACGGCCTTTGTATCATCGTCACCGAACTCCTCCACGAAGTCAGCAAGACTCATACCCAGCTCCAGTTCGTAAATTCCGGGTTTAGGTGTGTCTCCTGAAACCGAAAAGAGTTTGGAACCTCTCGAGTACTGAACCCCCAGGTCGTAAAATCTTTTGGAGCCGTACTTGAATATTGTATAGGTGTGTGCAAGAGTCTCCACATTATTGATGACTGTTGGCTTACCCATATATCCGGAATAAGTAGGGTAGGGTGGTTTGTTCCTCGGTTCGCCTCTCTTACCCTCCATAGATTCGAAAAGTGCAGTCTCCTCCCCGCAGATATAAGCGCCGCTTCCCATAAATATCTTTATTGAGAAATCTAACTTAATCTCTTTACAGTAATACTCAAATTCATTAATTGCTTTTAAAAGCTCGGGCTTAAGGAAGTTATACTCCCCTCGAAGGTATATGAAACCCTCTTTAGCACCGATAACATACCCGCATATCGCAATTGCTGTCAAAACTTTAAAAGGTACCATAGACAAAATTTCCCTGTCTTTGAAGGTGCCGGGTTCACCTTCGTCAGCATTGCAGATCACATATTTAACATCACTCTTCATCTCGGACGAGACTTTCCATTTTAGTCCCGTAGGAAATCCTGCTCCCCCTCTACCTTTAAGTTCGGAGCTGATCAACTCATTTATCAGCTCTTGTGGTGGACGGCTGATACTTTTGCTCAGCACCTCTTCCCAATCATTCTCATTTTTGAAAATGAAGTCGGCCCGTTTTAGTTGATAATTAGTTGACATTGTTCTCTCCCTCATCTTTTCTGTTCATATACATAGTAAGAATTTCACGAATCTTCTCAGGAGTAAGATCTGTGTAGACCTCGTTGTTGATGAGCATTGCAGGTGCTTTGTGGCAAAGCCCCAGACAGTTGGTCTGAAGTAAGGAGAAGAGCCCGTCCTGGGTTGTCTCCCCGATTTTAATCTTTAACATATCTTCTATGGCAAGCAGAATCTGCTTTTCTCCTTTCATAGAACAGGTGATGGTTTTACATACACGAATGATGTTTTTCCCCATCTTTTTGTAGTCCAGAAAAGTATAGAAGGTTGCGGTTCCATAGACTTCAGTCGCAGGGATATCCAGCTCCCTGGCTATCTCTATCATTGAATATTCGGAGAGATACCTCTCCTGTTCAACGACACCTTGTAGAATCGGAAGCAGGCTGTGCCTGTTGCGACCGTGCTTGTCTGCAAGCTCTTTAATGAGCTCAATGATTGGTTTCATCCAAAAGAAATTTTGGTGGATAGTAATTTTGAGAAACCCACTTAAGGGTCTTTAGATTACAACAAACTCCCTTTTGAGAAGTTTGCAGATGAAGGCTTTCAAGGTTTAAATCAATTCAAACATAACTCTCCTTTTGAGAGCAGACTATTTCTAATACAAAATGTGTAGTTCGAAATTTACAAGTGTAAATATAAGAAAAAAACATATACCCTACCTACAGCTCTATTATTTACCGAGAATCCCTTGACAGGGTAAATGAGAAACGGCTCCCCTCGCTCTTTTTACTTTCTGCCCATATTTCACAGCCGTGACGGGTAACAAACTCTTTACAAAGAATTAGACCTAAGCCGGTTCCCCCCTCGTTGTCGGTCCCTCGGGTAGAGTATAATTTGTCAATTCTAAATAGATTCTCTACTTCTGCTTTTGACATTCCCATTCCGTTATCAGATACAGTAACAATATATTTATCCTCAGTCATCTTTGCCGAAATAACAATCTCTCCACCTTTGCAGGTGAATTTAATTGCGTTGGAGACAAGATTGCGCAGAACAGAACCAATCATCGCTTTATCTGCGTAGCAGACAGCGCTCTTTGAAATTTGCGAGTTGATTGTAATGGATTTTTGGTTTGCTGTAAAATGTAAGATGTCAACCACCTCATCTGTAAGTTGCGAGAGACGTAAAAACTCAGGGATGAAATCTATCCTGCCTGTTTGTGAACGGGACCACTCAAGCAGATTCGTTAGCAGGTTCATAGCTTTATGAGAAGAGTCCTTCATAATGGCGGCATACTCTTCAATATCTTCTAGTTCTTTTTTCTTAATCTGCTCTATAAGAAGCTCTCCAATGCCAATAATACTATTAAAGGGGCTCTTGAGGTCGTGTGCAATAATTGAGAAAAACTTATCTTTAGTTGCATTTAGCTCAACAAGCCTCGCCTCGCTCTCCTTGAGGGCCTCCTCCATCTCTTTTCTCTCAGTTATGTCTGTTATAAATCCTTCAAGATGAGTAAGCAATCCCTCTTTAGAATAGACACCTCGACCCTGCTCCCACACCCATCTTATATGATTATCTGCAGTTACTATTTGGTACTCCTCTCTAAAGGGTGTTCCCGAAGATATTACATTCTGCAACTTATTCCATACAGACTCCCTGAAATTGGTATGAATGATTTCGTTGTAGGATATTTTATTATTAAAGATAAAATCCTCCGGACGGTATCCTGTTATCTTATAACACTCTTCACTTATGTAAAACATTGTCCAGTTAGAATCAAAAGCGCATTTATAGACAAAACCCGGTAGATTATCAATTAACGAGGCCTTCTCCCGTTCGCTCTCAAGGAGCTTCTCCTCGGTCTGTTTTCTAACAGAGATGTCCCGCCAGGTTGCAATAAACCCATCCGAGAATTTTGATGCTTTTATCTCAAAAGTTCTTTTTGTAACCTCCCCATCGTATGTGTCCTGATACGTAACAGCCTCTTTTTCTATAACATTGCCTTTTTCCACTAAATCTATATACTCATTGAACAGACCAGATGAACGGTGAGAGGGAAGAATTTCGCATAACCCTTTGCCAATCTGCTCCTCTTTGCTCATTTTATTGAGATCACAGGCCTTTGGATTTACATAATCTATTCTAAAATCAACTATCTGATTGTTATTATCCCTGATTGCCGTATACATTCCAAACGCATCCAGAAGACTATCTATAGAGCTCTTAAATTGCCGTTCGTAGGTAATGAGTGCATCCGATATCTTTTTGTACTCGCTGATGTCCTGAAAAGCTCCGTGTATCTTTACTATCTTCCCGTTATAATCCCTAACTGCCTCTCCGGTGGTTCTGACCCACACCCTCTTCCCCTTTTTTGTAATTATCTCCATCTCTTCGTCATAGGGTGTACCATTTGTGACACAACGGGAAAAGACCTCCTTTATCTTCTCTTGCCATTCAGGAGCATAAAAACTTAACCCCTCTTCTATTGAAGGAGAGAAGCCGGGTTCAATATCGTGAATTTTTGCGACGACATCTGACCAAACCACAATATTATTGTCAAGATCAACTATCCAACCTCCAAATTTAGCTGTCTCTCCCGCAATTCTCAGTAGTGAGTAATTGTTTCTGATATTCTCCTCTGCCATTTTTCTCGCAGTGATATCTTTGGAGAAGATAGCGACACTCTCAACTTTACTCCTATGAGAAATTATTGGGTGAATTGAGTACTCATTCCAGTATCCTGCTCTGAAATCCTCTCCACAAACAGGTTTGCCGTTTTGAATTACCTCTTTAATAGCCTCTTTTCTCATTCTTCCTTCATCCTGAGGGAGCAAATCAAAAATATTCTTTCCGATTAAATTCTCCCTCTCAATGTTCAGTCTATTTGCGTGAGCTTCATTGCAGTCGATAACCACTCCATCTGCGTCAAGCAGGATAATACCATCATCGGTAGACTCCATAATTGCTCTAGCGTTTGCCTCGGAATCCATTACCCTGTGAACAGATCTCCTTATTGTGGTAATATCCTGAAAAGTTACAAAAACCGATGTTGGTGCTCTCTCCCCTGTTGTGAATTGAGGGATTGCATTTATAAGTAGCCACACATAATCCTTTTTTACAGGATTAAACACCCCGATAATCTTCTCGTAAACAGGTTCTCCTTTCATTAATGCAACAGTTGCCGGAAACTCTTTTGTAGGAATTGATTTGTGGTTTTCGTCAATTAAATCCCAATCCTCCACACTGTTTTTCCTACTCATAAAATCTACTTTGTCCACTCCAAGGAGCTCAAGGGCAGCGTTATTGACATCGGTCATCTTTCCATCAGAACGCAGATTAAAAGCTCCCTGGGTCATATGCTCAAATAGTGATCGGAACTTCTCCTCGCTTCTCTCTGCCTCTATTCTTTTAAGGGTTACTGATGCCTGTTTGACAAATGTCTCAATTGTCTCTCGGTGGGCAAGTGTATCACCTTTTTTAAAAATCAATGCGGCGTTTGCATACATCTTCTCTTCAACCATAAATGCAATACCGTATATCTCACCTAGATTTACGAGTCGTTCAAGAGACTTGGAGATTATCTTTGGAATGGTTCTAAAAGAGAGTTCGTGCAAACCCTTTTCAAATTTTTTAATGTAGCCCGATTTGAGCTCCAGAATAGATGAGTCAATTTTGTATACTTTACCCACCGGCTTGAATCCAAGTATGGAAATAATGTTCTCCAGTAAATTTGGAGATGAAATAAACGCTTCGGTCCGGCTAATCTCCTGCTCTTTGTCAACTGAGTTTACAACTATTATTGCATTTGGATTCAACTCTTGGAGAGACTCCGCTATTATTTGATAAATTGAACTGCCAACATCGGAAGAGGTAAACTTTACTGCGGTGCCTGATAAAAACGCAAGACTATCTCGGGTGTTCTCCGGATTCAGATTACTCGGCCTCATAAACTAACGGTTAAATATTTCCCCATAAAATATTGATATAAATTTAAGCAATTAATATGAGAAAGTAAAACCTTAGAAAGGCTATTTAATTAATAAAGAGTATCAATTATCGCGCAGATTTCATAGAAGCTATGTTCGATAGTTGTATCACCCTCCAAAGGGTAGAAGTTGCCCCGTTTTTCAAAGATATCTACAAGAGGCTCTGTCAGTTCGCGGTATGTAACTATTCTCTTTTTAACTACTTCAATATCTGCATCATCTGCTCTTCTCTCAATCTGTGCTCTTCGAAGCATCCTTTTAATGAGGACCTCCTCCTTTACTACCAATGAAATAACAGCATCTATCTTATAACCATTCTTTTGAAGAAATTCATCTAAAACTTGGAACTGATAAATTGTCCTCGGAAATCCGTCATAGAGGAATCCTGAGTAACCTTTTGAATTAAGGATTATATTTTTAATGATTTCAAGGATTATGTCGTCACTAACAAGAGCACCTTGGTCCATTAGCGACTTAACCTTAAGACCGAGTTTTGTCCCGTTTTTAATCTCCTCCCTTAGAATATCACCTGTTGAGATGTGTTTAAGGTTATATTTTTTTGACAGGATTACTGCCTGACTACCCTTACCCGCTCCAGGAGGGCCGAAAATGATGAAGTTTTTCATTAGGTTAGTTTTATCAAATATAATAATTTTAATAATTAAATTAAACTTACACTTGAGGTTAAATTAAGATGAAAATTTATAAATAATGGGCGAAACTAGAGAAGAAGGCAGGTGGTTGGTGGCTCTGATGGGATCAATTTTGATGATTGTTCTCGGAACTGTATATTCTTGGAGCTTCTTTCAGAAACCAATCGTTGACACTTTCGGATGAACAAATTCGGGTGTGGCCTGGGTCTTCAATACAAACATTCATCTGGGACTCTCAGCTGCCTGGAGCGGGATAAATCTCCCTAAATATGGACCCACTAAACTAGCTGTAATTGGAGCAATAATGTATGGCTTAGGTTATATGCTAGCCAGTTTGGCCCTTCGTCTACAGAGCCTTCCACTCTTGATTCTCGGTTTTGGAGTTGTTGGTGGATGGGGAATCGGAATGAGCTATGTTACTCCGGTTAACTCTGCCTCGAAGTGGTTTCCCGAAAAACAGGGTTTTGTTACCGGAATGGTGGTTATGGGGTTTGGCTTTGGAGCTCTGGTAATGTCAAAGATTATCGCCCCTGAGGGTTTGAAGATTGCAGATGGTAACCTTGTCTTCTCTTTCTTTATGATTGGTGTAACTATTCTGATAGTTGGATTTTTCGCTGGCCTCTTTATAAAACAACCCTCGTCCGGCTATTTGCCTAATGGCTATACACCTGCTTTTAAAACATCTGTAAGATAATAACAGATCCGTGAAGATCACCGCAAAACAGGCAGTTTTTACATCCAAGTTCGCAATGATTTGGGTGGTCTTCTTTGTCAATATTACTGCGGGTATAATGTTTATTAGCTTCCAGTCTCCAATGATGCAGGATCTGTGGAGCCGCTACAGATCGGGAGTTTGCACTGCTTGTGTGCTATGTTTTGCTCTGTTACGGAGGGGGTTCGGAACTATTCCGGCCTACAAACGAGAGGTTTTTTCTGAGAGGCTGATGCCCGTCGTCTATGGAACCATTCTCACAGCCTGGTCGACCGGTGGAGTGGTTGGCCCGCAGATAGTCGGTTTTATGAAGGACAACTTCCCCCAAAACGCAGCTAATTATGCATTTTCAATAGGCTCCCTGCTACTTGCTGTAGGTTTTGTGTTAACGCTTTTTATAAACAATAGCAGTCTCAAAATTGGTGGACAAAGATCTTAGTTAAATCCTGTGAGTTTTTCCAAATCATCAATGTCAATATCTGTTTCGTCAGTTTTGTGGTAACGGAACGCATCTGTATCTTTTAGCCCGGACCCTGTAAGAACAATAATGACCTTTGCATCTTTTTCTATTAAGCCCCTATCTCTAAGTTTTTTTACTGCACAAAGCGAAGTAGCAGATGCCGGTTCCACAAAATAGCCACTCTCTGCAACTCTCCTCTGCGACTCAATTATCTCCTCCTCGGTTACACTCTCTGCCAGCCAGCCGTACCTGTATGCTTTATCTATAATCTCATCTCCACCTTGCGGATTCCCGGATGTTATAGCTTCGGCAACAGTATGAAATCCGGAAAAAGGGACAATTTCTTTAAGCCCTTGCTCAATTGCAGATACAATAGGACTGTTATTTGCAGCCTGAACAATAATCATTTTAGGCAACTTACCAATAATACCCGCACCCATCAACTCACGGTAACCTTTGAAAATACCCCTGATATGGCCACAAGCAGATGTTGGAACCGCAATATAATCCGGAACCGAGTTGAACTCAGCTCCCATCTGATCAAAAAGTTCAAATGCAGTTAATTTATACCCCTCAACCCTTATTGGGCCGTTACCCGATACGATTCTTAGGTTCAGTTTACCTGCCAGAGAGAGAACTTTTCTCTTCATCTGAGAATAGTCCGGCGCAGAAACCTTTATCACTTTAGCACCGTGTATCCCCATAGCCTTCACCTTCTCTACCGGTGTGTAGTGAGGAACAAAAACCACCACTTTTACACCAGATTTTGCACCATATGCGGCAATTGAGTTACCCATATTCCCGGTGGAGATTGTTGCAGTAACCATCTCTCCCATCTCTGCTGCCATCGCAATACAAGCCAGAGACCCCCTGTCTTTAAAACTCCAGGTGGGGTTTTGAGTCTCGTTTTTCAAGAGCAGATTGGAGATGCCGGTATACTTTTTAAGTTTATCATCTGCTTCAATAAGAGGAGTGTTACCCTCGCCTAATGATATAGTGCCAAGATCTGTTTCAAATGGTAGAAATTGGGCAAACCGCTCGTAAAGTGTTCTCCCTCTCATAAGCACTGGTGGCGTAGAGTTTTTTTGAACTACCTCGAGCGATTCACCATCGGGTGAAAACTCCTCTAGCATCTCTATCGGGTACTCTCTCCCCGACATTGTTGACTTTAGAACTACTCTTTGTTTCACATTATTCAAGTTATGTGATAAATGTACAAATTATTCTCTAAAGGTTTAAATAGATTTGAGAAATATATCGGGGAATTAGTATTTCAAAAATTGCTTCAAAAACAGAAGGCTTCCAACAAGACTCATTAAACTTGCCAGAATAATTGCATAGTAGAAAGAGCCGGAAAGATCGTACAAAAATCCACTGCTTATGGGCCCTGCAATACCTGCTATTGCATATCCTATAAATACGTAAGGATAAATTACACCTAAATTTTTAACCCCATAAACCTGAGCCGTCTCTTTGGCAAAAAGAACGAAGTTACCACCAAATCCAAAACCAATAAAAAAGGCAAGAATTATATACGAAATATCTGATAAGGTAAAAATATTCAATGAAATAATTGAGATTGATTGAAATAAAAGAGCCAAAAATATACTTAAGTTTGCTCCTATATGGTCACTTAAAACCCCCCATATAAGCCTGCCGGCAAAGTTTGCAATGGCAAAAAGTGCAACTCCAAGAACCAGGTTGTGATTAGAGATATTATATTTACTGCCAATAATGTTTAAGCTCCCAATAATAAGCAACCCGGCAAAAGTTCCGAGGAATATACCGAGAAAAAGTATTCTGAATTTTTTTGAATTTATAAAATCTCTTGCTTTAGCGAATTCTTTACTATTGCCGGATTTGGTTTGAATTTGGAAAATTAGATTTGATGATATAAAAATTATCAAACCATATGATATGCCGATAATCCTAAACAATTGCAGCAGATTATAGCCACTATCCAGCAATATTTCTGATATTTCCGACATAAATACTGCTCCCAAACCAAAACCTGCTGCTGCTATGCCTGCGATAAGACCTTTTCTTTCCGGAAACCATTGAACAGGCAAAGTAAGAGCAATCCAATAACCGAAACCTGTGGCAACTCCGGCAAGAACGCCAATGCCTATAAAAATTATTATAAAATTTCCTTCAGAACTACTGGCTATAAAATATCCTAAAAAGAACAGTAAGCTCGATATATAGCCGACAAATCTATGCTTCAGCTCTCTTCCTAATTGACCAACAAAAATCATTGTTACAGGAAATACTGCAATTAGAGTTCCAAAGATTAACTGAGACTGAGAGAGAGTAAACTCATATTTGTCAATTAGTTCTGCGGCAATTATGCTCCAGGCATATACGCTGCCTATACAAAGCATAATAATAAATGAAGCTAATACTGTTAAAATTTTCCTCATATAGCTCTTCCTGTTTCAAGGGTTGTAGTCATCACAAAATACCCAAAAACTATGCTTTAAGACTCTTTGACTTCAAGATTACCTGTTCTTTTAATTCTTGTTTATATTGTAAAATTTTATCCTGTAATGAATTATCCATTACCGACAAAATCTGAGCCGCAAAAATACCTGCGTTTTTTGCGCCGTTCAGCGCGACCGTTGCAACAGGCACTCCAACAGGCATTTGCAGAATGGAAAGAATGGAATCCCAACCATCTATGGAATTACTCGACTTTATTGGAACACCTATTACAGGCAGTGGAGAAATGGCAGCCACCATACCTGGCAGATGGGCTGCACCGCCTGCTCCGGCAATTATTGCAGCAATTCCCCGACTATGCGCATTCGATGCAAATTCATATAATTTTTCCGGTGTTCGATGTGCCGAAACTATATCAATTTCATATCCGATACCAAATTTATCAAGCATTTCGGCAGCTTGTTCCATTATGGGTAAATCGGAGGCAGACCCCATCACTATGCTTACTATTACTCTATTCACTATTGTGTTTTTTATAATTTGGTTTCAAATTTTAATTATCTTAGAGATCTAAAAATCAAATATTTCACCTAATATACCTCTCTTTTTTTTGATGCGATAATCGCTCTCCTTGGAATGATAATTATTCCCGGTAAAATTTGCATCCGAGCTACTCCTAACATTGTTCGAAGAGCGCTCAATAATTTTATCAAGCTCACCCCGGTCGAGCCAAACACCTCTGCAATCAGGACAGTAATCAATTTCAATACCACTTCGGTCTGTCATAACAAGATTTACGTTACAATTAGGACATTTCATATCAATTAAAAATTAAATTATTAAATACTATTTATTGGAATTCACCCTCTTTTTTACCAACGAATCCAATTTTGACGTTGATTTATCAATTAGGGAGTCCAGCTTTTTTGCCTTTTCACTTCCGGTGTCAATAAGAGAATCAAGCTGTAAAGCCTTGCCAAATTCTTTGTTAATCAATGAGTCTAAAGTTTCGGTTTTTTTTATTAGTTTATCAAATTGTTCATCAACTTTTCGATTCAAATCTCCACAAGAGTAAAAAACACAAGTTGACACAGCAACCAAGAGGATAATTCGTAAAACTTTTACCATAATTCATTTAGTTTAGGTTAATACTGATTTAAGTTTTTAAGTATTTATTTCTAGTTATTTCATAACGAATGAAAGAAGTTTATGTTTAGCCAGATTCTGTTTCTTGTATTTCCAATGATAAATGAATCTAACCTATAGTCTATGCCAATTTCCAAATCATTTATTGATGAGATAGAATAACCAAATAAAGCTCCACATCTGATTTCCAGATCGTAATCATTTTTTTGCCAGGAATTAAGATATTCATTATTGATTTTAAGATAAAACTCTTTTACATCAATTGCCTCTCCTTCCAGGGGGATTTCAGATGATATACGGTAACGTAATCTAAGTTCCGTGTCGTTATTCCTTCCAAAAGTTTGATCTGTCATTATCCTGTGTGCTATTCGAAAGCCAGGATATTTTTTGCCAAAACTAATCTGTTGTATCGCTCTGTTTTTTAATTCATCACCTTCTGCTCTTATCAAATAACCGGTGCCTACTGTGATATTTGTCGCAATCCGTTTTGTTATTACCAAGGAGACCTCTGTTAGTAAATAGTCATATTTCAGCGTTTGGTTATAAAAAGATTGTCTTGATTCAACTTTAAAATTTGTTGTCCAGTTTTTAGGGAATTGCTTAAGTAAATTTATTGACGGTATAATTCCGTATTGATTGCTGGTTTGTGCATTGCAAATAGCCGACATTGCAAAAAGAATGAGAATAATAGGGATTCTTTTCATATTTAGTGATCAATCGTATCTTTTCTTTTTGAAACTATTTGGTTGCTTTGTACAAATTCGCCTTTTTCTGAAAACAAATATTCGAGCATCAGAAAATTCCCCTCCATTTTTGTAGAGATAACAACCTCGTAGCTCATTGTTATACCCTCTGAATTCCTTCTTTTTTCTCTCAAAAACTTCAGAGTTGCACCTCTGTCTCCGTTATACTGCAATTGAATTTTCTCAATTTTATATTTTTTATGCCGTAGAGTTAAAATCCCTGTTATTTTTGAATAGATGCTATAAGATATTTTACTTGGATCTACTTCAATTTCGATATCCTGGAATATTCCATTCTCACAAAACTCTATGCTATACCTCTCTTTTTTTGTAATTGCTTTAGCCTCAATTGTTATATGGTTTAACCCGACTTCCTTATACCATTTAACTTTAACATCAAAGTTCATAGAGTCAACAAATGAGAGAGCACTTAATGGTACATCTGACTCCTTAATGCGAAACTCTTTTTCATATTTTGATTGGGAAAATCCGTGGGTGTTAAATAGAATTAACAGAGTTAAGAAAAATAAATATTTTTCTGTGAAGATGCTCTTACTACCCTCTCCAGAAACGATTTTGGAGGAGGTTGCACAATTAACTGTCCATTCTGTTACTGTGCCTACAGATTCTCTTTCCATGATTTTACCCTTATTAATTGTTTCACTTGATCTGCCTTTTTTTGTGCACACTCCAGAGATGACGAAAGAATAGTTACGTGTCCCATTTTTCGGTAGGGTTTAGTAATTTTTTTTCCGTATAAATGGATCTTTACTCCATCAATTGCCATACTCTCGGTCAATCCTTCATATATAACTGCTCCTTCGTAGCCCTCTTCTCCTAAAATATTTATCATCACAGAGGGAAGTTTAAGTTTTGTACTTCCCAATGGCAAATTTAATATTGCACGCAGATGTTGCTCAAACTGTGATGTAATTACGCTTTCAATAGTGTGATGGCCGCTATTATGCACACGGGGAGCAACTTCGTTGACAATAACATCGCCTTTTGAGTCTATAAAGAACTCAACAGCAAGCAGTCCTTCCATTTCCAGCAATTCAATAATTTCACTTGCAAAAATAACCGCTTTTTCCGATTGTTCAACTGATATAGAAGAAGGGCAAATTAATTTGTCAACAAGATTTGCAATGGGGTCAAAAAGCATTTCAACAATAGGATAGCATTTAATTTCACCGTTTCTATTGCGAGCTACAATTGCTGAGATCTCCTTTACTATCTCTACTTTCTCTTCAATTACTGATGCTCCTGAAAGTAATCTTATCAAATTGCCTCTGTCGTTTATAACTGCTACTCCACGTCCGTCATATCCTCCCCTCCTTAATTTTTGCACAAAAGGGAAATTAATTTCCCCTTTTTCGAGACCATTCAAAATTGCTGTTTTGGAATCATAAATTTTATAGGCAGATGTTGGAATTCCATTCTTTTCATAAAATTTTTTTTGCAACCCTTTATCCTGAATTAATTCTAAAACTTTAGGATCAGGTACAACTCTATGGCCTTCTGCTTTAAGTTTATTTAGTGCTTCAATATTCACATTTTCAATTTCAAAGGTTAATACATCTACCAATTTTCCAAATTGATAAACAGATTCAAAATCCAAACTACTACCCTTAATAAAACAGGAGGCTATACTCCCTGCAGGGCAATTCTCATCGTTGTCCAGAACATAAGTTTTTATGTCCCACTTGCTTGCTTCCTGAATAAGCATTTTACCAAGTTGTCCACCTGCAATAATTCCTAGTTTCAAATTTGATGTTACTAATCTCTCCATCGTAATTTTCTTGATATGGCGGTTTCTTTAATTATATTTGGTAACGATATGGTTTTCAATTAAATAAACTAAATATGTAAGGGTTAGTTTATCATTTCTACTTCTCAAATATAGTGAAAATTGCGATAGGATAATTTTTGGGGAAAGAGTTATAAAACCGTTTTGACTTCATCACTTGACACTCTTGCGTAATGTCTAAAAAAAGAGTTACAAAATTATATCTTTGTAACCCTTTTTTGCTCCTCGTCTAGGACTTGAACCTAGGACCCCCTGATTAACAGTCAGGTGCTCTAACCAACTGAGCTAACGAGGAATTTGTCTTTCCCTTTTTGGGACTGCAAATGTAAACGGAATTTTATAAAACTGCAAATCTTTTATCACAATTTTTGAGATTTTTAAAATATCATCATTTTAGTTACATTTTTTTTAACTTTGCACAATAGCAACCAAATATGGATATTACCCTTTTCTCAAATATTCTCAAGGAGCTTATACTCGAAAATGAAAGAGTATCGCTTCCGGGTATGGGAAGTTTTATTGCAGAGATGGCGCCATCTGTCTTTTCCGACAGAGCATTGGTTATTCACCCCCCATTCAGGAGAATACTGTTTCGTTCCAGTGAGAGCTGGAATGATGGTCTTTTAGAAAACAGATATGCAAAGGAGAGGGGAGTAGCTGAGGAGATTGCAAAGCACGAGATCTCCGAGTTTGTTAAAAGGCTTAAGGTAGATCTAAGCACTAACAAAACCTATAAGATCACCGGGTTCGGCACTATGAGAGCCACCGAGCAGAATGACTATTTCTTTGTTGCAGATAAAGATCTTTTTAATTACGTGGAGGGTTTCGGTCTTGCCCCTATTAATATCAAAATACTTTCCAAAAAAGGGGAGGTAGAGAAGCTTACAGGTAAACCTGTTGAGAGGTTCTTCAAAGGGATACCTAATGATCTTTTGGGATTGTCCGCAATGGGAACAGATATTGAGAGTATTATAGAGGAGGCAGGCTCACTGGAGTTTGATCCTGAGGAGATATTAGAATCACAAATTGAAGAGCTCTCTACATCGGAGCACTCTTCGGATAATAGCAAAATAGGTCTTGATGACCTAATCTCAATAGATGAAGATGCAACTCCAGCACCTGAGCCTGTTGCTGCTCCTAAACCACAACCTGTTCCGATTATAACTCCAGTACCACAGCCGAAGCCTGTTCAAAAGCCCGCAATTACACCTGCACCAACCCCACGTACGGTGTCGAATAGAGAGGTAGCCGTAGAGCCTGTAAAAAAAGGGGGCAGCAAGTTTGTGAAGAGGGTTATAGCCATTATGGTAGTGGTACTCCTGCTTATTGCAGTTATTGCACTTTTGATAGTATTCAAGGATGATCTCCGCCCGATACTTGAGTGGATACTCTACTCAAAAGAGGAGAGAGAGATACTCAAACTCAGCTGATTGTAGAACCGTTCTCCAACCTCTCTTCGGGGCTTACAACTTTCATTTTGCCGTTCTCCTCTTTGGCCATAAGAATCATACCTTTGGATTCGATTCCTTTAATCTTTCTTGGAGCCAGGTTTGCTAGAATGCAGATCTGTTTACCTGCCATCACCTCCGGAGAGTAGTACTCTGCTATTCCTGAAACTATGGTGCGAATATCAAGACCGGTATCTATCGTCAGTTTAAGAAGCTTATCGGTTTTTGGCACCCTCTCTGCCTTAAGAACGGTTGCAGTACGGATATCCATCTGCGAAAACTGGTCATATGTGCACTCCGTTTTTAGTGGTTCGGCATATAGTGTGGTGATAGGAGAAGAGTCTGCCTGCCGAGTATCGTTTGAACTTTTGGTCGCCTGTAGTTTTGCCACCTGAAACTCTATTTCGCTATCTTCAATCTTTTCAAAAAGCAGAGTTGCCTCATTGAGTTTATGACCGGGATGAAGAATAGAGATATTCCCGAACTCTTCCCAACGGCTGGTTTTCATATTGAGTATATAGCGCAGCTTCTTGGTCGTATGCGGAAGTATCGGTTCAAATGCTATTGCAAGGTTGGCACATATCTGCAGTGAGATATTGAGAATGGTTGCAACCCTCTCAGTATCTGTTTTGGCAACCTTCCAGGGCTCTGTATCTGTAAGATATTTGTTACCAAGACGAGCCAGATTCATAGCCTCGCGAAGAGCTTCGCGAAACTTGTAGGTTTCAAGATTCTCCTCAATGCTCTTTTTTAGGATAGGAATCTGAGCCAGAACTTCTTCATCGATGGCTAAACTATTTAGTGATGCAGGTGTCTCCCCTTCAAAATATTTGTGGGTGAGAACGACAGCCCGGTTTACGAAATTCCCAAAAATTCCTACCAGCTCGCTATTGTTTCTGGTCTGAAAATCTCTCCAGGTGAAGTCGTTATCCTTTGTCTCTGGAGCATTTGCACAGAGTACATATCTCAAGACATCCTCCTTTCCCGGGAACTCGTCCAGATATTCGTGGAGCCACACTGCCCAGTTACGGGAGGTGGATATTTTATTGCTCTCAAGGTTGAGGAACTCATTTGCAGGCACATTTTCCGGAAGGATGTAACCGTCGCCGTGTGCTTTGAGCATAGCGGGAAAAACAATACAGTGGAAAACAATATTGTCTTTACCGATAAAGTGTACAAGCTTGGTATCTTCACTCTTCCACCATCTCTCCCAATCATTTGGCATAAGCTCTATAGTGTTGGAGATATACCCTATGGGAGCATCAAACCAAACGTAGAGAACCTTTCCGTCTGCACCATCCACCGGAACCGGAACTCCCCAGTCCAAGTCACGACTCACAGCCCTTGGCTGAAGACCTCCGTCCAGCCACGATTTACACTGCCCGTAAACATTCACCTTCCACTCTTTATGCCCCTCCAGAATCCACTCCTTGAGCCAGGATTCGTACTGGTCAAGAGGGAGATACCAGTGAGAGGTGCTCTTCATAACAGGAATGTTGCCGCTAAGGGTAGATTTTGGATTGATAAGTTCGGTAGGGCTAAGGGTACTTCCACACTTCTCGCACTGGTCGCCGTATGCCCCCTCTGCCATACATTTAGGACAGGTCCCGCAGATATATCTGTCTGCAAGAAACTGCTTTGCCTGCTCATCATAATACTGTTCACTCTCCCTCTCAATGAACTTTCCCTCTGTATATAGCTTTTTAAAGAACTCAGATGCTGTTTTATGGTGTATTGCAGAGCTTGTCCGGGAGTAGATGTCAAAACTGATTCCAAGTCTTTCAAATGAGTCCTTAATGATAAGGTGATATTTGTCCACTATCTCCTGTGGAGTGCAGTTGTTCTGCTTTGCCTTGATGGTGATTGGAACACCGTGCTCGTCCGAACCGCATATAAAGCGCACATCCTCACCGCGCATTCGCAGGTATCTTGCATAGATGTCGGCAGGAATATATACCCCTGCAAGATGACCAATATGTACTGCTCCGTTTGCATAGGGCAGAGCTGCGGTGATTAGGTGACGTTTAAAGTTGCTGTTCATCGGTTGGAAAATTTAGGCGTCAAAGTTAAGAAAAATCTTAAATGGTCAATCTCTTAAGCTCCTTGGAGAAGGAGTTGCGGATATGCATCAGTATCTGAAGCTGCTCCATCAGCTCATTCTGCCGAATGCTGTCTTTATCTTTTTCTGCCAGAGAGAGATCTTTACATAGATTTTGATAGGCAATTGCAGTTATCTTGGCTTTGTAAATAAGGATAGATTTTGGAACCATAGTGGAGAGCAGATGCTCCTCCGGAGGTATCTCTGCAACAAATTGTTTAATTGTGAGGTTATGCTCTTGGTGCAGAAGATCCAGCACAACATTTACAAAGTCCTGATTTCTGTGGTTAATAAAGTGTTTTTGAATCTCTTGCTGACCAATCTCTTTAACAAGATAGTACTCGTCGAAGATGTTTTTGTAGATAAGATTCTGAAGTTCCAAATCGTCATTAGAGAGCTCTGTAAGGATAAACTGAGAGACTGTAACCGACCCCGGATTCTCTTCGTCTGCTCCATAGAGTGGGTGCTCTCCAAATTTAATAAGATAGTAGAGAAGCTCTTTCTCTGCAGGTTCACAATAGGTGTTGGTGATGAACTCCGGCAGCCTCTCTCCTGTCTCCAGAGTAGGGAAGTAGAGTGGAACTCCGGGTTCAGGGGCAGGTGCAAACTCAGATGAGTAGGTTCCGTACAGCCTCTTTTTACGTAACACCTTAACCTCAGTCGAAAGAATATCCTCCGAGATATTTAACCTTGTAGAACACTCCTCTATGTAGACGGCCCTGCTGATAGCATCCGGGATTACTGCGATACTTGAAACTACCTCCTGAATAAGCTGTGCTCTCTTGATCGGGTCCTTTTTTGTTTCGGCAGATAGCACACGAGTTTTAAATGCTATAAAATCTTCCTGGGACTCCTCCAGAAATTGTTTAAGAACCTCCGGGCTGTTTTTTCTTGCAAAGGAGTCAGGGTCCTCTCCATCGGGGAAGAGAACCACCTTAATGCGGAGACCCTCCTCCAGAAGCATATCTATTCCCCTTAATGATGCTTTTATCCCTGCCGCGTCTCCGTCGTAAAGAACTACAACCTCCGGGGCAAATCGCTTTATGAGCCGAATTTGCTCTGTCGTAAGGGATGTGCCGCTTGATGCCACAACATTATCTACACCCGACTTATGAAATGCAAGAACATCTGTATATCCCTCTACCAGATAGCATTTCTGCAACTTGGTGATAGAGCTCTTTGCAAAGAAAATTCCGTAGAGAGTTCTACTCTTGACATATATCTCGGTCTCGGGGGAGTTAATATATTTTGCGACTGTTTTATCTGCCCGAAGAGTTCTGCCTCCAAAGGCAATTGCCCTTCCGGAGATTGAGTGGACAGGAAAAATAACTCTGTCGTAAAAACGGTCTATTAACTCTTTATCTGAGTCCCGCTCAATGGAGAGCCCTGCGGCAATAAGAAACTCCTTTTTGTAACCGGCCTTTAGAGCTGCTTTACTGAGCGAATCCCTACCTGAGGGGGCCCAGCCAAGCATAAATTTCTTAATTAGAGCTTCGTCAAAACCCCTCTCCTTAAAGTAACTAAGACCAACAGCCACCCCCTGGTCTGTATTCCAGAGCGAGTTTGTGTAGAACTCCTGAGCAAACTGGGTAACCGCTAACAGAGATTCCGACCTTAATCTGTTCTGGGCATCCTGCTCTGTCTCCTCCCTGTCTGCTATCTCGATTGAGTATTTTCTTCCGAGAAACCTAAGAGCATCTACATAACCCAGCTGTTCGTGCTCCATAACGAAATTGACCGAGTTGCCAGCTTTCCCGCAACCGAAGCATTTGAATATCCCCTTGGAGGGAGAGACTGAGAAGGAGGGTGTTTTTTCGTGATGAAAAGGACAGCAAGCCATATAGTTTGCCCCCCTTCTTCGCAAGGCAACAAAATCGCCGACTACATCAACAATTTGTGCTGCATCCAGTATTTTCTCTATAGTCTCTTTACTAATCATCACAGTAAAGGAAGCTCCTGAAGCCAACCGCTTTTCTAACCTCTTTAAGTGTTGCTTTCGCACTCTCTCTGGCCAGCTCTGTTCCTCTTTTTACCACTTTACGCAGATACTCCTCATCTTTATAGATCTCCTCAATTTTCGCTTTTATCGGTAGGGTCTGTCTGCAGATATCCTCTGCAAGCTGCTTTTTAAGATCTCCGTAGCGAATTGTGCAGTTATTGTAGCTCTGCATAAAGTGGCTGACAGTCTCTTTTCCGGAGACAATATCCAGAAGTGTAAACAGATTTGCAACAGAGTCCGGCATTGGGCTGTTTGGCTCTGTGGGCCCGCTATCGGTCACCGCTTTCATCACCTTTTTGCGGATGGTGTTTTCGTCGTCACAGAGGTAGACTCCGTTACCCTCACTTTTGCCCATCTTACCACTTCCATCCAACCCGGGCACCTTAATCAGATCTTCTCCGAAGTTGAAAGCTTTGGGCTCCGGAAAGACAGGTGAGTTGTAGAAAGTGTTGAACCTTCTTGCAAGCACTCGTGCCATCTCAAGGTGCTGCTCCTGATCTTTTCCTACAGGCACAAGATTTGCCCTGTGAACCAAAATATCTGAAGCCATAAGCACAGGATAGGTGAGCAGCCCGGCGTTGATATTGTCCGGCTGCTGCCTCACCTTGTCCTTAAATGATGTTGTCCGCTCCAGCTCCCCTTTATATGAGATCATATTTAACAGAATATAGAGCTCCAGTATTTCAGGCAGGTCACTCTGTACAAAAATTGCAGATTTTTCGGGATCCAAACCACAGGCCAGATACTCTGCAAGGATTGTTCTTACACCGGCGTGAAAATCATCCGGGTGAGGGTGAGTGGTTAATGAATGCAGGTCTGCAATAAAGAAGAAGCAGTTATAGTTCTCCTGCATCTTAATATAGTTCCTTAGTGCACCATAATAATTCCCGAGGTGCAGATGTCCTGTAGACCGGATTCCGCTTAATACAATTTCCATCTGTTTTTGACCTCTTTAGTCTTTGCTTTCCTGCAGCATAAGTCGTATTTTCTGTTCTATCTCATCCATCAGAGCAGGGTTGTCCAGAATTATCTGCTTAACTGTGTCTCTCCCCTGACCTAGTTTGGTATCACCGTAGCTAAACCACGAGCCGCTTTTTTTAACGATATCAAAATCGACTCCAAGGTCTATTATCTCTCCTATTTTTGAAATCCCCTCTCCAAATACGATATCGAACTCAGCTTTTCTGAAAGGTGGAGCAAGCTTGTTTTTTACGATTTTTGCTCTAACCCTGTTTCCGGTAGCCTCTTCGCCATCTTTCAGCTGGGTAATCCTACGGACATCCACCCTAACAGATGAGTAAAACTTAAGAGCGTTTCCACCGGTTGTTGTCTCCGGATTGCCGAACATAACACCAATTTTATCTCGGAGTTGGTTAATGAATATGCAGCAGGTGTTTGTTTTACTGATGTTTGCCGTGAGTTTTCTTAAAGCCTGGCTCATAAGCCTTGCCTGAAGCCCCATTTTGGAGTCTCCCATCTCTCCCTCAATCTCTGCTTTAGGGGTAAGGGCTGCAACGGAGTCAATCACAATTACATCAATTGCACCGCTGCGAATAAGGTGGTCTGTTATCTCAAGCGCCTGCTCTCCGTTATCCGGCTGGGATATTAGGAGAGTATCTACATCTACACCCAATTTTTTTGCGTATGTTCTGTCAAAAGCGTGCTCTGCATCAATGATTGCAGCAATTCCACCCACTTTTTGAGCCTCTGCAATAGCGTGTATTGCAAGAGTTGTCTTACCGCTGGACTCGGGCCCATAGATCTCAACCACTCTCCCCCTTGGGTATCCGCCAATTCCCAAAGCAAAGTCCAGGGATATAGATCCTGACGGAATAGTAGAGACCTCCCATTTTGGCTGCTCTCCCAACTTCATAACGGTGCCCTTCCCGTAATCCTTCTCAATCTTGTCCAACGTGGCCTGCAGGGCCTTCAGCTTCTCGGGGTTAATCCCGGCACCTCTGTTAACTTCTTCCTTCTCCTTTGCCATAATGTTTGTGTTTTAAATTCCTGCAAAAATAACAAATGATTTTCAAATTTATCTATATTTGCAGGATGAAAAAATGGTTACTTGGAGCGACTTTGCCAGAACTTAGGGAAATAACAGATAATCTGTCACTTTCGGCATTTACGGCAAAACAGATTTTGGACTGGCTTTACAAAAAAAAGGTAAAAGATATAGCGCAGATGAGCAACCTCTCTGTAACCTCAAGAGAGAGGCTCGCCGAGCATTATGAGGTTGGAGGGTATACTCCGCTTGAGGAGATAACATCTTCTGACGGTACAAAAAAATACCTTTTCTCCTCTCTAACCGGAACTCCCATTGAGTCTGTTATGATACCGGACGAAGAGAGGGCCACTCTGTGCATCTCGTCACAGGCCGGGTGTAAAATGGGTTGTCACTTTTGTATGACAGGGAGGATGGGCTTTAAGGGGCACCTCACAGCAGGCGAGATTATTTCACAAATCATAAATGTAAAGGAGAGCGACAGACTCACCAATGTGGTATATATGGGGATGGGTGATCCGCTGGACAACTACGAGCAGGTTCTAAGGAGTACTCAAATCCTCACATCTGAGTGGGGTTTCGGGTGGAGTCCAAAAAGAGTTACAATATCTACGATAGGGGTAGGGAGTACATTAAGAAGATTCCTGGATGAGTCAAAGTGTCACCTGGCAGTTTCGCTTCACAACCCTTTTGAACGGGAGCGTGCAGAGATGATGCCGATGCAGAAGGTGTGGCCGATAGATGAGATAGTATCGTTAATTAAGGAGTATGACTTTACCGGGCAGCGTAGGGTCAGTTTTGAGTATGTAATGTTCTCGGGATGGAACGACACAAAGAGACACGCAGATGCCCTTTCACGAATGCTCAAAGGGCTCGAGTGCCGTGTAAACCTTATTCGATTTCACCAGATTCCGGACTTTGAGTATAAAAGCTCTCCGGATCTTATCATAGAAAATTTCAGAGATAGACTTAACAGAGCGGGAGTAATATCTACCATAAGAGCCTCACGTGGGGAGGATATTCTGGCTGCGTGCGGTATGTTGAGTGGGAACAATTTAAAAATGGATTATAATGAACAGGAATTCTAACGTATCTGATTACAAAGGTTTAACTAAAGAGCAAGCAGATGAGAGCCGCAGAGTCAATGGAGAGAATATACTCACCCCACCGCCGAGAGAGCCGTTGTGGCGTTTGTTCCTGGGTAAATTCAATGACCCGATAATCCGTATTTTGTTGATTGCAGCACTTCTCTCGCTGTTAATATCCATTCGAAGCGGAGAGATTTACGAGACTATTGGAATAATCTTTGCCATTTTGCTTGCAACCGGAATCTCCTTCTGGTTTGAGGCAGATGCCGGAAAGAAATTTAACCTATTAAACAAGGTTAACGAGGAGAACCCAGTTAAAGTGATTCGGGATGGCTCTATAACTGAGATTCCCAAGAGAGATATAGTTGTGGGAGATATAGTAATCCTGGATGCGGGAGAGGAGATTCCGGCAGACGGAGAGCTACTGGAGGCAGTTTCGCTCTCTGTAAACGAATCTGCGCTTACAGGAGAGCCTTTGGCAAGAAAGATGGTAACTCCAAATGAGATCTCTAATGATGCCACCTATCCTGTCAATCAGATATATAAAAGCACTACAGTCTTGGAGGGATATTGCCTGTGCAGGGTAACATCTGTTGGAGACAACACCGAATATGGAAAGGTTGCCAGGCTCTCGACCGAGATAAGCAACGAGCCAACCCCTTTAAACAGACAGCTTGAGGGTTTGGCCAGATTTATCGGGTTTGCAGGTTTTATACTTGCCGTGGCAACATTTGCAGCTCTCTTTGTTAAAGATATCTTCTTAGGTGATGCACATTACGGAGCTGCACCATTATGGACCCTTTTTACAGTAATAGCTGCAGGATTTGTTGCTGTTGCAAAAGTTTGGATTCCGATTATTATGGAGGGGGCAGAGCTGTTAAAGCCGGGTGTTAAACACACCTCTCTCTCCAAACTGAGCTGGGGAGTCTCTGCCCTTTTAGCTATCGCACTTGCTCTTATGTTTTTTCTTATCGGATACCTTATTGGTTATAACCCGCTGGAGTCCTCATCCTGGATAGATGGAGATATGGCTGTGAGAATTCTTAAATACTTTATGGTCTCTGTAACTTTAATAGTTGTTTCTGTTCCTGAGGGACTACCGATGGCAGTTACTCTCTCTCTAGCTCTTAGTATGAGAAAGATGCTTACCAGTAACAATCTGGTAAGAAAGATGCACGCAACCGAAACGATGGGGGCAGCAACAGTGATCTGCACAGATAAAACAGGCACCCTAACCCAAAATCAGATGCGGGTCAGCCATGAACTCTTCGTCGATAATCCGGAGATCATTGACGGGAGCATTGCCCTAAACTCTACAGCCCACCTGGACAGATCTGTTGAGGGCAAAATCCGTACTCTTGGTAACCCCACTGAGGCTGCCCTGCTTATCTGGCTCAGCGAAAACGGCAAAGATTATCTAAAAATAAGGGAGAGTTCAAAAATTGTGAACCAGCTCACTTTCTCTACCGAAAGAAAATATATGGCAACAGTTGCCTACTCGACTGAATCGGGGAAATATCTTCTCTATGTAAAAGGGGCGCCGGAGATTGTTGCCTCATATACAATTGATTATCCTACAGAGGTCTCTTCAATACTTGTTGGATACCAGGCCAGGGCAATGAGAACTCTGGGTTTCGGTTATCGTGAGATTTCTCCCGAAATGGCTTCAGAAGACGTGGAGAGCCTTGTTAAAGAGGGGGGGCTTACATATCTGGGAGTTGTTGCAATTTCAGATCCTTTGCGGGAGGATGTTGCAGAAGCTGTAGCAAGGTGTGTAGGCGCGGGGATAAAGGTGAAGATGATAACCGGGGATACTCCGGGAACTGCAGGAGAGATTGCCCGTCGGATAGGCATTCTTGGAGAGGATGAGTTGGTGAGCGGAATTATTTCGGGTTCCGATTTTGATGCACTCTCAGATAACGAGGCGATGGAGAGGCTCCCCGGGATTAAAGTAATGTGCAGAGCAAGGCCTGCAGATAAAGAGAGAATGGTGAGGCTGCTTCAGAGGCTGGGTGAGGTGGTTGCCGTAACGGGGGATGGTACAAATGATGCTCCGGCCCTTAACCATGCCCACGTGGGTCTTTCAATGGGATCTGGCACATCTGTCGCCAAAGAGGCCAGCGACATAACCCTTTTGGACGACTCTTTCAGCTCAATTGTAACAGCAGTCCTATGGGGAAGGTCGCTCTACAGTAATATTCAGAGATTCCTTATTTTTCAGCTGACAATAAATTTAACTGCCCTTGTGGTTGTACTGCTTGGCTCGATCTTCGGAAAAGAGATACCTCTCACTATAACTCAAATGCTATGGGTAAATCTTATAATGGACACATTTGCAGCCGGTGCCCTCGCCTCTCTGCCCCCGGATATCAGAATTCTCAAAAACAGTCCAAGAAGCCCAGGAGCATTCATTGTAACCCCATCTATGAGGAGCAATATTTTTATTACCGCTCTCCTCTTTATTGTTGGACTTCTAACGATACTTTGGTATTTGGGTGACGCCAACAATGAGATATCTGAGTATAACATCTCTCTCTTCTTTACAATATTTGTGATGCTGCAGTTCTGGAATCTCTTCAATGCAAAGGCATTTTTAACCGGGAAATCTGCATTTAAAGGGATCTTTTCAAGCCCTGCATTTATACTTGTGGCCAGTACTATTATTATTGGTCAGCTTATGATTGTGGAGTTTGGAGGAGAGCTCTTTAGAACAGTTTCGCTTTCATTCCGTGACTGGATGATAGTGATTGCAGGCACCTCAGTAGTGCTCTGGATAGGTGAGGTAGTAAGATTTTTTAAAAGGATATCTGTTTAAGATGGAAAGAGGCTCCAATGCTCTTGCAGCGATGCAGAGGATATGTTCGGTACGGGAGTGCTGCAGGAGCGAGATATTGAATAAGCTAAAGAAGTATTCCCTTACCGATGAGGAGATAGAGGAGATAATAGAGTCGCTCTCAAACGATAAATTTTTTGACCAAAGCAGATATGCTCAATCATTTGTGAGAGACAAGAGCTCTTTGAGCGGGTGGGGGCCGGCAAAGATAAGATGGGCGCTCAGGAGCAAGGCGATAGTTGATGAGATAATAGAGAGTGCTATGTTAACTATAGCTCCTCAACAGAGGGAGGATAAACTCAACTCCATTCTTGAGAAGAAGCTGCACGCATTAAAAAATGAGGATAGGGAGAAGATAAAAGCAAAACTTATTCGGTTTGCTCTCTCACGTGGCTTTGAGTACGAAAAGGTTTTATGTGCAGTTAACACATTATTGGCTAACTTTACCAAATAGATTGATTTACCAAATAGATAAAGTTATGTTTACAACGGATCAGTACAAAGAGATCCGTCAGCGGATTCTGGCGCTGGGGAGGTCTCTTTGACATCGAAAACAAAAGAGTAGAGTTACAACAGAGCGAACAGAGGACACTTGATCCCAACTTCTGGAAAAACCCGTCGGAGGCAGAGCTCTTTCTTAAAAAAACATCAGCAGTAAATTATTGGGTCAAGAGTTATTCCGAAGTAGAGACACTTATGGAGGATATGGGTGTTCTGGTTGATTTTCTTAAGGAGGATCTCACACTTGAGGGTGAGATAACGGGGCACTACAATTATCTCTTAACTAAGGTTGAGGCTCTTGAGATGAGGAGTATGCTGGGATATGAGGGAGATAATCTGGGAGCAATTCTTAAGATAAACTCAGGTGCCGGTGGTACCGAGAGTAATGACTGGAGTTCAATGTTAATGAGGATGTACGTTAGATGGGGTGAGAGAAACGGGTATAAAGTCCATATCTACGACATAATAGATGGTGAGGAGGCTGGAATTAAATCTGTTACAATAGAGTTTGAGGGAGAGTATGCCTATGGCTACCTTAAGGGAGAGAATGGAGTACACCGTCTTGTAAGAATATCTCCCTTCAATGCTCAGGGTAAGAGACAGACCACATTCTCATCTGTATTTGTCTACCCCGCAGTTGACGACACTATTAGCATTGAGATAAGTGCGGGGGATATTGAGTGGGACACCTTTCGCTCCGGGGGGGCCGGCGGGCAGAATGTGAATAAGGTTGAGACAGGAGTCAGAGTAAGACACCTCCCTACCGGAATTACGGTAGAGAATACCGAGTCCCGCTCTCAGCTGGACAACAGGCAGAATGCTCTGAGAATATTAAAGTCTCATCTCTATGAACTGGAGCTTAAGAAGAAGAGGGAGAGGGAGGCAGAGTTGGAGGGGAAGAAGTTGAAGATAGAGTGGGGTTCTCAAATTCGAAGCTATGTGCTTCACCCCTATAAGATGGTTAAAGATTTGCGGACAGATTACGAGACATCCGATACTAATCAGGTACTGGATGGTGGCCTAAATGAGTTTATGAGGGAGTTTTTAATGCAGAATTCAAGCGCAAATTAGCGCGATGGGCGCACAATTTACCCTGCAGTTTGTTTGTAGTTTATGTATCGGACAACAAGTATTAATTGAGAGATATGGAGTTTAAATTCAATGAGATGTTCCCATTGGGAACCGACAAAACAGAATATCACCTGCTTACAGATAAATACGTATTAACATCACTATTTGAGGGAGAGGAGATACTAAAAGTTGATAAAGAGGGTTTGAGAATGCTTTCCGGGCAGGCGATGCACGACATAGCATTTATGTTACGCCCCGAACACAATGAACAGGTATCTAGAATACTTAGTGATCCTCAGGCAAGCGTGAACGACAGAGTAGTTGCCCTAATAATGCTTCTTAACGCAGATATCTCATCCAAAGGTGTTCTTCCCTTTTGCCAGGATACCAAAGCTCTTCTGAATCCAGCAACCCTTGAAAAGTATCTGGCAGAGAAGATGAAACTATTCGGAACATCTGCCTGTCCTCCATACCATATTGCTTTTGTGATTAGCGGGACCTCTGCCGAGCAGTGTATGAAAACAGTGAAGCTTGCATCGGCAAAATATCTGGATGAACTCCCTAAAATAGGGTCAAGGAGGGTCACGCTTTCCGGGATCTTGAGCTGGAGGCAAAGCTGCTCAAGGCTGCCAACTCTCTGGGGATAGGTGCCCAGTTCGGAGGAAAATACTATGCACACGACATAAGGGTTATACGCCTGCCCAGACACGGTGCCTCCTGCCCCGTTGGGATGGGTGTCTCCTGCAGTGCCGATAGAAACATTAAGGCCAAAATCAACAAAGAGGGTATATGGCTGGAGACTCTGGACTCAAATCCTGCCAGACTAATTCCGGAAAATTGAGAAATGTAGAGGCAACTCACACAGGAGCCGTAAAGATAGACCTTAACCGCCCTATGAAAGAGATACTTGCCAATTTGTCTCAATATCCGGTATCTACATTCCTGCTTCTTAACGGGACAATATAGTTGCAAGGGATATTGCCCACGCAAAACTGAAAGAGAGGATAGATTCCGGGTTGGGATTGCCGCAGTATCTTAAAGATCACCCGATTTATTATGCCGGCCCCGCCAAAAAGCCGCAGGGATTTGCAAGCGGCTCATTCGGCCCCACAACGGCCGGAAGGATGGACTCCTACGTAAGTCTCTTGCAGAGCCACGGTGGCAGTATGATTATGATAGCTAAAGGAAACAGGAGCAAACAGGTTGCAGATGCCTGTTAGCAATTTGGCGGATTCTATCTGGGCAGCATCGGCGGCCCGGCTGCAATTCTTGCCCAGGAGAGCATAAAAATGGTTGAGATGCTTGAGTACCGAGAACTAGAGATGGAGGCGATTTGGAGAATCGAGGTCGAAAACTTCCCTGCATTTTTATTGGTGGACGACACAGGCAACGACTTTTTTGCCGGATTACTGTAGCTTTGCCGGAGATACTTTGCCGGGAAAGATTATTAAACCGGCTCGGTGTGAATGCTTGTTTGGGTTCCTTTACCGAAACGGTTACGAAGTTTGGTTTCAAGTTCTGAGGCTATGTCGTGCGACCTTACAAAGGTTGTCTCTTTATCAATTTTAATGTGAACATCTATCGCATAAATACTGCCAATCTTTCTGGTTCTAAGATGGTGGTACCTAATGATCTCGGGATGGGAGGCGATTATGGTCTCTATTTCAGTTGTAACCTCATCTGAAAGAGAGGATTCTAGAAGCTCTTTAATACTAGGAACAGATAGCTCAACGGCAATTTTCATAATAAAGAAACTCACAATTACTCCTGCAATTGGATCAAGTATCCTCCAATTTTCGCCCAAAAAGATTGCTCCGGATATACCGAGTGCTGTTCCTATTGAGGAGAAGGCATCGGAACGATGATGCCAACCATTAGCAATTACTGCATTGTTCTTTATCTCTTTGCCTATTTTAAGAGTGTAGCGGAAGAGTATCTCCTTTGAAATAATTGATATAATGGCAGCCCAAAATGCAATCATTCCAGGCTGCTCAATTTTGGCACCTCCAATTGATGAGATAATCTTTTCAGCTCCGGTTATAAGAATTCCGGCACCTACTCCAAACAGCACCAGAGCAATTATAAGGGTTGCAAAAGTTTCAAATTTCCCGTGTCCGTAGCGGTGATTTTCGTCTGACTCCTTTTCGGAAATATTTACAAAAGCGATAACCACGATATCGGTTAAAAAATCGGAAAGGGAGTGAATAGCATCTGCAGTCATAGCAGCACTTTTGCCTATTATTCCGGCAAAAAGTTTTGCCAAGGTAAGAATCAAATTAATGAAGAAACCAATCCAAGTTACTCTTTTTGCTATCTTAGTCCTTTCGTTCATAACTTAATGTGCTTTTATAAACAAAAGACAAATATAGGTGTTTTAATTCTAAACTTTTATATGAAGATTGCATTTTTTCTCGTCATACTCACATTCGTAATCGGTTATAACTTCTATGTATTCATACGCGGGCTCTCGATTCTCCCCTCAATTCCATTTATAAAGTATTTTTACTCTATTGTTTTTTGGACTCTTACCCTCTCATTTTTTGTGAGAATGTTTTATGGAGAGAGGCTTTCTCAAACAGCAATGGTAGCCCTCTCTGCCGTAGCATTTACTTGGTTGGTGGCCGTTATCTACTTTTTATTGATCTCACTGGGTTTTGATCTTATAAGAGTTGTCAACCACTTTTTTGATATCTACCCACGATTTATAAGGGAGAACTATGCCGCTGCCAAGTCCATCTCTGCAATTGTCTCAATAACCGGAGTCTCGCTTTTACTACTCTACGGAAACTATAGCTTCAATAATCCTCAGACCACAAGACTTGAGATATCAATAAAGAAACCTCTTCCGGGAGATGGAGTAAGAGTAGTGATGATAAGCGACCTTCATCTTGGGTCAAGTATAAACGGAGAGGATTTAAGTAGGTTTGTGGAGATGATTAACAGTGAAAGGGCAGATATTGTACTTATTGCTGGGGATATTGCAGATATGAGCCTTGAACCCCTTATCAGATGGGATGTTGCAGGGCGGCTCTCAAAAATCGAGTCTAAATATGGAACTTATGCAATTAGCGGTAACCACGAATTTTATGGTGGAGAGAAAGAGAAGATCTACAGCTATCTCAGATCTTCCGGTGTTAAAATGTTAATTGACTCTGTTGCAATAGCCGGAGATAGCATCCAAATTGTTGGGCGAGACGATAAAACCAACTCAAAAAGAGCTCCTTTGAGCGAGATTTTAAAAGATATTGAGAGAACTAAACCCATTATTCTTATGGATCACCAACCCTTTAACCTTGAGCAGGCTCAAAAAGAGGGGGTGGACCTGCAGCTCTCCGGTCACACCCATAATGGACAGTTCTGGCCGGGGAGCCTCATTGTAAAGTGGATCTATGAGCTCTCATACGGATATAAGATGAAGGGAGACACCCACTATTATGTATCTTCGGGTATTGGACTATGGGGGCCAAAATTCCGTATCGGGACAAAATCTGAGATAGTTGTAATTGATGTAAAAAACTAAAATTTATACGTAAGATTATCTATATTTATTCGGCAAATATTAAGTTTAAACAACCTAAGATGATTTAAAGATGAAACAAATTTTTAAAAGAAAGCTCTTTACCGGGTCACTGCTTTTTCTTGTAATATCAATATCTGCAAACGCTCAAGTCTATAAAGAGCTAAAATTGTCCGATTATCTTGAGATTGTAAGAAAGAGAAATCTGGAATATGCCGCTCAGAGACTCTCAATTGACATTGCCGATGCAGAGATTATATCGGCCTCTGTATTGAATAATCCGTCTGTTGGATTTGGTTACTACAATAGTGAGCTTAACAATATGCAGATGGGGTTTGGCGGGATTGTAGAGATAAGTCAGACAATCTCTCCCGGAAGGAGATCTGCAGCAATGAAGCAAGCTCATATATCAAAGGAGATAGCAGCGATGCTTCTTGCAGATTTTATGAGAATCCTGCAGCAGGATGCAACCCTTACCTGGCTTGAGACTGTTCGACTAAGAGAGCAGTACGAGCTTAGAAAAAGCAGTTTTAATGATCAAATCAAGATGATGGAGTCCGACACCATAAGACTGGCACACGCGGAAACACGTGACCTGGATGCATTGCAAAACAGAGTAGAAACCGGAAACCTATATAGCGAGATTCTGGATGTTGAAAGCGAACTTAATGCCCTTTACCAGGAGATTTCCAACTACTGTGGAGCAGGAGGGAATGATACTATATATATTCCAGAAAGGAGAAACATTTGGAATAACAGAAGCTACAATCTAAACGAGATTATCAATACTGCAATAAATAACAGGATAGATATCGTTGCTGCAAGAAAGGAGATAGAGCTATCTAATTATGCATTGATTGCAGCAAAAAACGAAAGGATTCCTGAATTTGACCTCTTTATAGGTTACGGAGCAAACGCTGAGGTTAAAAATGAGATAGCCCCTGCTCCAAAACATAACGGCATAGAGTTTGGGATATCCTTCCCAATACCACTATTTAACAGAGGCAAAGGTGAAATATTAGCTGCCCGTACAAAGGAGAGGGAGGCAGAGATCAGATACCGGCAGGCTCAGATGGAGGTGAGGAGTGAGGTAGTTAATGCTTTTAATGCATATCAGTTTGCCGATAAAAAGATGAAACTCTTTACTTCCGGACTGGTTAAAAGTGCAAAAGAGGTTCTGGAAGCCAAAAGAGAGGAGTACTACAAAGGAGATATTCATCTTATTGAGGTTATGGACGCGCAAAGAAGCTACGATGAGATACTACTATCCTTTTACTCTACAATCTACGAGAAGTCTAAAGCTCTTGTAATGCTGGAGTCATCAGTTGGGGTTTGGAATATTGAGAGGATAGGACCATTCTAAGGCTACCAGCTTCCACCGGCACCGCCGCCGCCAAAGCCACCGCCACCGAAGCCCCCGAAACCACCTCCGCCGCCGCCGAATCCGCCGCCAAATCCACCTGAACTGCCTCTTCCTCCGGAGAGTAAAGAGCCCAGTAGAAGAAGGTCCAGAGCACTTGGTCCTCTACGGCCTCCGCCCCCCAGGTGAGTAGTATTACCCCCTTTTTTGCCTATTGCAAGGACAACAAAAAGAAAAACAAATAAGAGTATTACTAAAGTTCCGGCAGTACCACCCCCTTCGCCCTTCTTGTACTCCTGATAGCTGTATTCGCCAGCAGCAATAGGTAATATAACCGCAAGTGCGGCATCTATTCCGGCAAAGTAATTATCCAGCTTAAAATTTGGGATCATCTCGTTTTCAATGATTCTTTTACATACGGCATCGGGTAGAGCCCCCTCGAGGCCATATCCGGTTGCAATAAAAGCCTCTCCTCTCTCGTTGCCAATTTTTGGCTTTACAAGAATAACAATACCGTTGTTGAATTTGGCATCGCCCACTCCCCAAGTTTCACCTATGGAGTATGCCATTTGGGCTTTATCCATACCATCAAGGGAGGCAACTATAACTACTACAACCTGGTTTGATGTGTTTTTAGAGAAATCAACCAGCCTGCTCTCCAAATCACTCTTCTGGCTTGCAGAGAGAACTCCGGCAAAATCGTTAACCAGAACTGCGGGTACAGGTTTCTGCGGAACCGCAGATAAGATAGCTGCAGGTAACAGGAGCAGCAAAGATGCTATAAGCACCAGCCTACTCACCAAATGATATCTCATTGCTCTGTTCATTAGTGTCGTTGGTTTGATATGGGAAGTAACTCTTTAGACTGTCTCCGGCAATTTCAATAATCGAAATAAGTCCGTTTGCAATCTCTCCCTTGTGAAGGAAAGAGAGCAGCAGTTCTTTCTCTTGGTCCCAGAAGTTTTCCGGCACCTTCGCATTTATTCCGGAATCTCCGATAATTGCAAACTTTTTGGATTCAAATGCAATATAGATAAGAACGCCGTTGCGATCTTTTGTTTTATGCATCTTCAGTTTATTGAAGAGGTAGACTGCCCTTTTATATGGATCATCACTGCAAAGAGATTCGAGATGAACCCGAATCTCTCCGGATGTGTTGAGCTCCGCAGATTTAATAGCTTTTATAATCTGCTCCTGCTCGTCTTTACTGAGATATTTTGAATAGGCCACGGCTAGAACTGCACTACAGGAGCACTCTCTGCACCCTCTTGAGCCTCAAAATACTCTTTCTTATCAAAACCGAAGATACCGGCAAGAATATTCTTAGGGAAGAGACGAATAGTTGTGTTGTAGAGCCTTGCTGTTTCGTTGTACTTTTGTCTCTCAACGGTAATTCTGTTTTCTGTCCCCTCAAGCTGAGCCTGTAATTCTAGAAAATTCTGACTTGCTTTGAGATCCGGATACTGCTCTACAACCACCATCAATCTGCCTATTGCCTGTGAGAGTTCGCCCTGAGCCTGCTGGAACTTGGCCATACTCTCCGGGGTCATATTTGTTGGATCTATTGTAGTCTGTGTTGCTTTTGCCCTTGCATTAACAACTCCTTCGAGAGTCTCTCTTTCGTGTGAGGCGTAGCCTTTAACAGTGGCAACAAGGTTAGGAATGAGATCTGCACGTCTCTGATAGACGTTCTCTACCTGTGACCAGGCAGTGGTAACTCCCTCCTCCTGGCCGACCATCTTATTGTAGCCATTCTTTCCCCACATAAATATTAAGAACAGGATACCGAGAATAATAATCAGTGTAATGATGCCTTTTGAAAGTTTCATATGTTAGAAATTTTTAAAGTTTATAATATGATTTACTGAACAAGTTTCACGCAACGGACAGATGCTCCCATATAGCCTTTGTCAGCAAAGTTGTAAGGAAAATCTGATGTGTCAAAATGGATAAAACGGTACTCTCCGTTGTTTGAGTCTTTTTGAGAAGAGCTCCACCAGAAGCCAAATTGTGAAATATTGGCAAAACTCTTAAAGTTGTTGGAAGAGCTTCCTCCCGGAAGAGCATTCCAGCCGAGTGTGTTGTTTTTAAGGTTATTCGGGCTATATTTCCAGATAGATGTGCCGTTAAGCTTTGCATTCGCAGCGGCAATCTCTCCTAAGCCTGTCCAATTGGAGTCAAAGTTAACAGGAGAGCCTTTGAGTGCCCCGCCTAAATTTTCCCAATCCTCTTTGGTTGGAACGCTCCACCCTTGCGGGCAGACTCCTTTGGGGCCGTTACCAAGACCACTTTTACTCTCTCTTGCCGTTGCCTCATTCCAGGTGTAGAGAACTCCATAGATTGGAGCTAGAGCCTTTTCATTATTGTAGGCTTTTCCTGCACCTTCCCATTGAAGATTCGAAGTAAACCAGTATAGCTTGTCAAATTGTTTAAAGTTGTAAATCTTTCCGTCACGAGTATCTGTGAGGGTTCCCGGCCCCTTAATTGTTCCCGAGTAGCTCCCCTCAACGTTTGGATTTATTACTACTGTGGTCTTGGATAGTGTTTTTGAGGCGTAATCCGGATGTGAGACAGTAAGGATAACGGTGTAGTCTCCGTAGCCTCCGGGAGCAATAATCTTCACACTCTCCCCAACAATCGAGTCAACTCCAAAACCGGAGGTGTGCCATTTATATGTAGCGCCGGTTGTAGGGGTTGTTATGCCGGTAGCTTTGAGTTCTACCTCCTGAAGAGCTGTTAAATATGCCGGAAGAGTGTACACAAGAGTGCCTTCCATATATAGAGTTTCATCATCTTTGGCGTCGTCCTTCTTGCAGGATGTAAAGGAGAGAGATGTTAAAAATAGCAGTGACAGAAAAAAAATTGAATACTTTCTCATATTATTTACTGAGGTCGAATTAAGTAGCAAAGATATTATTTTTATTCTAAATTTGTGCCAAACTATACCACCTAATGAAATATTGGAGAATTATATTTTTAAACAGCGCACTACTACTGCTTTCTGTTACAATATTTACCGGCTGTAACAAAGCAGAATACAGGATAATTGACGGTTTTACACAAGGGACCACCTATCATATTGCCTATAGTGACGATAAAGGGGTTGCACTTGACTCTCTGGTAGAGGCTATACTCAAAAATATCGATCTCTCCCTCTCGGTTTACAATAAGGAATCTCTGATTACAAAAATCAATAACGGGGAGGATCTTTCGGTTGATACCCTTTTCCGGAATGTTTTCAATAGATCGTATGAGATTTACAAACTAAGCGGAGGTCTTTTTGATGTCTCTGCAGCTCCACTGTTCAACATCTGGGGGTTTGGGTTTAAAAATAAAATGAATATCACCCAAGAGAGAGTTGACTCAGCGTTGCAGCTCACCGGGATGGATAAAATCTCTATAGATGAATCCAAAGTGATAAGAACAATTCCCAACGTAACTCTCAACTTTAACGCAATTGCCCAAGGCTACACTGCAGATGTTATTGCATCTGAATTTGAGAAACTTGGAATAATAAATTACCTGATTGAAGTTGGAGGAGAGATATTTTGCAAAGGCGTTAATCCAAAAGGTAAGAAGTGGAGTGTTGGGATAGATAGACCTGTAGATGGCAATATGATTCAGGGAGAAGACTTGCAGGATATTCTGCTACTTTCCGGCGGAGGGCTTGCCACCTCCGGTAACTACAGAAAATTTTATGAGGAGGATGGCCAAAAGTACTCTCATACTATCAATCCTCTTACCGGATATCCGGCTAAAGAGAGCATTTTAAGCGCAACAGTGACAGCCCCGGATGCAATGACTGCAGATGCCTATGCAACCTGGTTTATGGTAGCAGGTGTTGAGAAGGCAATTGAAATAATCGAGAACGACCCAACAATTGAGGGATACTTGGTCTATTCACAGGGAGAGGCAGTTAAGGTGTATAAAAGTACCGGCATAAATATTAGATAATCTAAAAAAGAGAAATTATGAGCAGCACAATTTCCAGACGAAAATTCATCCAAAGCTCGCTATTTACCGGAGCAGCATTCGGTTTGGGGTACGCAAGCAGTAGCATCTTAAAGGCAAATAACCGCTTTGACACAATCATCAAAGGGGGGGTAATCTATAACGGAGAGGGTGGAAAACCATTTCCCGGAGATATAGGGATTAAGGATGGGAAGATATCTGCAATTGCCTCCTCATTAGGTGATAGTGCAGATGTTATAGTTGATGCAAAAGGGGCGGCCGTTTCACCCGGGTTTGTGGATATTCACACCCATACAGATGGTAATCTTTTTGAATCACCCCTGGGAGATAGTAAGATATATCAGGGTGTAACCACAGAAATAGGAGGGAACTGCGGCTCCAGCCCATTCCCAACAACCAAATGGGAGAGTATCGGTGATTTTTACGGTGCCCTGTCACAACAGAAGCCGGGGTTAAATTATGGCTCTTTTACCGGTCAGGGAGATTTACGGCAGTATGTTGTCGGTGACAAAGACATAAGATGTACCCAAGAGCAGATGGAGAGGATGAAGAGTATTATTGCAACACAAATGGAACAGGGCTCTTTGGGGATCTCTTGTGGTTTGGAGTACACTCCGGGCTCATACGCCTCCAACGAGGAGATTGCTCAGCTCTGCAAAGTTGTGGCAGATTATAATGGGCTCTTTGCAATACATATGAGAAACGAAGATGACAGAGTGGAGGAGGCTGTTGCCGAGGCTATTGAAATAGCAAAGAGCTCGGGAGTCCGGCTCCAGATATCTCACCTTAAGGCGCAGAATGCTGCTAACTGGCATAAAGCCTCGGCTCTTCTTAAGCAGATAGATAGGGCAGCATCAGATGGTGTAGATATTGCATTTGATCGTTATCCCTACATTGCGTTCTCTACAGGTATGTCCAGCTTTATACCACTGAGTGACCGTGACGGCTCTAAGGAGGAGATAATTGCCCGCCTCAAAGATGAATCAAAATCCAAAAAGATAGGGGAGTATGCTCTATCCAGAATTGCAAGATTGGGCGGCCCCGCAAATGTAGTGGTCACCTCCTGCAGGGTAGATTCAAACAAGAGATTTATAGGGCAAAATGTAGAGCAGTGCTGCCAGCTCACCGGGAAAGAGACGTGGCCCTTTATCAGAGACCTGCTAATCGAGGAGAATGTATCTGTGAGCATTATCGGCTTTGCGATGACAGAGGAGAATGTAAAGATGTTTCTCTCTCACCCTCTGGCAATGCCCGCTTCCGACGGTAGCGTCTACTCTCCTGTGGGGAAATTATCACAGATTATGCCACACCCGAGGTCTTACGGAACTTTTCCGCGATTTCTGGGCAAATATTGCAGAGAGGAGTCTTTGATGGACCTCTCTACTGCCGTTAAAAAATGCACCTCTCTTCCCGCATCAAGATTGGGACTTAAGAACAGAGGTTCAATTCTTCCGGGCTATTTTGCAGATATTGTGGTATTTGACCCTGCCACAATTATAGACACAGCTACTTATGCCAGTCCACATCAGTTTGCAACAGGAGTTAATGAGGTGATTGTTAACGGGGTTTGGACACTTTCCACAGGAAAGCCTTTAAACAAAAGGGGAGGCAGAATAGTTAAATTGGGAGAGAGTGTCTAATCCTCTTTGCTTTTCTCGAAAGCCTCAACAATTTGAGAAACGAGGGGGTGTCTGACAATATCACATTTTTCAAAATTGATTACAGATACCCCTTTTAGATTTTCAATCATCTCCACTCCCCTCAACAGACCTGAGTCGCTCTTTTTGGGCAGGTCTATCTGGGTAGCATCTCCGGTTACAATAAACTTAGAACTGTTTCCCATACGGGTAAGAAACATCTTAAGCTGCCCCATTGTGGTGTTTTGGGCCTCATCCAGAATTACAAAAGCACCCTCGAGTGTTCTCCCCCTCATAAAAGCAAGCGGCGCAATCTGAATAATCCCCTCTTCCATAAGCTCAATGAGCCTTCTGGCAGGAATCATATCTTTAAGTGCGTCATATAATGGTTGCAGATATGGATCCAGCTTCTCTCTCATATCGCCTGGAAGGAATCCAAGCCTCTCTCCTGCCTCAACTGCAGGTCTTGTGAGAATAAGCTTTTTAACCTCTTTATTCTTAAGAGCTCTTACTGCAAGCGCTATTGCTGTATAGGTCTTTCCGGTCCCGGCAGGTCCCAGTGCAAAGAGCAGGTCGCTCTTTGAGTAGCTCTCTACCAATAATTTTTGGTTCTTTGTCCTGGCCCTAATTATTTTACCCTCAGTTCCGTAGACTATTACCTCACCATCATCTTCTGATACCAACCTTGAGGTTTCTGTTCTCCGATCCTCAAAAAGAGTGTTTACATCATCTTCATTCAGTCTCCTTTTTCTCCCCCTAATCTCAATCAAAGAATTCAGCTTCTCTTCAAATTTTTTCATATCGGCAACACTCCCCTTGAGAAATATTTGCGAACCTCTGGCTGCAATTTTTAGTTTTGGGAAGAAATATGCCAGTCTGTCAATAATTCGGTTATTGACCCCGTAAATATCAACAGGATCTATCGCTTCCAGCTCTATAACCCTCTCTGTCATTCCTTATAGAATTGTTTATAATAATTAAGAATTAAGTCGTGCTCTCTTAATTTGCCTTTTGTTTGGCTGTTCTTAAGATAATCTTTGATGGGAAGAATTGAGTAGTTCTCTCCCTTTAAAGTTGGTCTTACTGTCCAAATAAGATGTTTTTGCGGTTCGCAAATCTCCCTCTTTCCTGTGCTGTCCCGGGTAACTGCAATCTCCAGCATCACTCCTATTCTGGTATTTTTTGCTGTCATATTGGATATCGCATTCCCCAGAGAGTAGGCAGTAATCTTAGATATTTTCCCGGCAGAATCTCTGTAAACTGCTACATCCTGTGGTACGTGCGGGTGAGAACCTATAATTATATCCACCCCTTTTGAGAAGAGCTCTCTCTCCCACTTTAGCTGATATTCACCCGGCTCTGTAACATACTCTTCACCCCAGTGAACTGCGGCACAAATCAGGTCGACAGATTTACTTTTAGCCAAAGCTAAATCTTTCTCAACTTGCTCATTTGTAAGCCTTTTAATAATAAATGGAAGCGGTGTTCGGATTCCGTTGGTTCCGTAGGTGTAATTAAGGAAGGCAATTTTAAACCCCTGTTTTTCAATTATCAGTGGATTTAAAAGCTCTTCTTCATCGCCGGAACGGTATATTCCGGTATATGGTACTCCAAGCTTCTCATAGGTTTCAATTGACCCCCTTAAACCTGCCGATCCTGCGTCTGCAGAGTGGTTATTTGCAGCGAACATCAGATTTATTCCGCTCTTTACGCATTCGGCAGCTAGTGAGCTTGGTGAGCGAAATGCAGGATAACCGGCGAACGGAGGCGGAGCAAAGGTTGTCTCCATATTTGCTCCCACTATATGTGCCTTCTCAAAGTAGCTTTTGAGGTGAGAGAAATATGAGGAGTAGTTATATGATGCGGGCTCGCCTGGGCTCTTCTTGCCGGGGGTACTCGTCTGGTTGAAGGCAGCTTCCAGTTGTTCTTTATGTTGCATTATATCTCCCAGAAAGAGCATCCTTAGGGTGTCGGCTCGTTGTGCGGACATAGTTCCGGAAAAAAGGATAAAGAGGATGAGTGCTTTTATCATTTGGATTGTACGATTCTAATATTAGCCGTGTTTAGCCTCACCGAGAGCCACTCCTGTAATTTTTGCAGCTCGGTATCTTTGAGTGGTTCGGACCATTTTACTACGGCAACTATTTGATTATTTGCAGCATATGGAGATGTGGAAATTTCGGTGCCTCGAGCAAGGGAGATCGTAACTACTCCAGGATGCTGTGCCATAATCTCTTTTGTAATCTGCTTGTATGGAATCTCTAAACTTTTTATTGAGTCCAAACGGGAGCTTAGTGTTTTGATTATCTCCTCTCTTTGCGCAACCTCTTTATCGCTTCTTTCAAAAATGCTCTTTAGTACAGCTTCGTCAGAAGATTTGCCATTGAAGACGGTGCTCTCCTTAATTACCACCTGATTTCTTGTGATACCGTATTTTTCAAGATTCTCAAACACAATCTCCTTTCTTGCTTCACTTAACCTCTCTCCGGCAATAGAGAACTCCAGGGTTGAGATTTTTTTTGAATGGTCAATTTTATGATCGTAGATATATCCGTTTTCAAGATTTTTATTCTCAGAAATAAACTTTTTTACAGATTGATTAAAGTTGTTCTCACGTATAACCACAAACCCACTGTATATACTTGGTATAATGATTACCAGAGCAAAGAGGCTGATAGATCGCCTCACTCTTCTCTCTTTGGCAGGGTCTGCAAAATGGACAAGCGGAAACTTTAAATACCTTATTATAAAAAATGTAGATAGAGCAATAAAGAGTGAATTTATTATAAATAGATACATCGCCCCACCAAAAAAGGAGAAACTCCCATTTGCAATACCATAACCCGCGGTACATAATGGCGGCATAAGTGCAGTCGCTATGGCAACACCTGCAAAAACGGTCCCTTTTTCTTTGCGGGCACTCTCTATTATTCCTGCCATTCCCCCGAAAAACGCAATGAATACATCGTAGATTGTTGGCCTTGTGCGAGCAAGGAGCTCGGTAGGTTCGGCAAGTGCCAGAGGTGAGATCAGAAAGTAGGTTGTAGATGCGGCTACACTTATTATAACCATAACCGCAAAATTCTTGAGTGAGCGCTTCAGGAGTTGTGTATCGTTTATCCCCACAGCCAGTCCTGTCCCCATTATCGGGCCCATCAATGGAGAGATGAGCATTGCCCCGATTATAACAGGGATTGAGTTTACATTTAGCCCTACCGAAGCTACTATTACGGCGAAAGCGAGAATCCATACATTGATCCCTCGAAAGACAATACTTTTTTTAATATTTTCTGTAGTACTCTCGATATCTACGTGATCTGAGATGTTTACAATGGCATAAAACTGCTCTTTAATCCAAGACATATCTCTATTAAATAATCCTTCTAAATTCAAATATACATTTATTTTTCTCTTTTAGCTAAATATGTTACATTTGTATATAGAGAAAAATCCTTAACACTAATCAATTATGAGAACGCTGAATTTTTTTTTAATCCTGATGACTGCAATTATGGTAGTTACAGGGTGTGACTGGATAAGAGTACAGCTAGGTATGGCAACTTCGGAAGATATTGCTAATATGAAAAAGGAGAGGCAATATGACGACTCTGTGAGGTTGATGAACGACTCTATCGCTATAAGCGGAAACGTCGGTGAGATTAGTACAACAGAGGGTAAAAAAATGATGATCACGGACACCTCTGCTTTTAATGAACAGAAAAAAGAGAGCAATGTTGCGGCAACTAACCAACCTCAACAAAATAGCCAACCGGAGCAAACAGCAGTATCTACTCCTGCTAAGACAAGACTAACCAATAGGTACTTTGTAATCATTGGAAGCTTTAAGGATCATTCTAACTCTGCAAAAATGGAGGAGTATTTAAAGAGCAAAGGGTTTACTCCAACAATTATGGATTTTAAAAATGGCTTCCGAGTAGTCTCAACTGCCTCCTACAACACTTTGGGTGAGGCTTTTAACGAGATGTATAGGCTACGTGACATGAGCTTTGGACCGGACGATATCTGGGTTTATGATGTTTGGCAAAATATGCATAACTAATTAATGGATATTAAAATATAATAATGAAGACAACAGCATTCACCGATAAGCACATCAAGCTGGGGGCAAAAATGGTTCCCTTTGCAGGTTACAATATGCCTGTAGAGTATTTTGGAATTAGCGAAGAGCACAATCACGTAAGAGAGAAGGTTGGAGTATTTGATGTCTCCCATATGGGAGAGATTTGGGTAAAGGGGCTTAACGCTCTTGCTTTTTTACAGTACTCAACCTCCAATGATGTTTCGGTACTCACTCCGGGGAAGGTTCAGTACTCTTGCTTTCCAAACGGGAAGGGTGGAGTTGTAGATGATCTGTTGGTGTATTGTATTGATAGTCTAACCTACCTGCTTGTGGTCAATGCCTCCAATGTAGAGAAAGATTACGACCATCTCTGCAGGGTAGCTCCAAAATTTAACATCACTCCGGGAAAAGAGCTCTACAATGCATCGGACGAGATTTGTCAACTTGCAGTTCAGGGACCCCTGGCGCTTAAAGCTATGCAAAAAATATGCGACTCCAGTGTAGAGGATATGGAGTACTATACATTTAAGAAGCTTACTATTGCAGGTATAAAGGATGCAATATTCTCTACCACAGGCTATACAGGTTCGGGTGGATGCGAGATATATGTTGCAAACAAAGATGCCGACAAATTATGGGATGCGGTTTTTGAGGCCGGGAAAGAGTTTGATATTAAGCCAATAGGCCTTGGAGCAAGGGATACACTTCGTCTGGAGATGGGCTTCTGTCTTTATGGAAATGATATAGATGACACTACCTCCCCTATAGAGGCTGGTCTGGGTTGGATAACCAAATTCAGCGAAGCAAAGGGAGATTTTATAGACAAGGGTCTTCTTCTTAAGCAAAAAAATGAGGGAGTCACCAGGAGACTGGTTGGTTTTGAGCTTATTGAGAGAGGAATTCCTAGACACGGTTACCCTATTTGCGACTCAAAAGGGGGTGAGATAGGGATTGTAACTTCGGGAACGATGGGTCCGGCAATCAAAAAAGCTATTGGAATGGCATACGTTGCACTCGAGTTCTCAAAAGTTGGCTCTGAGATATTCATCAAAATCAGAGAGAAGCTACTAAAGGCAGTTGTGGTAAAAGTGCCGTTTTATAAAGTTTAATATCTGTTATGGATAATTTTGAATGGGCGGCAGAGCTCTCTTGTGCCGTTACTGTTTGCGACAGTGAGGGGTTTGTCCTATATCAAAACCTAAAGGCGAAAAAGACATTTGACTCTTACGGAGATCTTATCGGCAAGAGCCTCAAAGATTGTCACGGAGAGAGATCGTGGAAGATGATAGAGGAGATGCTTAAGAGCGGAAGCTCTAACTCCTACACAATTGAAAAAAATGGAGTAAAAAAACTGATTCATCAGACACCTTGGCATAAAAATGGAGAGATCTGTGGGTTGGTTGAGTTCTCCGTTGAGATTCCTCAACAGATGCCACACTTTAT
Source organism: uncultured Muribaculaceae bacterium (assembly GCA_964351405.1). GTDB lineage: Bacteria > Bacteroidota > Bacteroidia > Bacteroidales > UBA932 > Bact-08. The sequence continues at coordinate 15,275 of CAYGOE010000002.1, read as the reverse complement.
AAGATAAAAAGAAGGATTTATGGCAAAATTCAGATTTGTTCACAACAATATTAACGTTAAGGATCTAGATAAGAGCCTAGCATTCTACAAAGAGGCTCTGGGGCTTGAGGAGGTTAGAAGAATTTCCCCCGAAGATGGTTCTTTTATTATAGTCTATCTGGGAGATGGAGAGTCACAACACCAGCTGGAGCTTACTTGGCTCAGAGATTGGGATAGAGTCTACAATCTTGGAGATAATGAGTTTCACCTTGCATTCAGGACAGATAGTTTTGAACAGGCGCACGAGAAGCATCTGCAGATGGGCTGTATCTGTTATGAAAACAGCAAAATGGGGATATATTTCATAAACGACCCGGACGGCTACTGGCTCGAGGTTTTGCCACCCAAAAAACAGATATGATTAAAAGATTTTTACTTACAATAGCTCTGCTCACGATATGTGTAGCAGGGCTTTTCTCTCAGACAGAGGCAATAGATAGAATGAGGAGAGATGTGGCAGTTCTATCTGCAGACTCTCTTATGGGAAGAGGCTCGGGAAGCCTCTGGGAGCAAAAGGCAGCCAGATACATTGAGAGTCTGTTCGACAAGAGTGGTATAACTCTGCTCTATCCATCTCCGGGCCAGGATTTCTATTTGGTAATGGATGGAAATGACACCCTAAGATCCCAGAATATTGTGGGAATAATTGAGGGGTGGGACTCTAAGCTCAAAGATCAGTATATTGTTGTGGGAGCCCATTATGACCATCTGGGTTACAACAATATGTTCTTTAAGGGGAGAGACACGGTGCAGATATATCGCGGAGCAGACGATAACGCCTCCGGGGTAGCTGTGATGATGGAAGTTGCAAGATTGGCAAAAGCACAGTCGTTCAACTTTAGAAGATCTCTGCTTTTTGTTGCATTTGGAGCAGAGGAGCGGGGTATGATAGGTTCGTGGTACTTTGCCAACAGAGCGTTTGCTCCGGTAAACAACATCTCACTAATGGTGAATTTGGATATGGTAGGGAGAGCCTCACAGGGGAGCGATCTTAAACTATATACTGTTTTGCCAAACACCCAGCTGGTAACTCTTCTAAAGGATGTATCCGATATGCCGGTAATGATTACTCCACAGATACATACCACAGACTACTTCCCGAGTGATCACCGTATTTTTGCAACACTGGGAATTCCGGTCGTGCTATTTACCACCTCCCTGCACAGCGACTATCACACACCAAAGGATACTCCCGATAAACTCAACCTTCGTACGATGGAGGATATCTCCCAGTATGCCCTTAACCTGATTAAGACAGTGGCTAACAGAGACAATATGCTTGAGAGAACAGCGCTTACAACAGAATCATTAACTGAAGGTTCTGCAGAGAGGATCTACTCTCAGAACGAAGTAGATACAAGAGCAACCTTCCAGAAGTCTGACGAGAGAAAATTTTTGCACAAATGGGTACACCACTACCTTAGGTACCCACCGGCAGCTGTCGAGCAGGGAGTTCAGGGAAGGGTAATAGCTGAATTTATTGTTGAGAAAGATGGAGAGGTTACAAATGTTAGAGTGACCAAGTCTGTTGATGAACTGCTGGATGCAGAGGCAATTCGTGTAATAAAGGCATCTCCGAAATGGAGAGCAGCTTCAGTTGCCGGAAACCCTGTGAGAGTTAAAATATCCATACCTGTAGAATTCAAGCTAAAGAGATAGCATTTTTTATTACTTTTGCAGCTGTTTTAAAAGTAGTAAAATGGAGTATAATTTTCTTGAGATTGAGAGACATTGGCAGGAGTACTGGTCAAAAAACAAGACCTTTAAAGTAGACACAGACAATTCAAAGCCCAAATACTATGTTCTGGATATGTTCCCCTATCCATCCGGAGCAGGACTTCATGTAGGGCATCCGCTGGGTTATATAGCCAGTGATATATTCAGTCGCTATAAAAGATTAAAAGGGTTTAACGTTCTGCACCCTATGGGTTATGACGCTTTCGGGCTCCCTGCAGAGCAGTATGCTATTCAAACAGGGCAGCACCCGGCAGCAACTACAGAAAAAAACATAGAAAGATATCGCAAACAGCTGGATAGGATTGGTTTTTCATACGACTGGTCCCGTGAGGTGAGGACCTCAGATCCAAAATATTATAAATGGACACAGTGGGCTTTTCTGGAGATGTTCGGCCACTGGTATAACAGATCCACTCATAAGGCAGAGAAGATAGAGACTCTTATAAAGATTTTCGAGAAAGAGGGTAACAGCAACGTAGATGCAGCTCACTCGGAGGTTGAGATCTTCACGGCAGAGAGCTGGAGTTCATTTACAGATAAGCAAAAGAGCACCATTTTGATGAACTATCGTATTGCCTATCTGGGAGAGACCTCTGTTAACTGGTGTCCAGCACTGGGTACTGTCCTTGCCAACGACGAGGTTAAAGAGGGGCTCTCACTTAGAGGGGGGCACTCCGTAGAGCAGAGAAAGATGAGGCAGTGGCAGCTGAGAGTATCAGCCTATGCCCAAAGATTACTAAGCGACCTGGATAGAGTTGAGTGGACAGACTCTCTAAAGGAGATGCAGCGAAACTGGATAGGGCGCTCACAAGGGGCCGAGATGATTTTTAAAGTATCAAACGGTGAACAGGAGTACGATCTGGAGATATTTACAACAAGGGCAGATACCGTTTTTGGAGCAACTTTTATGGTGATGGCCCCCGAAAGCGAGTGGGTAGAACAGCTCACTACAAAGGATTGCAAGGAGGCTGTACAGGAGTATCTCGCTGCAACAAAACGCAAAACCGAAAGAGAGAGAATGGCAGAGACAAAAAAGGTGACCGGTGTATTCTGCGGCAGCTACGCAACCAATCCATTTACAAATGAACAGATTCCGGTTTGGATTGCAGACTATGTTCTATCAGGATATGGGACAGGTGCAATAATGGCGGTTCCTGCACACGACAGTAGAGACTACCTTTTTGCAAAGCACTTTAACCTGCCAATTATTCCACTTATTGAGGGCTGCGATATCTCACAAGAGAGCTTTGATGCCAAGGAGGGTATGATGTGCAACTCCGGATTCCTCAACGGTCTTACAGTTAAGGAGGCAATTCCTGCTGCAATAGAGGAGGTTGAGAAGAGGGATCTTGGAAAGAGAAAGGTTAACTTCCGTCTCAGGGATGCAATCTTCTCCCGTCAGAGATATTGGGGAGAACCATTCCCGATTTTCTACAAAGATGATGAGGCCTTTCCGGTAGATTTTAATGATCTTCCACTGGAGCTTCCCGAGGTTGATAAGTATCTGCCTACCGAGAGCGGAGAGCCACCACTTGCAAGAGCAACAAATTGGAACTATAATGGTTATCCTCTGGAGAAGAGCACAATGCCCGGTTTTGCAGGGAGCAGTGCCTACTATCTCAGGTATATGGACCCAAACAACGACACAGCACTAGTCTCAAAAGAGAGCAACAGTTACTGGAGAGATGTAGATCTCTATATCGGAGGCACAGAGCACGCAACGGGGCACCTTATCTACTCCCGTTTCTGGAACAAGTTCCTCTTTGATCTGGGTTATGTATGCGAAGAGGAACCATTTAAAAAGCTTATAAACCAAGGTATGATACAGGGTCGCTCAAACTTTGTTTACAGAGTTAAGGGGACAAATAAATTTGTATCACTGGGGCTAAAGGATAACTACGATACAACCGAACTTCACGTAGATGTAAATATTGTCCATAACGACAAACTTAATATCGATGCTTTCAAGCAATGGATGCCGGACTATGCCAACGCAGAGTTTATCCTTGAAAATGGGGAGTATATTTGTGGATGGGCTGTCGAGAAGATGAGCAAATCTATGTTTAATGTGGTTAATCCGGATATTATCTGTGATAACTATGGTGCAGACACTCTAAGGATGTACGAGATGTTCCTGGGTCCGCTGGAGCAATCCAAGCCGTGGGATACAAACGGAATTGACGGAGTGCACAGGTTCCTGAAAAGATTCTGGAGATTGTTCTTCGTCTCGAGGGAGTTTGGAGTCTCTAACGAGGGTGCCTCTGCTGCAGAGCTAAAGGTACTGCACAGGTTAATAAAAAAGGTGCAGGAGGATATAGAGAACTTCTCCTTCAACACCAGTGTGAGTGCATTTATGATTGCCATCAATGAGCTTATGGAGCTCAACTGTAATAAGAGAGAGATTCTGGAGCCTATGCTCATTCTCTTATCGCCATTTGCCCCGCACATCACTGAGGAGCTTTGGAGTCGCCTGGGAAACAGCGGCAGTATTGCATCTGCAACATTTCCGGAATATGTTGATTCATATACAATAGAGGATGCTTTTGAGTATCCGGTTTCGTTTAACGGTAAAATGAGGTTTAAGCTGGCTCTACCAAACATACTTACTGTTGCAGAGATTGAAAAAGCGGTTAGAGAGGATGAAAACACAGCCCGGTATCTATCGGGAGGTTCTGTAAAAAAGGTAATAGTAGTTCATAAAAAGATTATAAACATAGTTTTCTGATGAAACTAAAATCATTTCAGGTTGACGCATTTGCAGAGGGCGTCTTTACCGGAAACCCGGCTGTTGTGGTTATTCTCGAGGAGAGGCTTACAGATAACACTCTGATGAAAATTGCCAGAGAGAGCTTTGTTCCGGAGACAGCTTTTATTCTTACACAGGGAGATAGCTTCTCCCTAAGGTGGTTTACACCCGATATTGAGATGGACCTTTGCGGCCACGCTACCCTTGCATCTGCCCACGTTCTCTTCTCTGAGCTTGGGTATGACAGAGATGAGATAGTTTTTAACACCCTCTCAGGAGATTTAATAGTTAAGAGAGAGGGAGAGTTGTACTCTATGGACTTCCCTCAGAGGGAGGGTGAGAGAGCAACACTCCCTATTGAAATCTACGACAGCTTGAGTATAAAGCCATTAGAGGTATACAAAGCTAGGGACTATATGCTGATCTATAATAAGAGGGCAGATATTGAACATATTGAGATAGACCGACCGGTATTTGACGAGATTAATATGAATCCCGGCGGTGTTATCATCACTGCACCGGGAGTTGATTGTGATTTTGTGTCGCGTTACTTCACGCCACAGGCCACAATATTTGAAGATCCTGTTACAGGATCTGCACACTGCACCCTCGCCCCATACTGGAGCAAAAGACTCGGCAAAACCTCGCTCTACGCAAAACAGATATCCAACAGAGGTGGAACTATTTTTTGCACCGTTACCCCGGACAGGGTTTTTATAAAGGGGAGTGCCGTTACCTACTCGGTTTCTCAGTTGAATATTTAGCAAAGCATATTAATACTGCAGAAATGGATAATCTCATATTTAAAACGATAAAGTCCTATACAATAATGACGATAGGGCTTTTTGTATTTGTCTTCAGCTGGACTGCCTTCCTTATACCGGAACAGATAGCTGGTGGCGGGGTGAGCGGACTGGCTTCGGTTATAAACTACGCTACCGGCTTCAGGGTGGCATACTCCTATATTCTTATTAACGGAGTTCTGCTGTTGGTTGGGGTTCTTATGATGGGTAAGGCATTCGGGATAAAGACTATCTACTGCATCTTGGTTGCGGCAGTTATGTTTGAGTTCCTGCCCCTCATTCCCTGGGTTACAGATATTGAGGACAAGCTAATCAATGCCGTAATAGGTGGAACCCTCAGCGGTATTGGAATCGGGATGATATTTATGCAGGGTGGGAGCACAGGAGGGACAGATATAATAGCACTCATAATTGCGCAGTACAGAGAGACATCTCCCGGCAGGGTGTTTCTCTATTGCGATTTGATAATTGTAGGATCGGTATTCTTTATCCCGGGAAAGGAGCTATCCGATGTTATCTACGGATACATTGTGATGGTATCCTTCTCCTATGTGATAGATATGATTCTCTCGGGTAACAAACAGTCGGTGCAGGTTATGGTCTTCTCCTCCAAATATGAGGAAATAGCTCAAAGGGTAAACAGCGGTATGAACCGAGGGGTAACTGCTCTCACATCTATGGGGTGGTACTCCAAGAGTGAGAGTAAGGTTCTGGTTATAATATTGAGAAAGACACAGCTGCCACAAATCACGGAGATAATAAAAGAGACAGACCGCAACGCATTTATGTCTGTAACTGCAGTTACAAGCGTGTATGGGCAAGGGTTTGATCAAATAAAAGGGGGGAAATTAAAATGGAGACCAGATCAAAAACAATCTTTACAGGGATAAAAGAGTACTCTCTTATTGCCCTGGGGCTACTCATCTACTCACTGGGTTGGGTTGTCTTTCTTATTCCCAACGGGCTTGTTGGGGGCGGAGTTACAGGAGTGTCTGCTATAATCTTTTATATGAGCGGCTTCCCGGTAAGCTACTCCTATCTTATAATCAATACTGTACTTCTGGTACTTGCAATAAAGATCTTAGGGAAAGGATTCGGAATAAAGACTATTTATGCGGTTGCTGTGGTATCTCTTTTCCTGAAATTTTTACCCGGAGTGATTCCGCCGGAGCTCATAGAGGATATTGCAATAGGTAACGGCAAACTGCTCTCTGCTATAATTGGGGGTGCCTGTGCAGGTGCAGGGATTGCCCTGACATTTACCCAGGGGGGCAGTTCCGGCGGCACCGACATTATAGCCCTTATAATAAACAAATACAGGAATATATCACCGGGGCGTCTTATCCTGATGATGGACATAATAATTATTGCCAGCTCGCTGTTGATACCTACAGATGGCTCTTTGGGGAGCAGGGTGGCAGTTGTGATTTACGGCTATGTGCTCATTGGGGTATCCGGCTACACTATTGACCTTGTACTCTCGGGTGCAAGGCAATCTATCCAGATCTTTATCTTCTCAAAAAGACACGAAGAGATTGCAGAACGTATCGCAGCCATCGGGCGCGGAGTTACCGTGATAAATGCAATGGGTTGGTACACCAAACAGGAGGGGAAGGTGCTTATGGTTATTGTGAGGCGCACCGAGAGCAACTATGTTTACAAGGTTGTGCGCGAAATTGACCGAAACGCATTCTTAAGCGTTGGAAATGTGATGGGTGTGTATGGGCAAGGGTTTGATGAGATGAAGCGGTAGAAAATACACTATTTATTTTAGAAAATAAACCTAAGATTAGATAAATAGTTAATTGATAGTTGATTAAATTTTGGATATTTGCCGAATTTGAATATATTTGGTACTTAAATCAAAAACTATCACTATGAATAACTTTTTTATCTTTGGAGAGATCTTTTTAAGGGTAGGATCTCTGATGTTGCTCATCTATCTGATTCTTTCGGCATACCTGTTCTATATTGCCAATCAAAACAGAGAGATCTCTGACGATGATAAAATAAGATTGAAAACTCTCTCGGCCGGCTTTGCCGGCATCTCCGTAATGATTTTATTCAAACAGATCTTCCCACAGGTGACGGAGTACAGCGATATATGCGGGGTTAAATGTATTCTTGCCGGTAATATTGTTCAGCTTTTTCTTCCTGTTCAATTGTATTTTCTTCAAAAAAATTACAGACTTCCTTTCGGTTTTTTAGGCGGAACTATTCTTATCGGAACAGTTTTGACAATCAATCTTATTTTAGTTATATTATTCTCCTACTATAAAATAGAAAACTTCCAGGCAATAATATACCTCATCCTAATACTTTTGGGATTTTCCACAGCAGTTCAAATCTACCGTATAATTGCAGAGAGACAAAAATCTAAAAGAGCTGCACTAAATGACAGCCTAAACAACAGGGGGGAGCTGGTTATCTTTTTCCTTGCATCCGGCCTCTCTTTTATTGTGCTTATTATGATATCATTTGATGCAAATCCCCTTACCAGAGAAGGGGTAAAATTTATATTAAGTACTCTGAATATATTCCTATTTGTTAGAGTAATCTACCCTTATTCGAAGTTTAACACGCGAGGCAGCTTCATTGACAGAGGTATTCATCTGAGAACAGTACCAATCACAGCTAAACGTTTCTCTGACGAGAAAAAGTCTCAGGAGTTGAAAGGAAGGCTTGTTAGCTATTTTGAAAACGAGAAGCCCTATTTAAGACCGGATCTCACCATTCAGGAGGTAGCTCTCTATCTCTACTCAAATAAAACCTATCTCTCTCGTATAATCAACGAGTGTTTCGACAATAATTTCAACCAGTTTGTAAACTACCACAGAGTAGAGGAGGCGAAAAAATTATTCTATAACGATCCCAGGTTGTCAATTCAGCAAATGTGTGATCTCTCAGGTTTTGGGTCAATGGCAACATTCTGCATAGCATTCAGGTTTTTTGTTGGAAACTCTCCTGCAGATTGGTGTAAGGAGCAAAAAATAAAGGGATTTAATGATAAAAAAGGGAAGGATTAGACAATCTGCTCTATACAGAGCTCTGTTGCGGCTTGCAAAACTCTTGAAGATAAAAGGCTCGCGAAAGAGTAAAAACTCAAACTTGAGAAATTTTATTGAAATTGTTCGTAAATCGGATGAGCTTTTAACTAAAAAACATCTGTTTCTGGACCAAAACTTCAAGATAGATATACTTGCAAGAGAGATAGGAACAAACAGAACCTACCTCTCCAGATCCATCAGATATATCAAAAAAGAGAATTTTGCCGGATATATTAACAGTAAAAGGGTTGAGTACGCAAAGAGCATAATCTGCAAAAGGGCAAGCTGCTCAACCAGTGGCAAGGATGAACCATCAATGTCAACGGAAGATTTCGCAATAGCCGCCGGCTTCGGGAGTAAACGGAGTTTTGTCAGATGCTTTAAGGAGAGCGAGGGGGTCACCCCCTCCCAGTACAGAAACCGTATGAGTCACTATCAATAATTTGTTTTTTATTTGATTTCTCCTGAATTGGCAGGGAAGCACAATTCGGAACTTTACTTTAATGGTCGTCTCCTTCATTGATCTCGGTTGTTAGTCAGTAAATGTTTAGTTAATGCTATCTAGGGTCAACTGAATAACCCATAATTCATTTAATACCTGCATAAGAAAGGAATATCTGAATGTATCCAAGATGAAATGAAAAACAGACAAAGCTCTCAGAAGAGGATTGAAACTACAGACTACACTTCGAAAAATAGCGATGGCGCCCCTGTAGCTAAAAGAAAAATTTGTTGTAACCTCTTATTGATGTGATGGAGGCATACCATCGTATTTTACCACGAATTCAGCTTTATCGCAAAAAATAAAACTTTCGTTACGGTGGTCGCGTTCATCAAGACTGATACGTCGGAAAACATCTGCCCAAGTGACTACATCCGCATATTTTTTTATCTCGTCATTTGTAACCGGCTGATCTTCCCACTCGGGGTGTATTGCTACCATTTGTGCATAAATATGTTCAGCATGATCTTCAAACTGGGCATTGAAATGATAAGCCCCTTTAATATTTACCCAAGCTAGAAATTTTGACATAACCACGTAAGTAAGCACGATGAAAAAAGTAATAGGTGGCCAAAGATACCACGGGTCTTTAAGTCTATCTTCTTTCATTTTAGTATGGATTACCTGAAGATGATCATACTCGTTATCTTGAGCATAACGCCCCCATTCAATCACGTTTTTGGATAGATTTACCTTGTCGATGTTCCGAAAACAATTCGTTATTTTGGCATACTGTCTTATTTCCCATTCGCGGTATGGTATAGATGCCAATATTTCAAGTAGTTTGGCTTTTCCTAAGGTTAGTTTACGTCCAGTAACCAAATCCATAGCAAAGAAAAAAAATTTTGCAGCTATGCTGTAACGATATTTCGCTCTCGATAATGATGTCTGTTGTTCTGCTTTAAGGTCAATTGTTGTCATATATATTGATTTTCTTAATTTGTTTAAATTTAGCAAGTTAATGCATTTGCTGATTAAGTTGACCACCCCCTGCTGTTTTAAATTGTCCGCCCTCCGGGAGCTCTCCTAAGAACAACAATTTCTATCGCTAATTAGCTTTTATACAAACTTATAAATTTTTATTCTTTTTCATAATCTTCTTCAAATATATTTTTCTGTCTTTTTCGCAGTGATTGAAAAACCGCATTTGAATTTAAGCACTTCACCATATATGACTCAAAACCGCTGTTAGCTGCTGTGGCTCTTTGTTTTCTGCTCGTCATTTGTTGATGTTAATGCTTTACCTTTTTTTGTTTCATTAAATTGTCCGTTTTCATAAACTAAGTTACCATTTACAAATGTATGGGTCACTTTTGTTTGAAATGTTGTTCCGTCTAATGGCGACCAACCACATTTGGATAAAATATTTTCTTTGCTAACTGTCCAACTTGAATTTAGGTCAACAATGCATAGGTCTGCAAAGTAGCCCTCACGTATAAAACCTCTATTTTCAATTTTGTAAAGTGTTGCTGGATTATGGCACATTTTTTCAGTAATTTTCTGTAACGAAATAAGTCCTTGTTTGTAGAACTCAAGCATAATGTTTAACGAATGCTGAACGATTGGAGCTCCCGACATTGCTTGAAAATAAGGTTTCTGTTTTTCGTCTAATGTATGTGGTGAGTGGTCTGTCGTTACTAAGTCTATTCTATCGTCCAACAAAGCTTTTAAAAGTCCTTTTTTGTCCTTTTCTGTTTTTATTGCAGGGTTCCATTTTATTAAAGTTCCTAAACGCTTATAGTCTGTGTCGGAGAACCACAAATGATGAACCGATACTTCTGTCGTTATGTTTTTCTTTTTCAACGGAATATCATTACGGAAAAGATGTGTTTCCGCTTCTGTGGTCAAGTGAAGAATGTGAAGTCGTGCCTTGTGCTTGTTTGCTAAGTCAATTGCTCTTTTAGTTGCTTCGTAACAAGCTTTTTCGCTTCTAATAATTGGATGAAATTCAATAGGCACATCATCGCCATATTTTTCACGATAAATGTTTTCATTTTCTTCAACTATTTGTTCTTTTTCAGAATGGATGGCAATGATGGATTTGCAGTGAGCAAACAGCTTTTCCATTGTTTCCGGATTGTCGGCTACTAGGTTGCCTTTTTTTGTAAAGTAAAGTCCGTCATCAGAAACGCCTAAAAGTTTAGATGTGTCGAGATTGATTACGTAATCAAGATTGTCACCATTAACTCCTAAAAAGAAACCAAAGTTGGCTAACGATTTTTCCGATGCTATTTGGTGTTTTTCATTTAAGATGTCAATGGTCAATACATTAGGAAATGTATTTGGCATATCAATGAAGGAAGTCACGCCACCCGCAACGGCTGCTCTGCTTTCTGAATTAAGGTCGCCTTTATGTGTTAGTCCAGGTTCACGAAAATGAACTTGTCCGTCAATGATGCCTGGAAATAAATATTTGCCTGTTCCGTCAATTACTTTTGTGTTTAGGCCATTTTGATTTAGTCCGATTTTTTGGATTACGCCATTATCAAATAAAATGTCGGTAACGATTATTTGTCCTTCGCTAACGATGCTAATATTTTTGATTAGAGTTCTTTCTGTCATTGTAAATTGTCTTACTATTGAAATGGCCTAATCCTTTTGGAAAGTTTTTATTGATTTCTTAATTTATTCATTTAAATCGTTCTTTGACAAATATATGAAATTAATTACAAGTTTTAAACAGCGTTGTTGAATTGTTTTACCGGTGTTTCATCGTCAAGACTTAAATGTTCCAGGTTCCCATTTCTTAGGATAATTTCAGATATTTATGACATAAAAAGTGCACCTAGTCCAAACCCTGCAGCAGCTATTCCTGTTACAAGACCCTTTTTTTTCTGGCATATTAGCCCGTAAAAAACCGAGCAGACAAAAAGTGATTTAATTTGTCTGTTATTGGAAAAGGAAAGATATAACCAGTTTGGATATAAACTGAAATTGTTTTGACTTATGGAAAGCTTTCCATAATCAGGGTAAAAGCTAAAGACTTATTAACAGAAAATCAATTTATAACGATGAAAACATATAATTTACTACTTTTGCTATGATTACTGGCGTATCCTTATTTACCGATTGTGGTACATTGTTATTTACCGATTACACTGTAGCTACAGTGGCCTTGAACGGGGTAAAAAACGCAGGTATTCTTGCGGCTCAAATTGTGTCAGTAAAAGATAATGTTATACGAGATAAGATTATACAGTATAAGCTGGAACTAAAAGAGCAAGTAATTGAAAAATCAAAAAAAATGAAAACGTAATATGGATTTTTTCAGAGGGAGAAAAGCGGTTATAGCAACCAAGCACAGCAAAGAAGAAGTAATTGCCCCAATTCTTGAAGATGAACTGGGGCTAATTTGTATTATAACAAAAACAATAGATACCGATAAGCTGGGGACATTTTCGGGAGAGGTAGAAAGAGATGATGATCCTGTTACTACCTTGCGAAAAAAATGCCAAATGGCCATTGATGCAAGCGGAATAAATTTAGCAATAGCAAATGAGGGCTCATTTGGTACGCACCCAACTATTTTTTTTGCACACGCTGATGATGAACTTATAATGTTGATGGATAAAGAAAACGGTATAGAAATCCTTGAGCGGGAACTAAGCTTAAACACAAATTTCGATGGTGCTGAAATAAAATCCGAAATTGAACTAATTGAATTTGCTAACAAAATTGGATTTCCATCGCACGGCATCATTTTGAAGAAAGGGAAAAACAACTACTCCTACTTAATAAAAGAAAACATAAACTTGGAAGAACTCATTATAAATTACCATAAAATAAAAAATGAAGATGGTGCAGCCTATGCTGAGACTGATATGCGGGCAATGCATAATCCTACCCGTATGAAAATAATTGAGCAGGCAGTGATAAAACTTGTCAAAAAAGCCAAATCGTTATGTCCAAATTGCAGTACTCCGGGCTTTGGGGTTGTGGATGTTGTAAAAGGGTTGCCCTGTGAAATGTGTAGTTTGCCCACACGGTCACCACTTAAACACATATATCGCTGCCCAAAATGCAATTTCCAAGACGAAAAAGAATTTCCTTTTGAAAAACAGGTTGAAGACCCTCAGTATTGTGATTTTTGTAATCCATAATAATTGGATTAAGGTGAAAAATATTTATCAATTGTGTAATCCTAACCTGTCCTCCGTTCGCTAGATGAAGGTAGACCGACGTCGTGGTCAGGGATGTATGTCCAAGAAACTGCTGGATAAGCTTAATATTAACTCCGTTCTCCAGAAGATGAGTTGCAAAGCTGTGTCTCAATGTATGAAACGAAACATTCTTACCAATACGGGCTTTTGAAGCACTTTTCTTTATGATATTTTCAAGAGTAGTGTCTGATAAATGAATCCCTTTCTTCCCTTTCCCCTGAACTACCTGAACCTGCATACGCGTGGAATCTATTGCTTGGGGTTTGATCATTTGAAGCTCTTGTCTCCTCAGACCTGAAGAATAAGTCAGCATAAGGATGGCTCTGTGCTTTATGTTGCTGGTGGCATTTATTATCCTTTCTACTTCTTGTTGAGATAATACAACCGGCAGCTTCTTCTCCCGTCTTGGACGTTTGATCTTAAGCTGTTCCCATTCACGGTGTAGGACATCAACCTGTAGTATCTTGAAGGCACTGATATACTGGTTGACCATTGTGGTGGAAATCTCATCTACAGTAATTCGATGATGCAGATAATCTTTGAACTCTTGCGTTGTAATCTTGTCCAGTGGCTGATCATAAAAATTTTCTATCTTTGATAATAGTCCACTGTAAGACAGAACGGATCTTGGACTGTAATTGCGGTACTGCATCTCTGTGGGATTCTATAGAATCTGAAACTCTGATTTTCCCGGAATAGAGAAGATTTCCTGCTTTGCGGGGAGTCATTCCGGAAGTATATATCAATTCTTTATGCCGAACCGCAGGCAAATACTTTCCTTGTGGAGTGGGTTGTTCGATTATCTTAGTCATATACTGTATATCTCTGTCATTTTTACGATTCGCTTTGCTGCTGCAACAGCTGCTAAACGATCCTGTGAAAAGTTAAGCCGGATACTATCAATACAGTCAGGATCAAATTCTGTACCCGGAGTAACCACAACACCTGCCTGATAACGAAGCAAACGTACAAAAGTATGTAAATCGACACTAAGTGGTGGAAGTTGAGGGAACAGATAACTTCCTGCCTGTGGAGACGCAGTTTGAAGGTTACCTCTATTAAATATTTCAAGTAATTCATCTCTAATTGCTTCGTGCTCCCGAATACGGTTTTCTATCCAGCCTTCAGGTTCCATAAACCAAGTATCAAGAGCCGATTGGTTGTACCCTGCAGCTCGAAGTGAAACGATTGCTTGCAGACGCTCCATCCTGTCAATCAATTTTGGTGTGCCAAACGCAACTCCAAGACGGAATCCGCTCAGCGACTCAGTTTTTGAGGGACCAAGGATAGTGATGAGATTCTCAGGCACCAACTTACAATTGCAAAGATGTGAGTATTTTTGACCACTGTAAAGCATTCTGGAATAGAGTTCATCTACTATTAATTTAACATTATAAGTGGCTGCAAGCTCTGCAATTTTATTTATTGAAGATTCTGAGTATATATGCCCTGTTGGATTATTTGGTGTTGAAAAAACAAAAACCTCAATTCCGTTTTTAAATGCCATTTCAAGTTGGTGAAGATCAATCCCATTTTCAAACTGAGCCTCCTTGTAATTAAGAGAAATCGGCACAACTTCACCACCAAAAAAGATTACAAGTTTGCGGTTGGCAAAATAGTCGGGAGTCACTACAGCGACTTTAGTTCCAATTGTAACTGTCGCACCTAGCGCTAAAAACAGCGCACCTTGTGTCCCGGGAGTTATGATCAATTCATTCTCAGCAGAAATTGGTTTACCGACAAATTTTCCAAGCCTTTCAGCCAGGCTGGTTCGTATTTTGGCTGCACCTCTGTACTCGGTGTACGCTTGCTTTGCTCCTTTACTAAAACCATTGTTCCAAGCCTCTTCAGAACCAGGTGTTGGCACAAAAGCATCAACATCTCCGTGAGAGAAATCAACGGGAACTCCATCCAGCTTATCGCCTCGCATAATGGTGCTAATATCACCTATAACTTGTCGCACTTCCTGACCAGGAGCGTTATCTGCTTCAAGTGCTCTAAATTTTTCTTCAAGTGTCATCATCTTGTTTCATAATTATTTGTTGCAAAAATTGACTTTAGCACAATCTCGGCAATAAAATATACCGTATGTTATGTGGCGTTTTTTATTGTTTCCAAAGGTCATTTTACTATTTTTTTCTTGATCATAATTTTATCTATTTTCGAAGTTATTTTCAAAAATAAAGAGCTCTTCAATTGTAACAGAGAAAACACTAGCTAAGTCATGAGCAAGTTTTAATG
>CAYGOE010000001.1:0-115723 GCA_964351405.1 uncultured Muribaculaceae bacterium | reverse complement strand
AGAAACAATCCCCTTCGGGATTACCTCGCTAACGCTCGGTGATCCCAAAGGGGGGGCTTCAAAACAAAATACATCGCATAAGCGATGTATCTCTTTGTTTTGGCGGAGAGAGAGGGATTCGAACCCCCGGAACCTCGCAGTTCAACGGTTTTCAAGACCGCCGCAATCGACCACTCTGCCATCTCTCCTTTTGATTGGGCTGCAAAGATATTTATTTTTTTGGTAGAAGCAAAAATAATTGTCTAAATTAGAGAGTGTAATTATGGCATAATATTTGTCTGTACAATTGATTAATTAATTGGCTATTCATATCAAATATATAAACCTAATAATATGAAAAGTAAAACTTTCGAAACTGAAATACTGGAGCTGGAGACAAACCTGTCCAGATACGCATATAGCTTAACATCAAATAGAGATGACGCCAAAGACCTGGTTCAGGAGACCTTTTTTAAGGCTTTCAACAATCAGGAGAAGTTTAACGAACACACCAATGTTAAGGCGTGGGTTTACACCATTATGAAGAACACTTTCATCAATGATTACCGTCGCAGAATAAAAAGGCAGTCTCTTTTCAATGAGGATGTACACGAATTTGTCATAAATAACAAGCCTTCGGACTATGGTCCCGAGACAGATTATGGGTTCCGCGAACTTACCTCTGTGGTTAACTCACTGGAGCCGGAGTTTAGGATTCCTTTCCAGATGCACGATAACGGCTTTAAATATCAGGAGATTGCAGATGAGTTGGGTCTACACCTTGGAACTGTTAAGAGCCGGATCCACTTTTCAAGACAAAAACTTATGGACAAATTACGATAGTGGAATTTTTTAGAAAAAGTACCTTAGAGTGAATTTTCAAATAAAAGAGGGTGTATAATTATTTTTCACACCCTCTTTTTTTTATGCTAACAAGATCCTAATCAATTGCTTTGTGTTGCTAGTTCTTTTTATCTGTAGCAAAGAAACCCCTTTTAAATATCAGAAGATATGCCACTCCAATGGTGATACACGAATCTGCAATGTTAAAAATAGGCCGGAAAAAGATAAATTTTTCACCTCCCCTAAAGGGAACCCAATCCGGAAGTGTGGTGTCTATTAGGGGAAAATAGAGCATATCCACAACTTTGCCAAAGAAGAGCGGAGCATATCCCCCCCCTTCAGGAAAAATGGTGGCTACTGTACTATAAGTAGATTCATTGAAAATTAGGCCATAAAAGATACTGTCGATTACATTCCCGACAGCTCCTGCAAGAATTAGGGCAACACCATAAAGTACTCCTGCAGGTGCAGACTCTTTAATGAGTTTGGTTATATAGTGTATTATGAATCCTATGAGTACCATCCGAAAGAGTGTGAGTACAAGTTTGCCTATAGTACCCCCGAACTGCATTCCGAAAGCCATACCGCTGTTCTCTATGAAGTAGATCTGAAACCAATCTCCTAGGACAGGAATACTCTCACCAATAGTCATATTGGTCTTAATCCAAATCTTTACGATCTGATCAATAACAAGCAATAATACAATCAGTAAAGTGATTTTTTTACTCTGTGAAAAGCTCATCTGTTTTAGTCTCTCTTGTTTTTTGCCTCAACCGAAAGAGTTGCGTGAGGAACCACAAGTAATCTCTCCTTTGGAATCAATTTACCTGTCTCCCTGCAAATTCCGTAACTTTTGTTCTCAATTCTTATAAGTGATGCCTCTAAAGATTGTATAAATTTATACTGGCGTTGGGCAAGTTGGCCTGACTCCTCTTTTGAGAGAGCAGATGCACCCTCTTCAAGAACCTTGAATGTAGGTGACGTGTCCTCTGTATCATTGCTTGAACTATGGGTCACAGCAGCTTTTAGTTGCTGATATTCCTCTTTTGCAATCTCCAATTTCTGAAGTATAAGCTCTTTAAACATCTGAAGCTCCTCGTCGCTGTAGCGAACCTTCTCCATAGCCTCATCTGCTGGTTTCCCTTTCGTTGTCATATCTCTTTTTTTTAGAAAGCGTAAAGATAGTAATAAATAGTATATAAAAAACAGTGTTAGTACGGTATCTTATCCGCATTTTGCTCCCACAGCATAAATGGTTCAAGACCCTCATTTTTAAGAATCTGTTCAATTGGAATCGACCTCTTCTCAAGAGGTAGTGTAAACTCGTCGTAAATAAAGGCGTCACTAAAGCCCGCCTTGCCGGCGTCATCTCTCCCGGCAGAAAAATATATTTTATCTACTCTGGCCCAGTATGCAGCCGAGAGGCACATCGGGCAAGGCTCACAAGAGGAGTAAAGGGTACACCCTGAGAGATCTATTGTTCCAAGCTCTCTGCACGCCTGTCTAATGGCATTAACCTCTGCGTGTGCTGTCGGGTCAATATTGGGAGTAACGGTGTTGGAGCAGGAACAAACAACTTTATCGCCCTTAACAATAACCGCCCCGAACGGTCCTCCGCTCAAAGATGCAGCATTCTCTTTTGCGAGATCCACTGCAATTTGCATATATTTATCTCTCTCGTGTATCACTTGCGTAAACTTTATAACCTTATCAGCTTTATTTTTAAAACCCCTTCATCCCACTCAATATCGTTTCCCCCTTCAATATTATTATTGGTAATCAGCTCAGATGCCAGAGTCTGGTTGCAGATATACTCTTTATAGACTGTAAGAGTATCCATTATCTCTTCCCTGCTTTCAAGCTCTATCCTTATTTTGTCGGTTACATCAAAATCTGAATCTTTCCTGAGGTTTTGTATCCTGTTTACAAGCTCTCTTGCAACTCCCTCGCGTCGAAGCTCGTCTGTGATTGTAATATCCAGTGCAAGAGTGAGTTTTCCCTCCGATGCAACCAACCATCCCGGCATATCTTCCGATGTTATCTCTACGTCCTGGGGGGTTATCTCAACAACTCCTTCACTAAGGTGTATCTGGTAACTTTCGCTCGACTCAATCTCAAATATCTCCTCTTGTGTGAAGTTAGCAAAAGCATTTGAGATCTCCTTCATCTGTTTTGTATATCTTTTCCCAAGAACCTTAAAATTCGGCTTTATCTTTTTAGTTATAAGACCTTTGGTATCGTGGATATACTCCACATCTTTTACATTGACCTCACCGAGAACTAGCGGTTTTATGAGTTCAAACTGCTTCCGGATTCTCTCATCCAAAACCGGAATCAATAACTTGGCAAGGGGCTGACGAACTTTAATGCTCACTTTTCGTCTGAGAGCTAAAATCATTGAGGAGGCCCTTTGAGCCAACTCCATCCTCTCCTCAAGAGCCTTATCTATTGCACCCTTTTGACACTTTGGCATAAGCACCAGGTGAACCGAACTCTCTTTGTAGTGTCCTGCAACGCTGTTCAGATCCAGGAAGAGCCTCTCCATAAAGAAAGGGGCTATAGGTGCAGATAGTATTGCAATGTTTTCCAGGCAGTTGTACAGCGTCTGATATGCAGAGAGTTTATCTTCGTCCATCTCGCCTCCCCAGAATCTTCTGCGGTTAAGGCGAACATACCAGTTGCTCAGGTTGTCATTTACAAAGTCTTGTATTTTTCTTCCTGCAGATGTCACATCGTAGTTCTCATAACTCTCTGTAACCTCCTCTATAAGTGTGTTGAGCAGAGAAATTATCCACCTGTCAATCTCCGGTAGTCTGTTCAACTGAAGCTGAGGCCGGCTATTGTTAAAGCCATCTACATTTGCATAGAGTGCAAAGAAAGAGTATGTATTATAAATAGTCCCGAAGAATTTCCTGCGAACCTCATCAACTCCTCCAACGTCAAATTTGAGATTATCCCAGGGTTGTGCATTTGTAAGCATATACCATCTTAGAGGATCTGCCCCAAACTCGCTCAATATCTTAAACGGATCCACTGCATTTCCGAGCCTTTTGCTCATCTTGTTGCCATCTTTATCCAGAACAAGACCGTTTGATATTACTGTCTTGAATGCAACAGAGTCCTTAACCATTGTTGAAATTGCGTGAAGAGTAAAGAACCATCCCCGCGTCTGGTCTACACCCTCTGCGATAAAGTCAGAAGCCCTCCCGAACTGTTCGCTTCCAGGCTTCTCAAGACCCTCCTGCGCAAAAGGCATAGCACCTGAGTCGAACCAAACATCTACAAGATCGATTTCGCGTTTCATAATTTTTCCGGATGGTGAGACAAGTGTTATCTCATCTACATATGGTCTGTGCAGATCTATTTTATTATAGTTATCACTACCGAAATCACCGGGCAGGAATCCCGCACTTTTAATCGGATTGCTCTCCATAACTCCGGCCTCAACTGCCTTCTCACATTCATCGAAGAGCTCTTTTGCAGAGCCGATACAAATTTCGTAGGAACTATCCTCTGTGCGCCATATAGGAAGCGGTGTTCCCCAGTAACGGCTTCTGGAGAGATTCCAGTCCTGCAGATTCTCAAGCCACTTTCCAAATCTGCCGCTACCAGTTGACTCAGGCTTCCAGTTGATGGTTTTATTCAGCTCAATCATCCTCTCCTGCACAGCAGTTGTCTTAATGAACCACGAGTCAAGTGGATAGTAAAGTACAGGTTTATCTGTTCTCCAGCAGTGAGGGTAAGTGTGGGTATGTTTTTCAATTTTAAAGACAAGGCCCTGTTGTTTGAGCATCACTGCAATATCTACATCTACAGATGCGTCGCTCTCTGTAAGGGTAGAATCGTATGAATTTTTAACATACCTTCCGGCAAACTCTTTGTAGATTTGGATATTTACGCTCGATTTCACAAAAGAGCTCTCCATATCCTCAATTTTATAAAATTTTCCGGTTCTGTCTACCAAAGCCTGGAGAACTTCCTCTGTGTCCTTTATCATAAGAGCCGGTACCCCGTTCTGCCTTGCAACTCTCAGGTCATCTGCACCAAAAGTTGGTGCAATATGTACAATTCCGGTACCGTCAGATGTTGTAACAAAATCTCCTTTTATCACTTTAAAAGCTCCCGAGCCGGGGTTAACCCACGGAATCAGCTGCTCATAAGTAACTCCGCAAAGCTGCTCTCCGGAAATGGGTGTACCATCTATAAGTCTGAATGGAATTATTTTATCTCCGTGCTTATACACCGTGAACGAGAGCTCTTCGCCCTTTGGGTTGAAATGTTGGTAGAGAAGATCCTGAGCTAGTATGTAGATGCACTCCTCGCCTGTATATGGGTTTAGAGAGTGTACTTTTGTGTATTTGATATCCGGCCCGACACAAAGTGCTGTATTGGAAGGGAGTGTCCAGGGTGTTGTAGTCCAGGCGAGAATATATATAGGGAGCTCTTTGGTTGTTTTTTGTGAGATCTCTGAAAAAAGTGCTTCCGAAGCTAAGTCTCTAATAAGTTTAAACTGAGCAACACAAGTTGTATCCTTAACATCTTTATAACACCCGGGCTGGTTAAGCTCGTGGCTGCTTAGTCCGGTGCCCGCAGCCGGTGAAAATGGCTGAATTGAGTAACCCTTATAAAGGTATCCCTTTTTATATATCTCCTTAAGAAGGTACCAAAGTGTCTCAATATAACGGTTGTCATAGGTTACGTAGGGGTTTTTCATATCCACCCAATAACCCATAATCTCTGTAAGACTCTCCCACTCTTTTGTATATTTCATAACCTCTTTGCGGCAAGCATCATTATACTGCTCTACAGTTATTGTTTTGCCGATATCCTCCTTGGTTATACCTAGCATCTTCTCAACTCCAAGCTCAACAGGAAGTCCGTGAGTATCCCATCCCGCCTTTCTCTCAACAAGATAGCCCATCTGCGTCTTATAGCGGCAAAATACATCCTTGATGGCCCTTGCCATAACGTGGTGTATTCCCGGCATCCCATTTGCAGATGGTGGACCCTCGTGAAAAATAAATTTTGGAGCACCCTCTCTTTGAGTAAGAGTAGCTGCAAAGCATTTTTCGCGATTCCATTTATCAAGTACAGAGCGATTTATCTCTACCAGATCTAAATTTTTGTATTCAGGAAACCTCATTTCGGATTTTTTTATGAATTTGCAAAGATACGATTATTCACTACTTTTGAAAAAAAATTGATTATGGGATCTTCAATCAGTGCCGTTGATATTATTCTGCTTCTCTGTTTTATCCCTGCAGTTTTAGGGGGAATCAAGACAGGGTTCATAAAACAGGTAGCTGCACTGGCAGCTCTTATCCTTGGAGCCTGGGCCGCCTGGTACTTCTCCGACTTTTTTACCAACAACGTAAATATCTGGCTGGAGACAAACAGGGTATTAACTCAGATCATTGCATTTGCTGCTGTTTTTCTGGTAGTTATCCTCTTTGTCAATATGATTGGACACGCTATCCACTCTTTGATAAATCTGGTTCTTCTGGGATGGCTGGATAAATTGCTTGGAGTCTTCTTTGCATTTTTGAAATATGCATTTGTATTGAGTATGGTAATCTTCTTACTGGAATCTCTCAACGATCTTTACCCATTTTTACCGATAGAGACAATTTCTCAATCAAAACTTTACGGTGTAATATCCTCTATTGCTCCTGCAATTTTTCCATTTATTGAGAAGCTCCACGAGACAGGTAAAGAGGTTGGTACAATGTTATCTTATATTCATTTTTAATTTTTCACACAAAAGTTTAAAATCGCCTGTAACAACCCTTAAAGTTGTCTAAAAAAACTATGTTTCCTCATAGTTAATTCTAACAATATAAATTTTTAATCTATAGATAAAATCTTTACTCTTTTTATCTTTTGTCTCCCCTTTGCCCCAAGTTAAGTATAAATTCGTTCAGGGAAAAGGCTCCTTTTTGTGCGGGAGATCTCTTAGAGGCAGAAGAGTGAGTAGAGTGATTAAAGGTGCCTTTTCCTTTTTCCCTTATGTTTTGTTGAATTAATTGTGGAGGAGATTGAGATGTGGTTATCGGTTAAAATTAAACAACAGGGTAAAAGTGATTGCGGTGCCGCTTCACTGGCATCAGTTGCTGCACACTATGGTATGAGGGTTCCTCTTGCAAAGATACGTCTTTACAGCGGCACAGATCCATCCGGTGCAACACTAAAAGGGTTAGTCGAGGCCGCAAGGAGATTCGGGTTTCTGGCAGATGGATTCAAAGGTGAACAGGAGTCGTTGGATAAAATCCCCAAGCCTGCCATAATTCACCTAAAAAAAGATGACGGATATCTTCACTATGTTGTACTTACTAAAAGCAGTGCCACTTGTTTCCATATAATGGATCCTCTTGATGGTGAAATCCGGCGGGTCTCAAGAGAGACTCTGCTTGGCGAGTGGACGGGGTATTTAATACTCCTCTCCCCCTCCCGAAGCGGTGAAGGGTTGGATATAAAAGAGGGAACGGGAATCTCTCTTTTACAGTGGATAAAAAGCTTATTGGCAAAGCGTTGGTTGGTTCTTTCGGGCGGAATACTGCTATCTGTACTGCATCTGATCTCATCTCTCGCTGTAGCCATCTTTATAAAGTATCTTTTGGATGATATTATTCCCTCAGGAGGTGGAGACCAGCTGACAAAAGTATCTCTTTTAATGGCTCTTATCCTTCTCCTATCGGTACTTATATCTGTTACTAGAAGCGTTATGAATATAAACCTGTCTATAGATACAGACAGAGAGCTTATAACCAACTATCTGAAACATCTGTTCAAGATACCTCTTCCGTTTTTTAGCACTATTAAAACCGGCGAATTAACCTCCAGAATTTATGATATATACAGGATTCGTAATCTGATAGCCGAGACCCTTCCGGAGGCCGTAATTGCCTTTGTGACTCTTTTTATCTCTCTGACTCTTCTTTTTATAACCGAGAGCAATCTGGCACTGCTGTGTCTGGCGTTCATTCCGCTATACCTAACAATATATATAATTCACGACAGGCTTAACAAACCACTTTTGAGAAGCTCAATGGAGAGGGCATCCCGTTTCCAGAGCGTTGTCATTGAGAGTATAAGGTCTGTTTCAACCATAAAGAACTTTAGTAACGAGAGGTTTGCAATGGCAAGAACCACCCTCAAACTGGAAGATCTTAACAATACCCTCTCTCAAACCTCAAAGGTATCAATATATGCCGGTGCTGCTGCAGAGATGGTATCCAAACTTATAATGCTATTAATCTTATGGTGTGGAGGCGGAGCTGTTATAGCCGGGATACTGACAATAGGAGAGTTGGTGTCATTCTATACCATAGCTGCTCTCTTTACTGCTCCACTTCAGCAAATAGCCTCTGCAATCTCATCTGTCAGAGAGGGAAATGTGGCGGCAAGCAGGTATCTGGATATTATGGCTCTGGAGGAGGAGTGCAGCAACAGCGGTGAGAGAGTAAGAGCAGATAATCTGGTGGTGAGCAATCTCTCCTATAGTTATCCGGGAAGGGAGAGGCTTTTCGAAAACATATCGTTTAAAATAGGGAGAGGTAAGATTTTACTGCTACGCGGTGAGAGCGGATGCGGTAAAAGTACTATAGCCGCAATTCTTATGCTGCATATGAGACCGGAATTAGGCACAATTGAAGTTAACGGAAAAAACATATTTGACTTTGACCCTTCAGGATGGAGAAGCAGCGTATCTATCGTTCCTCAGAACCCCGACCTCTTTGGCAATACCATAAAAGAGTGCATAATGGACGGAGTCGAGTCAAATAATCACAGAGAGATCTATGATGAATTATGTATGGAGCTGGAGCTGAACAAAATTTTTGAATCTCTCCCCAATGGTGATGCAACTCACCCCGGAGAGGGGGGGTCTCTTCTCTCAAGAGGAGAACAGCAACGGATTGCCTTTGCAAGAGCTCTTGCAAGAAAGCCATCGCTCCTTATACTTGATGAGGCAACATCATCAATGGATATCAGCTCCGAGAAGATTATCGAGCGAACAATAATGAAGCTAAAAAGAGAGGGTACTCTTGTACTTATGATCTCACATAAGTCAAGATCCTGCTTAATTGCAGATGAGATATTTGAAATGAGATAGTTTATAAAAGAGAGATGGAGGGTGCACACTTCCCGGCGAATATCTGCACGCCGTTCTTTGCAGAGCATAAAAAAAAATAGTATGAAAGAGTATGTGAAAGATGAGTGGGGTCTGAGAACTCTTAGAACAGACGAGATGCTCACAAGAGGAGGACTTACGTTTCGTGAGCTGTGGAATTTGCTTAACATCTTGGGTGAAGCGGTAAAAAAGGCAGAGAAATACTGGCCCAAATTCAGGGATGGTTTTCAAGCCGGATGGGAGGCAGCGTAATGGATAATATTGCTGTAAATCAGAATGGTCTGGTCTCGTTAACAATGAGTCAGATGTGTAGAATTACCGGTGGCACCGGGGGTTGGGACTACGAAATTGCCGAGTATCTGGGTAGAGGTGCAGGTTACAGTATTAAAAAATTGTGGAGGCTTTTCCAGTTTTTGAGCAAGAACCTATATGAGATGCAGGCAAATACGCAGGTAATTTACAAGTAAATTCCCGCAAAAATACACTTTTAAGGGAGTTTGTAATAGAAAAAAAATTATCTTTGCGCATTATGAAAATTAATTACAAACTCCCATTATTACTACTTCTGATTATACCCTCACTTCTCTCAGGACAAAAGAGATGGAGTCTTCAGGAGTGCATCAGATACGCCTGGGATAACAACCTGCGCATTAAACAGCAGGAACTCTCAATAGAGCAGAGTGAAAACAATCTTGCTCAGGCAAAGCTTAACTATATTCCAACTCTAAATGCATCTGTGAGCCACTCAATGAACTGGGGTCGCTCGGTGAATATACAGGATTTGGAAATTGTAGAGAACAAACTATCTCAAAGCACAAGTGCTAGTGCACGAGCGGCAGTGAGTATCTTTGAAGGTTTCACCCGAAAGAATGACATCAAAAGCAAAGGTTTAGTTGTAGAGGTATCACTCCAGGAGGTTGAACAGCTTAAAAACAACATATCAGTTGAGATTGCCCGCTCCTACCTTCAGATTCTTCTCTCCAGAGAGATTTTGAAAACGGCTCAGGAGAGTATTAAGAGCGTAGAGGAGCAACTTGAGAGGGCAAACAAGCTTGTAGATGCCGGCAGCGTTGCATACAGTACACTCTTAGAGGTGCAGGCACAGCTTGCCGCAGAGAGATTTCAGGTTGTTAACGCAAAGAACCAGCTTAAGAGCTCACTTCTAACGCTTAAACATCTTCTGGATCTTGAAGGTGACGCAAGTTTCGATATTGAAGATGTAAATGTTGATTTTCTTGTAACCGGCTTCTCCGGAGAGGATGTTGACGAACTTTTCCGGTTATCGCAGTCACTGCCCCAAATCAAGAGCGCAGAGTTAAATCTCGAAAACTCCGGTCTTCAGCTTGCAATTGCTAAGGGAAGGGGCCTCCCATCTGTAACCTTCTCTGCAGGCTACGGCTCTTACTACAGCGATAGCAGAGAGCAGGCTTTCTTCGATCAGTTTAATGAGAATAGAAATCCTTCTCTGGGATTCGGATTGAATATCCCTATATTCAACAACCACCAGATTAAAACATCCGTAAAAAATGCAAAACTTGGGGTAAGAAGCGCCACCATTGAGGTAAAGAACAGACAGCAAATACTTTACAAAGAGATACAGCAGGCAAACAATGATGCTGTCTCTTACTACGAAAGATATAAAGCTTCCGAGAGTAATGTGAAGGCTATGGAGGAGTCATTCCGTTATGTTCAGCAAAAATTTGATATTGGCATTTTAAGTGCTACCGACTATACTGTAGCAAAAACAAACCTGTTTAAAGCCCAGTCGGAATTTTATCAATCTAAATATCAATATGTTTTCCAATTGAAAATCCTGGATTTTTACAAAGGAAAATCAATCTCTCTCTAAATATAAAAAGCGATGAAGTTTAAAAAGAATATTAAGTGGATTATTGCCGTTGCTCTTGTAGTAATCGTTGTACTTGCAGTAATCGGGAGTAAAAAAAATAAGAGTGCAATCCAGGTGACAACCGAGAAGATTGGCAGAGGCGATATCATTGAGGTAATTCCGGCTAATGGCAAAATAAAGCCGGTTGTGGAGGTAAAAATCAGCCCTGACGTATCGGGTGAGATCATAGAGCTCCACTTTAAAGAGGGAGATTATATTCGCAAAGGAGATCTTATTATTAAGATTAAGCAGGATGTCTATATCTCAATGAGAGAGCGTGCAGAGGCTTCCCTTAACTCCGTTAAGGCGCAGCTTACACAAATGCAGGCTCAGTTTTCTCAAATCGAACAGACCTACACCAGAAATAAAACACTTTTTGAACAGAAGGTAATTTCTGACTCTGATTATGAGAGCGTTTACTCTCAGTATAAGGTTGCCAAAGAGCAGATAAAAGCTGCCGAATTCAATGTTAAGAGTGCAGGTGCAACACTAAAAGAGGCGGTTGAAAATCTTACAAAGACTGTTATCTATGCGCCTATGGATGGGATTATCTCTAAAATGAGCGTTGAGAAGGGTGAAAGAGTTGTTGGTACAAGCCAGATGGCAGGTACAGAGATGCTCCGCATAGCAAACTTTGAGCAGATGGAGGTTTTAGTGGATGTAAACGAGAATGACATCATTCGAATCGAGAAAGGTGATACTGCTACTATTGAAGTTGATGCCTACCCGAATCGTAAGTTTACGGGATTTGTAACACAAATTGCAAATTCTGCCAAGAATATCGGCTCTTCAATAGACCAGGTAACAAATTTTGAGGTGAAGATATACCTCATCACCGAATCATATTCAGATCTTGCACTGGATGGTAAAAATCCATTCCGCCCGGGAATGTCTGCATCCGTTTCAATTCAGACATCCAGAGTTGAGAACGCTCTTGCAATACCTCTACAATCTATAACTACCCGTTCTGACCTTATTGCAGACAGCGTTAAGGCAAAAATGGGTGTTAATGAGTCTCTTGAACAGGTCTTCGTTGTAAAGGAAGACAACTCGGTAGAGGTTAGGACAATCACAACAGGAATTCAGGATCTCACCAAAATAGAGGTGGTAACAGGACTTAACGAGGGAGATGTAATTGTAACAGCTCCGTTCTCTGCAATCAGCAAAACTTTAAAGAGGGATTCAAAGGTAAAGATTGTTACCGAAGAGATGCTTAAGAAACCAATTAAACTTTAATGTCAATCTCCAAACCACTATTGCTCTGCATAGAAACTAGCACAGAGGTGTGCTCAGTTGCAATATCCTCTTCAGATGTGGTTTTATGTAGTAGCGTAGTGCGGGAAGCTAAAGCTCACGCCCGTATAATTGCCCCTATGATTGAAGATATTTTCAAACAGGTCGGCTTTGGAATTGACAAGTGCGATGCTGTAGTTGTGAGCGAAGGGCCGGGCTCATATACAGGATTAAGGGTTGGAGTTGCATTAGCTAAAGGTCTATGTTTTGCATCGGGTAAACCGCTGATATCGGTAGGATCTCTTGATTTGCTGGCCAATCCGGCATCAGATATAGTTCTCTCTCCAACAGTTTCACAAGAGTACTCTTGTGTAGAGTCAATTGTTCCTATGATCGACGCCAGAAGGATGGAGGTATATACTGCAATCTATTCAAAAGATGCAACAAGGTTGACACCTGTTGAGGCTCTTGTTGTAGATGAAAATAGTTTTGCAGATCTTCTTTCAAAGGGAGTTACCCTCTTTTGCGGTGATGGTTCAGCAAAAGTCAGCACAATAATTGACCACCCGAATGCAAGATTCCTCTCCTTAAATTCTGTAGCCGATGGAATGGTAAAGCGAGCCGTTGAAAAATTCAGAGATGGGCTCTTTGAAGATGTTGCCTATTTCGAGCCATTCTACCTTAAAGATTTCATCCCTGGAGTCTCAAAAAGAGGTCCCCTCAATGTGAAGGGCAGGTAGTTCCCTATTTTAAAAGTGATGCCAATTTAGTCTCGAGTACGGCTCCGTAAATATTTTTTGCAACAATGGAGCCACTTCTGTCTATTACAAAATTGGCCGGGAGATTCTGTATATTGTATGTAGATATTGCAGGAGAGTTTGCTCCTAGTCCGTCACAAACACTTATCCAAGGAATCTCTTGCTCGGCAACTGCTCTTGCCCACGCAGTTTTGTCTGTATCTGCCGATACCTGATAGATTTCAAAACCTCTGGAGCTATATTTGTCATAAAGATCGAAGTACTCTCTGTTCTGCATTCTCTGGTTTGCATCTGTTACGCTCCAGAACGATAGAACTATAACCTTACCTGAGAGGTCACTCAACAAACGTATATTGGCCTTTGTATCCGGGAGTGAAATCTCCGGAAATCCTCTTTGTGATGCATCAAGGATTTTTGAGTTAATAATCTCCGACCTCTCTCGCACAGTAATTTCATCCATAAGCCTTGAAACATACAATGAGCCGGGATAGATTACCTGCAGCGAATCATAAACTCTGCGAAACAACAGAACGTCTCTAAGATCTGCAAAGAGAGGAACATCTGCAGAGAATCTATGGTAAAGCAGAATCATATTTGTGATAGAAGCCGGGTTGGTATAGATATATTTTATTGCATCCTGTTTTTGCTTAACATAGACTGAACCAAGTGCATAGTTCAACTCTGTCACCTTTTGGGCATCATTTGCAGTTACAGCCTCTTGCATCTTATTTTTGAGCGAGTCAAACCTTGCTTGTGATTGTGATATTTTTTTTTCAAGAGATATGAGCAGCGAGCTCTCGGTAGAGCCTTCAACTACAGGGTTTAAACCCAAAGTATCTGTTTGTATCTTAACCTTCTCTCCGGGAAGCAGAATTAGAGATGCAATTTTTCTATCCTTGTGGTAGAGATAGTAGAATTCCGGTGAGGATGAAGCAAATTTTATAATGTATCTGAACTCCCCTTTTTGGTCAAGTTTAATGGTGTCAAGAATTTTTTGAACATTTATATTCAATTTTTTAACTACTATTTCGCCTTTTGTAAGTCCGTCTACTTTCCCCTCAACCTTGGCTCTATGACTCTTGGTTGAGCACGAAACTAGCAATATAAGAGAGAGTATCAGTGCAATTGAATTTCTGATCATAATACGATATTGAGTTAGAGTTTTATTTTTGAATTAATAGCATTTGCAATATCTGCCATTGTTGTGGTATCAAGTTTGATTTTCGTTTTTTTAAAATCCATATCGCTCTCGCTATTTATGGGAATCAGGTGGATGTGAGCGTGAGGAACCTCCATACCCAAGACTGCCACTCCTACCCTTTTACACGATATCACCTCTTTTATCCCCTTTGCCACCTTCTGAGCAAAAGCAAACATAGAGGCGAACTCTTCGCTATCCATATCAAAAATATAGTCTGTCTCATTTTTAGGGACAACCAGTGTGTGCCCGGCAGAAACCGGATTGATATCCAGAAAGGCATAGAACCTCTCACTCTCGGCAACCTTGAATGATGGAATCTCTCCTGCAATGATTTTTGAGAAAATTGTAGCCATATGCTATTTTGAAATATCCAGAATCTCAAATTTTATTACTCCGGAAGGTACCTTAACTTCAACTATATTACCCTTCTCCTTACCTATAAGTGCTTTGCCTATAGGTGTGGCAGCAGCAAGTTTACCCTCCCTCAGATTTGCCTCTGTCTCTCCCACCAGGGTATACTCCACAACTGAATTATTATTAAGGTTTTTTAACTTAACCTTGTTCATAATCTGGATGTGGGTTGTGTTAATTCTCGACTCATCAATAATCCTGGCATTGGCTATCATCTCCTCAAGTTTTGAGATTTTTAGCTCAAGAAGCCCTTGAGCCTCTTTTGCGGCATCGTATTCTGCATTCTCCGAGAGGTCCCCCTTATCTCTCGCCTCTGCTATCTGTCGTGAAATGGAAGGACGTTCAACTGATACCAGTTGATGAAAGTCTGCCTTAAGCTTCTCTAAGCCCTCAAGGGTTAAGTAATGTATTTTTGACATAATATAGAAAAATTAAAAAGAATCCTGCAGAACAGGACTCTTTGTACAAAGATAAAAAACATTTTATTAAAAAAAAACTAATCCCGGAATTTGGGGGCTGCAATCTCCGAATAGATTATAAGTAGAGCAGGGTCAAACCCCCCTTTGAAAACTCCCTCCGAAAGTTTGCTCTCATTATCATAATCGTGGTCAGAAATTTCGGCACTGTCGTAAATATCTCTGGGGGTATTATCAACTAAAGGTTCATAAGTTTGAAGAGGAGTTTCCGGTAGAGGCTCAATTTTACTCTCTGACTTGAATGACAGAGGGATAGCCTCAACCCTCTGTGATGTTATTGATGTGTACGGGTCTTCAAAATTATAATCGTACTCTTTACTAACTCTCTCATCCTCCTGCAAAATATCTGCAAACAGAGCAGATATCGAGTTTTTTGGCCTCTCTTGATAGTCCTGAGTTTCGTTAGGGGAGTTACTCTTCATTGCAGCCCTACGCTCCCGTTTCTTCTTTTCGCTGAAAACCTGATATGCCATTATTGCTACTGCGGCAAGAATGGAGATAATTGTTGAATCCATTGTATACCTGAATATTATCTTAATTTTTCAAAATTCTCCGGCAAAATTGTCATTGCGCTCTCTCTGTCCTTAACAAGTTGCTCTTTGAGCTCCTGCAAAGATGCAAATTTCTGTTCATTCCTCAACCTTCTTACAAACTCAATTTTAAAAGACAACCCGTAAATATCATCTTCAAAATCGAGAATATGAGTCTCAATGGTTTTTTCACTCATATTGGAGACTGTAGGCCTAGTCCCAATATTTGTAATCCCTCTGTAACTCTTTCCCAAACTCTCCGCCCAAACTGCATATACACCGTCTGCAGGTAATAGTTTAAGAGGTTCATAAAGCATTATATTGGCTGTCGGAAAGCCAATCGTTCTCCCAATCCTCTGACCCTCTACCACCACTCCCTCCAATCCATAGCGATAGCCAAGCATTGTGTTAGCCCTCTCTATGCTCCCTCCAAGCAGTGACTCTCTAATTTTTGTAGAGCTGATAATAGTCTGTTTTCCGTTATTTCTGCTTACACACTCCTCTACCCTCACAGGAGTTATCCCTACAGATTTTGCAATCTCAAACATCTGCTCCTGTGTCTGGTCCAGATCGTTCCCCACCCTGTGGTCGTAGCCCGCAACAAGGGTAGTTACTCCGTATAAGTCTTTTAAATATTTACGGAAGAACTGCTCTGTAGTTTGGCGGGCAAAATCTCTGTCAAAGGTGAGAACGTGAACGTCGTCAATACCTACAGAGTGAAGAAGTTTTCTCTTCTCTTCAAGAGATGTTAATAGCCTGAATCTGGCAGCATCCTGCTGTAGAACAGCTCTAGGATGGGGCCAGAATGTAATAACGGCAGCCCTGCTCCCCTGCTCCTTTGCAAGAGAGCATACCCTCTCAAGCACAGCAGAGTGACCTCTGTGAACTCCATCAAAGAAACCTGTACTGGCTATAACCATTTCACTAAATCAAAATCCTGCCGGTGCGGTAATTTTGGGTTCTTCGCATATAGCCTCCCCGCCAGGCTGAATGCACCGGCAGTATCGGCCAAAATTGAGCACCTGTATTTAGCTGCTCCGGAAACGTACTCTATAAACTCGAAATCTATCGTCTTAACTATATGATAGTTGCCCTCTATTCCGTTCTCTGCAATAATCATCTCAACTCCTATCTCATCGTGTCGAAGATCTCCGGTTGAGATTATTACCTCTGCTGTATACTCCTCTCCCAGAGAGATGTCGCTCCTTGTATTATCCGGTCTATTATAGCCGATTACCTCAATGAAAGACCACTCGTTTCTCACCCTTTTTTTCCATTGTGCAATTTCGCGGGCAAGGGCAAAATCATCTGCAGCAATCTCTATATGTCTCTTTTTTAATTTATTGTAGAAACGATCCAGATAGTCACTCAACATTCTGTTGGTGGTAAAATTCCCCGCTACCTTAGCAATTGTGTTTTTTATGAACTCAATCCACTCAACAGGAAGTTTACTCTTGTCGGTAACATTATAGAATAGGGGGGCGATCTCATTTTCCAACATATTATATATTGTAACTGCATCCAATTCGTTTTGAAAATCCTGATTTTCATATGTTCTCTCAAGTGGAAGTGCCCATCCTGCACCCTCTTTGTACCCCTCAACCCACCAACCGTCAAGAACAGAGAAGTGCATAACGCCATTCATTACTGCTTTTTCTCCACTTGTGCCGGAGGCCTCTAGTGGTCTTGTAGGTGTGTTCATCCAGATATCAACCCCTTGAACCAGATACTTAGCCAGAGTTATATCATACCCCGGTATAAAGAGAACCTTTCCAATAAACTCCGGCATAACTGAGATCTCAACAATTCTCTTTATCAGATCCTGACCGGCCTTGTCTGCAGGATGTGCCTTACCTGCAAATAAAAACTGAACCGGACGTTTGGGATCGTTTACTATTTTTTTGAGTCTCTCAAGATCCCGGAAAATGAGGTGGGCACGTTTATATGTTGCAAATCTTCGTGCAAAACCTATTGTGAGAACATCATCTCTAAGAGTCTCTTTTATCCTTACAATCTGTTGTGGCGTGTAGTGTGTGGTTGAGCTCTGGTTTGAAAGGGTCTGCTTAATGATGTCTATAAGCTTACTTCTAAGCTTTTTACGAATATCCCAAATCCTGGAGTCATCTATTTTGTAGATGCCTTCAAAACAGCTCTTATCGTAGTGGTGGCTTTGGAATTTTTCACCAAAAACCTCAGAGTGAATCTCCTTCCACTCTGGAGCAGTCCAGGTTGGGTAGTGAACTCCGTTTGTTACATAACCTACGTGCAGCTCCTGAGGAAGATACCCTGGCCAGAGCGGAGAGAGAATATCTCTACTAACCTTCCCGTGAAGCCAACTCACTCCGTTAATCTCCTGTGAGAGATTTGCCGCCATATTACTCATTGAAAACTTCTCATCCGGGTCGGCAGGATCTATCTTTCCCAACGACATCATCATTTCCCAGCTGATTTTCATTCTCTTAGGATAGTGGGAAAAATACCCTCTCAAAATATCCTCACTAAATGCGTCGTGTCCCGCTGGGACTGGTGTATGAGTAGTATATAGTGAGGATGCTCTTACAACTTCGGTTGCCTCTGCAAATGTAAGTCCATTTAAAGTTACATACTCCCTTAATCTCTCCAATCCAATGAATGCTGCGTGACCTTCGTTCAGGTGGTATAGATCTGCCTCTCTGCCAAGAGCTCTAAGGGCTCTTACCCCTCCTATCCCCAGCAGCATCTCCTGTTTGAGGCGATTCTCCCAGTCTCCTCCGTAAAGATGGTGTGTTACAGCTCTGTCTTCCGGCAGGTTATCTTCGTGATCTGTATCCAGCAAAATTAGCTCTGTACGGCCTACATCTACCCTCCAAAGCCTGGCTGTCATATTTCTTCCAGGCAGGGCAATAACTACAGTTGTCCATTTCCCCTGGTTATCTCTGACAGGGGTAGCAGGCAGTTTTGAAAAATCCTGAGGCTCATAAAAGGCAACCTGATCTCCCTGTGCAGATAGTTTTTGAGTAAAGTAACCATATCTGTAAAGCAATCCTACGGCTGTCAAAGGGACCATCATATCACTCGCCTCTTTAAGATAGTCTCCTGCAAGAACTCCAAGCCCGCCGGAGTATATTTTTAGAGATTTATCCAACCCGAACTCCATACTGAAGTATGCAATTTTCACCTCATTACTATCGCATTTCGCAGATAAATACTCCTGAAAATGGTCATAAACTGCATCCAGTTTCCTCAGGAACTTTGAATCACCCTCAAGCTCCTGATAACGTTTAAGCGACAACATATCCAACAGTTGTATTGGATTTCCCTCGCAAACCTCCCATAAATCCTTGTCTACCACCTTAAAGAGCTCAATAGCATCTTCATTCCAGCACCACCATAAGTTTCGTGACAAAGTCTCCAGGTGTTCAAGCCTTTTTGGAAGTCTTTTATTGATAAGAATTTTATTCCAGATAGGTCTGTTGGCGACATCTTTTTTAAAGTCCGAGTGATCTCTCTCCTCAATATTTGCCGGGAAAGCCCCCTTATCATTAATAACTTTTGCAATTGCAAGTGAGTATGCCTCTTTGTAGTAGACTATCTGATTATCCCAGAGTGCAATCTTTGATAAATCTCGTGCGGCAATGTGTAAACTCTTTCTCTTTTCGTCTGAGAGATGACTTATGTGAAGTGTCTTTTTGACTACTCCCTCAACAACCTTTGAGTAGTTGAAATCACCTCTCTCGATAATCTCTATTGACTCTTCCTTTCTCTTTGAGTGATCTTTCACCCAGAGACCAAAACCTGTGAGAGAGGTAGTTATTGTAGGAACTCCGAATGCCAGACTCTCCAGAGGGGTATATCCCCACGGTTCGTAATAGGATGGGAAAACTGAGAGGTCTAGACCGCAAAGAAGCTGGTAGTATGTAAAATTGAATATCCCATCATTTCCGTTTAGGTAGGATGGTATGAAGAGCAGCTTAACCATATCTCCCTCTCTGTTTAGAAGGTTAAGCTCATTCACTCTCCTTAGAACAGGGTCCCAGTTTGGCTCATTCAAGGTGTGAGAGGTGTTGGTTGTGTAATCTCCACCATTTTGTATTTTGTTTAACAGATCTCTATCCGCCCCTTTATGACCGGCAGGTACGAAGAGCCAGGCTATAATCTCTCTCTTTAGATCTTTAGAACTATTAAGAGTGCCAAGGGCATCCAGATAAACATCTATACCTTTGTTTTTGTATTCGTATCTTCCACTTATACCAACCATAAGTGCGTTATCGGATACCGGAATTCCGGTCATTAGCCTTGCAATTTCATTCAATTTTTTCTTAGCGCTTTTCGCACATATCTTAAACTCATTCTCCTTTGGGGTAAAACTATTTTCAAACCCGTTTGGAGTCACCACGTCTACTTTCCTGCCAAGAAAATGGCTGCACTCACGGGCCGTAATCTCCGAAACTGTGGTGAAAATATCTGCTTGGTTGGCAGCAAGCTTCTCAAGTGAGTGCTTGGATACCACATTGAACTCCTGAGCCTTCTCCTCCGAAGAGTACTGGGTCATATTGTCATAGAGGGGTAGATTATTCCCGGCAATAGACCGCCCCACAACTGTTGCGTGGGTAGTAAAAACTGTCGCTATCGGCAGGGATGTTGTTTTAAGGTAGAGAACTCCGGCACCTGTCATCCACTCGTGAAACTGAGCAACTGCTTTGTGGTGAGGAGCAAGGTTGAATTTTACATAACTCTCTATAACTTTACCGGTTGCGTAACCAAAAAGAGTACTCTCTAAATAGTCCCAGTGTCCTGCTATTGAGTCCAGATTATACTTCATCCAGAACTCTGTGAGTATCTCATCCTTTTTAGAGAGATAGTTACTAAAGTCTACAAGGATTACAATAGGGGTGCCTGCAACATTCCATCGCCCCACTCTTATCCGGAGTCCCTCTTGTGCAGCTTTGCCCCTCCAGGCACGTAAAAGATTCTGGTCTTCAAGGAATTCCGGGTTTTTTTCGGTATCCCTCCAAACGTCGGGTCCTATAAGTATATGATTGTTCTGTAGCTCTTTAGAAAGATTTAATGCCTTAGTGGCTATAACTGTATGTATCCCTCCAACTTTATTACACACCTCCCAACTAACCTCAAAAAGACAATCGGGTGATACAAGCTTTTTTTCTGACATTTTTAATTTAGTTATCTACAATTTGGGTTATACTATTTGCCGCTCTTAGGCTTCGAATTTGGTTTTTTATCTCCTGCTTTTGGGTTTGCAACCATCCCTGCTTTGGGATTGGCTTTAAGTTTACTCTTTTGTGCCTTTAAAGGTGCTTCAGATTTTTTTGAACCACTTCTCTGTGCAATAATTGTTCCAATGATTGGCGGAGCTGTAGGCAAAGCCTTTTCAACCCTAAGCAGAAAATCGCTTAAGACATTCATATAATTTATAAATGCTTCATATGGGGTGTCGTATGGATTGAAGTATGAGTGTACTGCCCCATCAGAGAAAAATTTTGTACACATATAGTAGAAGTGGTCACTCTCCTGAAGTCGCCTGAAATCTGAGAGGAGTTTAGGGTCGTTAACTCTTTTTACATCGCTCTCAGCCGAGTAAAGCTTATTGAATGCCTCGTTCTGAAGCTCATTTCCTAACCAGGCGCTGGTATCTCTCTCCTCATCTGCCCAGGATATAGGAAATGGTACGTGAAGTGGTGCAACCGCCTGATGTTTTGCACAAACCTGAGAAGGGGTGTCAAAGGTTACATTTGTTCTGGAGAGAACAGCCTCAGGCAGATGTCTCATAAACTCAAATATGCCGGTTGATGCACTCTGATGCTCCCCGAATGTCTCATAATCCATAAAAAGGTTAACAATATCGTCCATCGCCAGTGTATCGGAGATCCAAGTAACGTATTTATCCGATGTTAGAGGCCAGTTGGACCAAGCTCTGTTTGAAAAACGAAAAGCGATATCGTCACTAAGGTTGAAATTCTTAAGAAGAAGTTTAAGCCTTGGATTTATGGCATTTGTATACAGATAGTTAGGACTTTTCCACCCTAAGATGTGTTTTGCCCCCTCTGTGAGCATAGCTGTAAAACCCATTTCAGATACCATAGATCCGATAAGATCTGAATAGATTAACTCTGTGTTACGAAAGACTGTGGGCTTAAACCCAAAGAGTGACTCAATCTTTGCACTCTGAAGCATTACCTGCTCTTTAAACTCCACCGGGGATTTGAGAGAGGCTAGTGAGTGGGAATATGTCTCGGCAAGAAACTCCACGCAACCTGTCTGTGCAAGCTCGCGAAAGCTTGATATAACTTCGGGCGCATATCTCTCAAATTGCTCTATGGCAACTCCGGATATTGAGAATGCAACTTTAAAAGCTCCATTGTACTTTTTTATAAGCTCAAGAAGAAGTGAGTTGGCCGGCAGGTAGCATCTCTCTGCAACTCGGCGGAGTATGGTTCTGTTTGCAAAATCATCGAAGTAGTGGCTCTCCCTGCCTATATCAAAAAATCTGTAGAGGCGCAGCCTGTCCGGTTGATGCACCTGAAAGTAAAAGCAAATACTTTTTTCCATAACTCCTAGTTTTTCATTTTTTAATTATAGCGGAATAGATCTCACGCACCCTGTATGCAGCAGCATCCCATTTGAGCGAATTGACCTCGTTTAACCCGTGTTTTACAGACATAGCAGATAGTGCAGGATATGCGAGCAGAGCGTAGATGGAATCTGCCATTGCGTCTATATCCCAGAAATCTACCTTGATAGCGTGACGCAGAACCTCTGCCACACCACTCTGTTTTGAGATGATTGTAGGTACATTTGATCTCATCGCCTCTAGCGGTGAGATGCCGAACGGTTCGGAGACAGATGGCATAACATATACATCGGAGTAGGCAAACATCTGCTTAACCTCTCCTCCTCTTAGAAATCCTGTGAAGTGAAACTTATGTGCTATCCCCAATTTTGCAACCCTTCGGATACATCTCTTGAGTAGGTCTCCGTTTCCTGCCATTACAAAGCGTACATTCGGGTAGCGTTTTATCACTTTATATGCAGCCTCAATAAAATACTCCGGACCCTTCTGATATGTTATTCGTCCAAGAAAGGTAACAATCTGCTCCGGTACCCCTCTCTCTATTTGCATATTTTCGAATCCTTGAAAATCTACAGCATTATGTACAGTAACCACCTTTTCCGGATTGATTCCGTATTTGTTTAAAATAATATTTCGGGTTAGATGGCTTACTGCCACAACTCTATCTGCCTCTCTCATACCCATCTTTTCAATATCAAACACCTCGGTGTTGATGTTGTTTCCACTCCTGTCAAATTCGGTTGCGTGCATATGAACCACCAGAGGTTTGCCGCTAACTCTCTTAGCAGCAACTCCTGCCAGATATGTGAGCCAGTCGTGGGCGTGAATTACATCAAAGTCATTTCTCAGGGCAATCTCAGCGCCCACAAGTGCATATCTAACAACCTCCTCCATTAGGGTTTTGCCATATTTACCGGAGAATTTATATTTCTGCCCAAAACCTAATTTAAACTCCTCAATCTGACCCTGTTGAAGGTTTAACAACATCGCTGTGAACTCTTGTGGATCTATGTAAGGTATCAGATTAGACCCAATCCGAATAAACTGAACTTTCTCAAGAAAATCCCTGACATTACGACAACTTTCGGAGACCTCTATTTCACTTGCATCTATAATGCTAACTGCACTTTTATCCTCATCACCGGTGGCTGATGGCATCACAAACAAAACCTCTACTCCATTATTTGCTAACCCTTTGGTCAATCCATAACAGGCTGTTCCTAAACCTCCCGATATATGCGGAGGAAACTCCCATCCAAACATCAGCACCTTCATAGTTCAGAGTTTATATTGTTTTCAATCAGACGCATAGAGGTGAGCAGAGATGCTACTGATACAGAGTAGGATGTACAGCCGTGCGGCTGGTGTGGAGGGTCTCCGTCAAAAACTTCAGATATTGAGCCTAGACAGTGAAGTGAGAGCTCCTCTTCAAATGCCTCAACCAACTCCTGTGCCTTGATTAGGAAGGTGGCCCCATATAGCTTGAACATAGCATCTATATAGAAGCTTAAAAGCCATACCCTTGCAGTTCCCTGATGGTAGGCCATATCACGGGTTATCTGATCGCCGTCATATTCACCTTTATAGAGTGGATTTTTTGGAGAGAGGGTTCTGATACCTCTTACGGTGAGCAGCTCTTTCTTTATGTTTTTTAGCACTTTTGCCTTTGTCTCTTCGTCCAGAGGAGAGTATTTAAAAGAGCAGGCAAAGAGTTGGTTTGGTCTTGTGAATTTATTCTGACCCTCGGGACCAACGTAATCTGCAAGGTGATCTTTCTCTTCAATTTTGAATGCCCTGATAAAATTTCTATCAATATTATCTTTGATAATAACCCAATCCTGTGGAAATTTTGAATCACCCGATATTAACGCAAGCTCCATAGAGAAACAGATTGCGTTGTACCAAAGAGCGTTTATCTCAATTTGATATCCGGCTCTCTCAGTGATAGGCTCTCCATACGCATATGCGTCCATCCAGGTTAGAGCGGTACCTCTCTCCTCTCCCCAGAGCAGTCCATTTTCGTGCATATTTATATTGATGCGTGAGCCATCTCTGTATGCGTGAAGAATCTCCTTTAGTAGCTCTCCGTATCTCTTCCATATGGTTTTGTCTTCACCTATAAGCTCTACATATTGCTGAAGAGCCCATATGAACCAAAGAGGTACATCTGTCTCGCTGCTTTTTTTGATCAGTTTTTCTCGATTTTTACGAACAATTGTATCTATTGTATCCAGAAAGGTCTTCTTATCACAGTATGAGCTTAGGGTAAGTCCGGGCAGTGCCAGGAGGGCATCACGAAGTTTTTGGTCCAGCCAGGGGTATCCTGCGAAGATTAAAGTATCCTCTCCTCTTTTTGTAACAAACTGACTTGCAGAGATTTTTAGACAATTTACAAAGCTATCTCTATGATTTTTCTCGGATAGGTTTTTTTCAAATTTCCTGTTTAACGATGATGTATTCTCCTCTTTAACAGATGCCGAAAAGAGTATCGTCTGCCCTTTTTTTATAGGCATCTCAAAATATCCCGGCACAAAAAGATCTTCTCTGGACTCAAGAACACGCCGGCTCTCCTCTTTGTATTCAATGTTGTAGTACCAGTCCGGATTTGAGATAAAGTCGTTTTTTGTATTTAACTGAAGATTCAGCTCCGGAAAACCTTGGTATAGACAAAAACTCCTCCCTCTCTCAATCTCTTTGTACTTTCTGTTGACGTTGTTATTTGCTTTTGAGAGCGTGTGTATGTTTCTGAATGCCAGAAAAGGCTTCAACCTCAAAATCGTGGGAGAGTGAGCCTCCAACAGGGTGTATCGAATAAGCAGATGCTCCTCTCTGTTTGAGAGAATCATTACTTTTCTCAATACCATCCCCCCTACGGCATAGGTGACAGCCACAACTTTATCAATTTCAAAATTGGTTATATATTTATGCCCTCTGGGTTCATAGACCTCTCCGTAGCAGTGAATTCCCAGGTTAAACTCCTTTCCGTGCTGGATTAGAGTTTCGTCCAGAGTTGAGAGTAAGACGTGCTTCTCATTATCGAACTGTTCCAGTGGAAGTACAAGCAGGCCGTGATATTTTCTGGTGTTACATCCTGCAATTGTTGTGTTGAGATAACCTCCGGCGTGGTTTGTAGAGAGATACTCCCTCTTAAGAGAGTACTCAAGATTAACCAACTCTTTCTTATTAAACTCCAAATAGGCCATAATCTCTCAAATTTTAGGTGCAAGTTAATAAAATTATAGTTACGAATTTGTTACCTTTTCTCTTTTTTGAGGACGATTGCGCTCCTGCAAGGAAGATATAAAGAGAGGGTATCTCTGCCCTCTATAAATCGGGTTATATGTTTTACATTTTGGTTATTACGATTGAATCCTCCAAATTTTTTCATATCGGTATCCAGAACCGTTTTGTATGAGCCCTCAGGAGCAGAGAGGGATAGGTCCGGGTATGAGTTTAAAGGGCTGAAGTTAAAGGCGAATATATACTCTCCCCTTTTAAAGATAAGAATCTGCCTTTCATTGTGTACATATAGTATTTCCGGTCTGTTTCTGAACAGTATGGAGTTTTTTACCAGGTTAATCATTGTTTTGTCAAACTCTAATAACCAGGAGTATCGCAAAAGTTTGTTATCTGCAAGGGACCACTGTCTGCGGGCATAGTGGTACGACCAGTTGTTCCCCTCTCTCGGAAAGTCAATCCACTCCGGGTGTCCGAACTCATTACCCATAAAATTGAGATAACCATCTCCGGCTGTTGAAATTGTTGCAAGGCGTATCATCTTGTGCAGAGATATCCCTCTATCTACAACCAGAGATGCGATATTTTTACTCATTGAGGAGTACATCTCACTATCTATAAGCCTGAATATTATTGTTTTATCTCCAACCATTGCCTGGTCGTGACACTCTGCATAACTAATAGTTCTCTCGTCATCTCTCTTGTTGGTGAGCTCGTGAAAAATATCACTTACATTCCAATCTTCATCCCGAAGCTCCTTTATCCATTTTATCCAGTTATCTGCAACCCCCATACTCATACGGAAATCAAATCCTACACCTCCGTCCTTAAATGGTGCTGCCAGCCCGGGCATACCACTTACATCCTCGGCAATAGTAATGGCATCCGGGTTAATCTCACGAATCAGTTGGTTTGCCAGAGCCAGATATGTAATTGCATCTTCATCCTGATTGCCGTCAAAATAGCCGGAGTAGTCGGTAAAATCCTTTCCCAAACCGTGATCGTAATAGATCATACTTGTTATGCCGTCAAACCTGAATCCGTCAAATTTAAACTCCTCCATCCAAAACTTACAGTTAGAGAGAAGAAAGTGTATCACTTCACTTTTTCCATAGTTAAAACAACGAGATGTCCAGGCAGGATGATAACCTCTATCTCCCGAGTGAAAATAGAGATCTTCTGTTCCATCAAAAAGAGAGAGTCCCTCAAGAGTATTATTCACTGCGTGAGAGTGAATAATATCCAGAACAACCGCAATATTCATTGAGTGAGCTTCGTCAATGAGCTTTTTAAGCTCTTCGGGGGTGCCGAATCTTGAACTCACTGCAAAAAATCCCGAAACCTGATACCCGAAAGAGCCATAGTAGGGGTGCTCCTGAATCGCCATCAGTTGAATGGTGTTGTAACCTAGCTTTGCGATCCTTGGCAATACATTTTCACGAAAATAGTTGAAGCTGCCAACCCCTTGTTCGTGAGTGCTCATACCGATATGAGCCTCATATATAAGTGGGTTTTTAATCTTCTTTATTGTGGGAGAGCTCCATTTATAGGGTTTTGGGTCCCATAGTTGTGCTGCAAAAAGCTTACTCTTTTCATCCTGAACAGTTCTGGTAGCATATGCCGGAATTCTCTCCCCCTCTCCTCCGTTCCAAATTATAAGCCACTTATAGAGATCCCCGTGCTTCATCGCTGCTTTGGGAAGAACTAGCTCCCAATTACCCGGATTCACCGCTGTTAGTCGGTATCTTTCATCTCTTTTCCATTGATTCATATCACCTATCAGGTAGATAGATGTAGCGTTAGGGGCCCATTCGCGAAATATCCAACTCCCTATAGTATCTCTGGTTACCCCATAATAGAGATGGGAGTTTGCCGAATGTTTAAGTGGCTTCCCATAGCCTGAGAGCTCCAGGCTT
Organism: uncultured Muribaculaceae bacterium; assembly: GCA_964351405.1. GTDB lineage: Bacteria > Bacteroidota > Bacteroidia > Bacteroidales > UBA932 > Bact-08. Next base: position 88,555 of record CAYGOE010000001.1, on the reverse strand, counting down.
TTGATTACAGTTCTGGAGTACCTTCTCCAAATAGTATCTTTCCAAGGCTCAAGCCAGGGGTCGTTCATCCATAATTTCAAATCTTTCATAGCAATGTGTAACTAAGTAAGAAGTTTATCTGTCTCCTCTCTGAATCCCTTGATTTGTTCCCGACAGAACTTTACCAAATCCAGCGCCTTCTTTACTTCGTCTGCAATGTTTTCCAAATCTGTATCAGGGTTTTCGATTCTGACAACAAGCTCCTCCAGCTCTACAAGTGCCTGTTTGTATGTGAGACTTTCTTTTTTTACCATTTTTTTAAGAATTTATTGTACAATTAAAGGAGCCGTCCGAAAGTAATAGTGTAAAATCATCTCCGGCCTGTGCATCATTTACGCTACCTATTTTTTTACCACCCCTTAGAGCCAGTGAGTATCCTCTTTCCAGAATAGTAAAGGGGCTAGCCGATATTACTCTCCTTTCAAAAATGTCAAGCAAATGCTCTCTCTCTCTGTAATATGTACGAAGTGCAACTGCCATTCTCTCGATAAACCGCTCCAAAGTGTTTGATTCACTCTGAAGTCTGGATTGCAAAGATAGTGAAACTCTGCGGGAGAGGAAAATTAGTTGCTGCTCCTCTGCCACAAACAGATCTATGATAAAGGCAGCTGCAGCCGTGGGTGTTTTTAATGATGTGTGAGCGACCATATCTGCTATATGATAGTCGTGGTCGTGTCCGACTGCTACAATAACAGGAAGGGGGAATTGAGCAATATTTATTGCAAGATTGTAGTCATCAAAACAGACCAGATCCTGCGCGGCTCCTCCACCTCTTATAATCAGAAGAATATCAAAATGATCCATCTCCCGGGCTACCTTCTCCATCTGCTCTATAATTCCGTCCGGGGCACTTTCTCCTTGCAAAGGTGCAGAAAAAAGTTTTATTGAAAAAGAGAAGCCATAGTCATTATCTTCCAAATGTTTTACGAAATCTCTGTAACCTGCAGCACCCTCAGAGGAGATAACTGCCAACCTGCGGGGCAATAGCTGAATGTCAAGTGACGAGTTAATCTCAAACATCCCCTCCTGAGATAGCCTTGCGATACACTTCTGCCTGATAATCTCCTGCTCTCCTATTGTAAAGGTCGGATCGATATCAGTAATCACAAGGCTCATCCCGTAAAGCTGAGAGTATGTAACCTGAACGTTAACCAAAATCGAGAGCCCTCGTTCCAGTGCTCTTCCGGTAGTAGTCTCAAAATAGGGCTTTAACATTCGAAATGATGAGGCCCATATTACAGCCTGCACTTTTGCTGTTACCCCTCCGCCCACTTTTGATTTCTCGATTAAATCTATGTAACAGTGTCCTTGTGAGTGAATCTTTACTTCGCCCGTCTCTGCTCTAACCCAGTATCTTCCTGAAAACGAGCTCTCAATGACCCCTTTTATTCTCTCCTGTAACTCTCCAAGTGTAATCTCCTCTCTTTTTATCATTTTTGCCAAATTTGATGCTCTTGTCACAAATATACGCAATAAAGTTGTACATTTGCGACGTCGATAATGCTATGAAGATCTCTCAAGCCATATTCTCCGGAAGCTCTCCATCCATAAAGGAGAGACCGGCCTTAAAATTGCCTGAATTTGCCTTTATAGGCAGGTCAAACGTGGGTAAATCATCCTTAATCAATATGTTGTGCAGGATGGGAAAACTTGCCCACACATCTGCAAAGCCGGGCAAAACCAGGCTGATTAACCATTTCCTTATTAACGAATCCTGGTATCTGGTTGACCTCCCGGGTTACGGTTATGCCAAAATCTCCAAGAAGGAGAAGGAGGTTTTGTCTGAGATGATTAAGAATTACATTAACGGATCTGAAGAGCTTGCCAATCTATTTGTCCTTCTGGACTCAAGACACGATATCCAGAAAATTGACCTGAATTTCATAAATACCCTTGGGGAGGCAGGTGTTCCATTCTCTATAATATATACTAAATGTGATAAAGTGGGTGTAAACACCCTACAGAAGCAGATAGAACTCAACAATAAAGCTCTTTTTGAGTACTGGGAGGAGTTACCTCCAACATTTACAACCTCTTCTGAGATCGGGATGGGAAGGGATGAGGTTCTCGACTACATTGACAAACTTTTTAAAAATATAAAACCATAGTTATGGATCATCAACATAAGATTAAGATTTTTTCTTGCAGGAGTTCCCGTTATCTTGCAGAAAAGATTGCTCTTTCTCTTAAGCTTGAGATTGGGAAATCCTCTGTTACCGTATTCAGTGATGGCGAATTTCAGCCCGCTTTTGAAGAGAGTGTCAGAGGTGCTACCGTTTTCATTGTCCAGTCTACAATCCCGCCGGTTGATAATATTTTTGAACTGCTACTTATGATTGACGCTGCAAGAAGAGCCTCTGCATATAAAGTTATTGCTGTTATACCATATTTCGGATGGGCACGTCAGGACAGAAAAGACAGACCAAGAGTTCCTATAGGAGCAAAAATGGTTGCCAACTTGTTGGACGCAGCAGGTTGCGACAGAGTGATGACTGCAGATCTTCACGCAGACCAAATCCAGGGTTTTTTTGATTTCCCGGTTGACCATATCTATGCGAGTTCTATATTCCTTCCATATCTTAGAGATCTTAAACTGGATAATCTTTCGATTGCTGCTCCGGATATGGGTGGTGCAAAGAGGGCAAATGCATACTCCAGGATACTGGGCTGCCCTCTTATAATCTGTCACAAATCACGTGAAAAGGCAAATGTCGTGGGTTCTATGACAGCTATCGGCGATGTTGAGGAAAGAAATATCGTTATTATTGACGATATGATAGATACCGCCGGGACCATAACTAAAGCAGCAGATATGCTTATGGATAAGGGGGCACTAAGTGTTCGGGCTCTGGCAACCCACGCAGTTCTCTCAGGTCCCGCCTATGAGCGAATTGCAAAATCACAGCTTTTAGAGGTAATCATTTCGGACACTATCCCTATTAACCCCTCACCTGAGACAGATATGAGTAAGATAAAAATCCTCTCTGTTGCAGAGATTTTTGCAGATGTTATTGACAAAGTCTATAACTACCAATCTATAAGTTCAAGTTTTATATTCTAGATTATGCAGGAAGTGAAAACAGATCTACTATACGGAAAACTTGTACGGGGGATTGAACTCTTTTTCAGGGAACAGGGCAAAGAGAGAGCTGTTATCGGTCTCTCCGGAGGAGTTGACTCAGCCGTAGTTCTTTCTCTTGCAGTGGAGGCACTTGGGGCAAAGAATGTTCACGCCATCCTTATGCCTTCTCCATACTCCACCCTGCACTCTGTTGCAGATGCAGTAGAGTTGGCAGGAAATTTAAACATAGATCACTCTATAGTTCCCATTGAGACAATCCTTAACCGTTACATAAAAGAGCTGGAAGATCTGTTTTGCAGTGACATAAAGAGTATCACACTTGAAAATATACAAGCCAGAATAAGATCAAACATCCTTATGGCCTACAGCAATAATACAGGGGCGCTTGTACTGAATACATCAAATAAGAGTGAACTTGCAATGGGCTACGGAACTCTTTACGGAGACCTTAGCGGTGCACTTATGGTTATTGCAGATCAATATAAACTACAGGTCTACTCTCTGGCTCGCTACATAAACAGTGTAAAAAAAGCTATCCCGGAATCTACCCTTACAAAAGAGCCATCTGCAGAGTTAAGAGCCCACCAAAAGGATAGCGACACACTTCCGGAATATTCTGTTTTGGACCCGATTTTGCATTCCCTTATTGAAGAGGGCAAGAGTGCGCAGGAGATTATATCTGCCGGTAGGGAGATGATTTTGGTAGACAGGATATTAAAACAGATGGCATCCTCATCTTTTAAAGTGCATCAACTGCCGCCAATGCTTCAAACAGGTGATTCGCCACTTTTGCCTCCTTATAAGTGTTTTAAATGCAATTAATTATGTCACTATTCATTATAACTGTTGTAATTCTTGCCATCACTGTCTTTCTCTTCTCATTCAATATTATTTTTCGTAAAGACGGGAAATTTCCGGAGTCAGAGATAGGGCACAACAAAGAGATGCGTAAATTGGGGCTAATGTGTGCCAAGTCACAGGAGAAGATGCTCTGGAAAAAGAGTGATAAAAAGGATGGTAGCTCCTCTTGCTGCTGCTACGAAGATTAAAAATCTCGTTTTATAATAATTGACTATCTTTGCCCTCATTATGAGTATTGTTGCAATAGTTGGACGCCCGAATGTGGGCAAATCTACTTTTTTTAACCGCCTTGTCGGTATGAGACAGGCAATCGTCGACGAGATTGCCGGAGTAACACGTGACCGTCACTACGGACGGTGTGAATGGAACGCAAAAGAGTTTTCGGTCATAGATACCGGGGGTTACGCTGTAAATACAGATGATGTTTTTGAGGAGGAGATAAGAAAGCAGGTGCTCCTTGCAATTGAGGAGGCAGATCTTATCCTATTTATGTGCGATGTCAATTCCGGAATAACCGACTTTGACTATACAATTGCAGATATTCTTCGCAGGGCAAAAAAACCTGTTCTGGTACTTGCCAATAAGGTAGATACCGGAGATAGAATGTTTGATGTGCACCAGTTTAACTCGTTCGGCTTGGGTGAACCTTGGGCTATATCATCTGCCAGCGGTAGCGGCTCGGGTGATCTGCTGGATAAAATAGTAGAGATACTTCCTGCAGAAGAGGAGGAGAAAGAGGAGAAGAGGCTTCCTCACCTTGCCATAATAGGCAAACCAAATGTGGGTAAATCTTCAATGGCAAACGCACTTCTGGGGGAGGAGAGAAACATTGTTACACCCGTTGCAGGAACAACCAGAGACTCAATTTCATCTTACTACAACAAATTCGGACACGAATTTATTCTGGTTGACACAGCCGGGTTGAGAAAAAAGAATAGAGTAAAGGAAGATCTTGAATTTTACTCTGTTATGCGCTCTATAAGAGCTATCGAGTATTCAGATGTCTGTATTCTGATGTTGGATGCTCAGCTGGGTGTTGAGCATCAGGATATGGCTATTTTCAATCTGATTATCCGAAACAGAAAAGGTTGCGTTATTGTTGTAAATAAGTGGGATACAATAGAGAATAAGGGTACAAATACTATGAAAGAGTTTACCCAGAAGATCTCGGACCGTATCGCTCCATTCAACGATATTCCCATTATCTTCACCTCTGTGATAAATAAACAGAGAATACTGGATGTGCTCAATGCCGCAGCAAAAGTATTTGCAAACCGCGCAAAAAGAATAACCACATCCAAACTCAATGAGATTATGTTGCCGGAGATTGAAAAATATCCTCCACCTTCAATAAAAGGTAAGTATGTAAGGATCAAATATATCGTTCAACTTCCAACACCAGCTCCATCATTTGCATTCTTCTGTAATCTTCCTCAATATGTAAGAGACGATTACAAACGGTTTTTGGAAAACAGGCTTCGTGAGAAATTTGATTTCACCGGGGTACCAATTCAGATCTTCCTTCGTCAGAAGTAGGTTATACAGGAATTCTTACTACAAAGCTGGCCCCTCTTAATTTTTGAGATTTTTCGTAATAGATGGATCCCTGGCTCTGCTCCATTATGCTTCTGCAGATTGCCAGACCGAGACCGGTACCTCCGCTCTTGGTTGTGAAATTTGGTTTGAATAGTCTGTGAGTAAGACTCTCCGGCACTCCCGGTCCTTCGTCCTCTACTTTAACCTCATAGTAATCTACACCCCTCTCTACAGTGATTATTATACTTCCTCCATCCTCTTGCTGCTCTACAGCCTGAACCGCATTTGAGAAGAGGTTTACAAAAACTCTTGTCAGCTGGGTTCTCCTGGCAATTACAAAAGCATCCTTTGCACTACTCTCGAGCGAGAGAACAATATTATCTCTGGTATTGAAGAGAATCAGCTGCTCCCGGATAAGGGTATTCAGATCAAACCTGGTAAGCTCCTCAGAGTAGAATCTTGAGAAGCTTGAAAACTCCCCTGCTGCATCTGAAAGAATATCTATCTGCTCAATGAGCGAGTTTGCCAAATTGTCGAATCTGTTTGGCCAATCTTTAACCCTCTGCTCTTTAAGCCTCATCAGATGCTGTATACTTAACCTCATTGGGGTTAGAGGATTCTTTATTTCGTGAGCTATCTGTCTTGCCATCTCTCTCCAGGCCTGCTCTCTTTCGCCTGCAGCCAACCGCCTTGTGCTCTCGTTTAGTTCATCTACCATCTTATTGTAGGCCACAACCAATATCCCAAGCTCATCTCGGTTGGTGTAGTTTATATGCTCCGGTTGCTGGGATATATCCAGAAGCTCCATTTTACGACTGATTTCGGCAAGTGGCTTGGATATAGAGTTTGAGAGTGCCACACCCCCGAGAACAGCAGCAAGCAAAAGAAGCAGATATATATTTATTATAGCTGCAATTATTGAGGATGCATCTTTACGGAAGTTACTCTGCCTTGAGAAATATGGAATATTCAATATTGCTATAAGATCACCGTCAAGGTTAAAGAGCGGGGCATAAAGGGAGTAGTAGGTGAGATCTCCTATCTTCTCCTTATTGACAAACTGTTTTTTATTATTGAACACAATCTCTTTATAGGCCTGTGGGTTCATTCTGTAACCCAGCAGATAGCGGTCAAATATCTCTGATCTGGTTGTTTTAAGCAGGAGTCCGTCTGAACGGTATACATTAATATCTATCTGTGCAGAGTTGGAGAGACTATTCATAGCCTCCATCAGTTTATAACTATTAAACTGAGGGTCGTTAAAACGTTGAGCAAATTTACTGTAAGCAGATAATGTGCTCTGCACGGAAGAGATCTTCTCCTCCATCTGCTCACGGTTGTTCTCTTCGAAATACCTCACAGAGAACCATATACTTCCGGCACTCATTGCCAAAAGAGCAAAAACCAAAGACGATATAATGAGAACCGAAATTTTCCAGCGGAATGAATTTCTGGGTATAGATAGCAGATAACTCTTCTGTCTGACACCAATAAGAGATAGTATCATAAACGAGAAGAAAAGCATCAGGTATGAGAAGGAGACAACATACGGAAATATGTTTCTCTCCTGTCTGGATATGATTATAAGATTTTCCGGAGAGATATTGTTTACAAAATGGATATATCCATCTCTCTTTTCAATTCTGTAACCCGGCTCATACTCTTTTTGAGTGGTTATGGGATAGTTGTACTCTCCTGAGTAGGTCACCAAACGGTTATTTAGATACTTGGCAAATGAATAACCGGAAGGGAGGTTATAATTTTCTATCTTCTTGTGATCCAACAGAAGATCCGGATAACCAATAGACTCTCGCAGGAATTTACTATCCAGCTCAATATATAACCTTACCTCCTCTCCAAAACTAATATAGGTGAAGACCCCCATATAGCTGATTCTTCCATTGTAGTTATTCATAAAGAAGAATCTGGAGTTCTCTCCCAGCTGCATCCCATACAGATATAGCTCTCTGTCAAAAAAGGTGTTACAGTGAACCTGAGGAGCGTTGAGATCCAGGATATTAGAGATCATCATAGTATTGTTTTTGCATACAGTGAGCCTCATATCGTATCGCTGAAGAATATTCCAGAAATAGGCTTCGGTTAGCCTGCTGTTAATAATTTGTAAATTTTGATCTATGCCTACCAGCATAGCTATAATTTGATCATTAACAATATTTTTCTCCAATCCTTTAAGTTGGAGCTCCATATTTAAATCCCTCTCCACCGACATCTTTGTGGTCCAGACCCTGTTTCTGTTAAACTCCTTGTTGTAACCGTAAATACTAACTGTGAAGAGTGTGTAAAGGGAGATAAGTGTTATAAAAAGAGAGAGTGGCTTCTTGTTAAAAAATGAGTAGCGTCGCTCTCTTCTGAGAAATGGCCGCAGCAATTGCAGGGAGAAGAGGAGAGCCATAAAGAGCAACCCATAGCTTATGTATACCAAAAAGGTGTATATGGAGATTCCGTCTATTTTGTATAACTCCATTACAATATTGGAGTTGAGAATCAGAGATCTTATACTGAAATGTATATAAGGCAGAAGCAGCAGTGGAATTAAGAAAAAGATCCCGCTGAGAAGTCTCCTTTTGATTGAGCTGGTTTTCATCACTGCAAGTGCAATGCTTCTCCTTACCATAAAGAGAGCCATCAGAAGCAGGTAGATGAGTACATTGTTTATAAGAAGATCTGCCAGAGAGTTGAATAGTCCAAAATCTGCATAGAGATTTGGCGAAAATATCTCCATCTCTCCCTGCATCTGCCTGGATTGATAGAGCGCTACCAACCTGACAATTACAAGTCCGGCAGCTATTGAGAAAAACTCCTTTACCCCCTTTTTGTACTGCAGATTTGAGAAAAGTGCGGCTATTGCAAAAAGAATTGCAAACCACCTTAGGACAATACCTGCCTGAGAAGATTTTACCGGTAGATTTTTTATGACAGAGAAGAGTACACCACCATCTTTACCGTAAACAATATAGGACTCGTCAAAAGTCACAGGAACTATTGAAAATTGTCTGCGGAGAGAAAAATTGTGGTTTATTTTATTATTCAGAATGGTGTTTTCGGTAGGATAGTCGGTCTGCACCAGAAGAGCAGTGATAACAGTCTGATTGTTCTTTGAATAAATATTAACGATATACCAGGCAGATCCAAGACTAACATACTGCTCAGTAACTCCCAGATATGCCAGTGGAGTGTTTGTAACTACTGTGCTGTTGAGATGGTTAAGAGTGTAACCGAATGTAAATAGGTCTATATCGTCATTGGAGATGGGGAGTTGATTGGCCCAGGAGTGAAGGGTATTATCAAAATATCTGTAAATAACCATATCTTCCGGAAGCTCCTCTTCGAAAGATAGAAACTGATCAATCGGGTGTTTTATTGTCTTTCCAGCGTACTCCTCGAGTAGTTTTTGCCTTTTGTGAATGCGACTCTCCAATTTGGATACCTCCCTGTCCATAGATCCTGTAGAAGAGAACTCCATAAAGGAGGCAATTGTCATCACCAGAACACATATCCAAAGAATGGAGGTTCTTTTTCTTATTGAGTATCTTATATTTCTCCTTATCATCTATTTGTGGTGATAGGGTTCCCCTTTTATTATTGTAAAAGCTCTGTAAAGTTGTTCCAAAAAAATAACTCTTACCATCTGGTGAGAGAAGGTCATTCTGGAGAGCGAGATCTTGTCGTTTGCTCTTTTATAGAGGGCATCCGAAAAACCGTATGCACCCCCTACTGCGAAAACTATCTTTTTTACACCCCGCAGACTCCATCTCTCTACCCTTGCAGCAAAATCTTCAGATGTAATGAGCGCTCCCCTCTCATCAAGAAGTACCAGCTCATCTCTCTCCCCAAGGTTTTTTAAAATTTGTTCTCCCTCCCGCTCCTTTATCTGCTCTTTGGAGAGTGAAGATGAATTTTTCACATCTGGCAACTCCTTTTTTGAATATGAAGTATAGTACTTAATCCTCTCTTCATAAAGAGAGATGCCCTCCTTGAGGTAGGCTGCTTCTGTCTTTCCTGTCAAGAGAAACTCTATCTTCATCCTTACAAAATTACTATTTATTTGAGATATCTCGTGGAATTCTATTAATTTTATAATTTTACGAGTGGCTTGAATTTTGCTATAACTCTCATTTAGGGATATTGATATGATGAAAAAAATTTATAGTTTATTATTATTATTAATTTCAGCTTCTTCGGGATTATACACTCAACCCGCGCAGGCTCAGGCAAAAGATCAGGATGTGTTCGTCCCTATATCCAAATATATTCAAAATGGAGATGCCGAAAGTCTCTCAGCGTGGTTCGCGACAAATCTCGAAGTTGATATTCTGGGAACTAATAATGTCTGCAGCAAACAGCAGGCCAAACAGATTGTTAAGGAGTTTTTTACCGCATACTCTCCTAAAAGCTTTGTGATTAACTATAGAAGCGGGAAGCCGCCAATGACCTATGCGGTTGGTAACCTTAGTGCAGGCGGAAGTAAATTCAGAATTACACTCTTTGTAAAGACACAACCCGAAGGCAATTTTATCCAGCAACTCCGGATTGAAAAGGAGTAGAGTTTAGTTTTGAGAACTCTCTCCCTACCTGAAAATAGGTTTGGCGTAATCTACCACATCCTCCTTGGTAATTACATTATTGCTTAAAATCATAAGACGCTCAACCACGTTACGTAGCTCGCGAATATTGCCTGTCCATTTGTAACCGGCAAGCTCTTCAAGAGCGCTATCGTCAATCTTTCTTAGCGGCAACCCACTCTCCTGAGATATCTGTTCAAGAAAGTGCTTGGTTAATAGAGGGATATCCTCTCTCCTCTCTGAGAGTGGTGGTATATGAATTACAATTACACTCAGCCTGTGATAGAGGTCCTCACGGAAAGTCCCCCTCTCTATCTCTTCGTTAAGATTTTTATTTGTAGCAGCAATAACTCTAACTTTAACGCTGATATCCTTGTCGCTTCCAACCCTGCTTATCCTGTTCTCCTGAAGCACTCTGAGAACTTTTGCCTGTGCTGCAAGGCTCATATCTCCAATTTCATCTAAAAATAAGGTTCCGCCATCTGCCTGTTCAAATTTGCCTTTATGTTGCTTTACGGCAGAGGTAAAGGCCCCTTTTTCGTGCCCGAACAGTTCGCTCTCAATGAGCTCTCCGGGTATTGCAGCACAGTTTACCTCAACAAATGGCATAGAGTTTCTGCTACTCTTCTCGTGCAGCCATCTTGCCACAAGCTCCTTACCCGTACCGTTTGAGCCGGTAATAAGCACACGCGCCTCCGTAGGGGCTACTCTCTCGATCATATCTTTTATTCTGGTGATTGCAGACGATACGCCAACTATCTCAGGTATTTTGGACACCCTTTTCTTGAGTGTCTTGGTCTCTTTGACCAGATTAGTCCTATCGGTTGCATTCCTTAGAGTAATTAGTATTCTATTGAGGTCCAGTGGTTTTTGAATAAAATCAAATGCTCCTTTTTTAATGCAGTCTACAGCAGAGTCAATTGACCCGTGTCCGGATATCATTATTACAGATGAATCTACATTTGCTTCGTTTAATCTGTCAAGTAACTCCATTCCGTCCATATTGGGCATCTTTATATCGGAGAAGATTACATCAAAGCTATCCGAAGTGGCCAGTGCAAGCCCCTCAACTCCGTCTGAGGCAAGTGAGACGTTGTGTCCTTCAAATTCAAGGATCTCCTTCAATGTATTGCGTATTGATTTTTCGTCGTCTATTATAAGAAGTTTCATCTCTTTTTAATTATCTTTTATTCATATACTCCAATGGAGGAGGCTGTCTCAGCCATATAACCCTCTTTAAGAGAGAACGATGATTGATAAAGCTCTTTAATTCCGAATTTTCTGATTGTGTACTCTACAAAAATACTGCCTAAAACCATATAGTCCACTCTCATTGGTGACATACCGGCCATCGAGAGCCTCGCATCTCTTGTAGATTCAAGCAATTTTTGATGTAGTGCCAAAAACATATCTACAGGCAGCTCCATTGCGGGAAGCGAACCGTCGTCATCTTTAAAAATTAGCTCCCTCAGAGTGTCAAATGAACCTGACGAACCAATTAACAGGGTTGGTTTATAGATTTCAACCTGCTCAAAAAGTGTATTAAGAGCCTTGTCCAGATAGCCTGTATATCTGTTGATCTCCTCCTCTGTAATTGGATCTGAGGGGTTTATTATCTCTCTCATCCTTATAACCCCCAGTGGGTAACTCTCCTTCCAGTAAATTGTATCTCTGTCTGCAATTATAAACTCATTGCTCCCACCTCCGATGTCCAGCATCAGCACCTTCTCATTGTATAGGAGTATAGACTCCCTTATACCCTTGTATATAAGCTCTGCCTCTCTCTCTCCTGAGATAATCTCTACATCCATACTGTACCTCTCTCTCAACATCTGAGCAAACTGCTCTCCGTTTGAGGCATCTCTTATTGCAGATGTTGCAAAAGCCTTTACTCTGTCTACCCCTCCGAATATCTTAATTTGAGCAAACATATCATCTAAAACCCCGATTGATGACTCTATGGACTCCCTGCTGAGTTCTCCTCGGATAAAACCATCCCTCCCAATATGAGAACCCATCTTTATTACCTTTTTAATGTCGCACTCTCCTTTTGAAATCCTTGCCAGAAGCAGATTAAAAACATTTGTTCCTAAGTCAAAAACAGCAAGTCTCATCAAAAATAATTTTTTCAAAGATAATCCTTTTTTGTGTATGTTTGTTCATTGTATAATTATGAACAGACGAGACATTATCATAGCTGTAGACGGCCACTCATCCACCGGTAAAAGCACTTTTGCCAAAAAGGTCGCTGCTCGCTACGGCCTCATTTATGTAGACACCGGTGCTCTGTACAGAGGTGTCACCCTTGCGGCACTAAGGGCTGGTTTTGGGGATAACCTTTTGGAAATTGATGTGGAAAAGTTAAAGGGTGAGCTTTTGCAAACAGATATTCGTTTTTTACCATCTGCCACCGGGGGGGGTAGCGAACTCTACCTTAACGGAGAGAATATTGAGAGAGAGATTCGTACTCTTGAGGTTGCCGGGAGAGTAAGCATTTTTGCATCTATCCCTGCAGTTAGAGAGTTTGTTGACTCCATTTTAAAAGATTACGGTAAAAAAAGAGGAGTTGTTATGGATGGAAGGGATATCGGGACTGTTGTATTCCCTGATGCAGATCTTAAGATTTTTATGACCGCAGATCCTCAGGTGAGAGCAATGAGACGATACAAGGAGATAGTTGCGCGTGGAGAAGAGGCTCATTACGAAGATGTTCTCTCAAATATAATTGAGAGGGACTATATGGATGAAAACAGAGAGACTGCTCCCCTTAGAAGAGCAGAGGATGCTCTCTTTCTTGACAATAGTGATATGACGCAAGAAGATGAGATGGTATGGATAGAGAAGATAATATCGCAAAGATGGGGTTAATCGTAGAGGTTGACACTAAATCAGGTTTTTGTTATGGAGTTATAAAAGCTATTAAAGAGGCAGAAAACTTCCTTACGAGCAATGAAAAGATCTATTCTCTGGGGGCCATTGTTCACAATAATACCGAGCTCACAAGGCTCAAAGAACTTGGGATGGAGGTGGTTGATCACACTAAGATAGATAATCTAAAGGGTTCTGTTCTCTTTATCCGGGCTCACGGCGAGCCCCCTACAACCTACGAATTGGCAGCACAAAAGGGGCTTACTATAATGGATTGTACCTGTCCCGTGGTTCTGAAGCTTCAGGAGAGAATCCGTACAGGTTATAAAGAGATTAAAAAAGTTGGCGGAACTATACTGATTTTTGGAAAGAGAGGGCACGCAGAGGTTAACGGATTGGTAGGGCAGGTAAATGGTGATGCCATTGTAGTTGAGAACGAAAAAGATCTCTCTATTGTCAATTTTAAGAACCCGGTAATGATATTCTCTCAGACTACTAAAGACCCCGGTGAGTACTCGGAGATCATCTTCAGTATAAAGAGCAGAATTGTTGAACAGGGAGGTTCATTAGAGCGATTTACATCGCATAACACAATTTGCAGACAGGTCTCTTCTCGACACCCTCACCTTAAACTTTTTTCAACGAAACACTCTGTAATAATATTCGTAAGCGGACGTGAGAGTTCGAATGGGAAGGTTCTCTATGAGACCTGCCTATCTGTGAATCCAAGGTCATTTAAGATTGAATCTATTTCGGAGATTGAACTATCCTGGTTTAATCCGGGAGACTCGGTGGGTATTTGCGGGGCTACCTCAACTCCTATGTGGCAACTTGAGGAGGTAGCAAAAAAAATAAGAGAATTTTAACACAGGTATGGTATCCAAATCAAACACCTATGCCCGAGTAATACTACCGTTGCGTATAACAATGGATGTTACCTATATTGTACCTGAGCCACTAATAAAAACTCTACAGAGGGGTTCTTTTGTAAAGGTACCCTTCTCCGGAAGCATATATACTGCTGTAATTGACTCTCTTACCAACGAACCACCTCACTTTAAAGGAGAGATTAAAGAGATTATGTCTGTAGAGCCAATATCAGGAGCATCTCAGATGGAGATTGAGTTCTGGAAATGGGTTGCAGAGTACTATATGTGTACTGTGGGTGAGGTTTTTAAAGCTGCCTTTCCGGAGCCTTTGGCAAAGACAACCCTACTGAAGCGAAAAAAAGTGGTTCGATCTGCAACTATTGTTGAGTCTCCATCCAAGCTCTCAACTGCCCAACAGGAGGCGATGTTGCAGATAGAGAAGAGTATCAAAACAAAGATGCCGATACTCTTAAAGGGGGTAACAGGCTCCGGTAAGACCGAAATATATATCCAGCTTGCATATAAGGCGCATAGTAGAGGAGAGAATGTTCTAATAATGGTTCCCGAAATTGCACTAAGCCGCCAACTGAGTCAAAGGTTATGCAACATCTTTGGAGATGACCTTCTTGTATATCACTCAAAACAGAGCTCCGCATTGAGAAGAGATATCTATAATAGAGTTAAGGCGAGCAATAATCCCTATATTTTGCTGGGTTTACGCTCCTCTGTTTTCCTGCCTTTCAGTAATTTAGGAATTATTATTATTGATGAAGAGCACGACTCATCCTATAAACAGAGTGAACCCGCACCAAGGTATAACGGTAGAGATTCGGCACTTATGCTCTCCAAAATACACTCTTCCGCTGTTGTGCTGGGCTCTGCCACCCCCTCTCTTGAGAGTATTTATAACTCTCACTCCGGAAGATGCTCTCTGGTGGAGTTAAAAGAAAAATTCTATGGAGATAATACCCCCTCAGTAGCAATTATTGATACTATCCGAGAGAAGAAGCGGGGGAAGATGGAGGGACTTTTTTCATATACTGCTCTTGATGAAATTAAAGAGAGGCTCTTAAAAGGAGAGCAAACACTTATCTTCAGAAACAGACGCTCCTACTCTCCACTTGTTCAGTGTATCTATTGCGGTGACATCCCTCATTGCCTTCATTGCAATGTAACAATGAGTTACCATAAAAACAGAGATACTCTCTCCTGCCACTACTGTGACTACACCAGGAGATTCACACCAATTTGCACAAAATGCGGCAAGCCTGGCTTAAAGGAGAGAGGGTGCGGAACCGAGATGATTGAGGAGCAGATAAGGGGACTCTTTCCTCAAGCCAGAGTTGCCAGATTCGACGCAGAGACCACTGCTCGTAAAAGCATTGAGACCAAAATTTTGCGCGATTTTGCCAGTGGTGAGATAGATATATTAGTTGGAACCCAGATGGTTAGCAAAGGTTTTGATTTTGAAAAACTTACCCTAATCATACTGGTCCAAGCAGACAGTATGTTTGCAGTAGAAGATTTCAGATCCTCAGAAAGGGCTATGCAGATGTTGGTACAACTTGCCGGGCGAGGTGGTAGAAGATATAACAAGAGTCACATAATAGTTCAGACTGCACAACCAGAAAACAAAATTTATCAACAGTTTGAGCAGAGTAACAGTAACATTGCAACAGAGCTTGAGCAGCGGTGTGAATTTGATTATCCACCCTTTACAAGATTGATAAAAATTGTAATTAAAGGTAGTGACCAAATCAATATTGATAAATTTGCCCATTCTGTCTCCCGCTTACTTCCTCACTGGGGAGTTACAAACTTTACAGGACCCTTTCCTCCTCCGGTTGATCGGCTTCGCGGTGATTATATTTTAAACATCTGGATAAAATTATCAAGAAAGAGCGACATAACTTTGGCTAAGAGAAAAATTACCGTAGGTGTTGAAGAGCTCCTTAAAGCGCAAGGTAAGGGGGTTAAAATTTTTTTCGATTCAGACCCTCTTTGATTCTTTTTTATCAAGGCCACTTAAAATTGGCTGTTGCTAAAAAAGATTTTGTAAATTTGCGTGATTGACTCAGATAATACTCTAAATAAATATATGGGAAAAATAATTGCTATAGCTAATCAGAAAGGGGGGGTTGGAAAGACAACCACCGCAATAAACCTTTCTGCTTCTCTTGCTGTGATGGAGAAAACGGTACTTTTGGTAGATGCAGATCCTCAGGCAAATTCAACATCAGGTCTAAACTTTGACCCGGACTCCACATCTAAGTTAACGCTTTATGAAACCCTTATAGGAAGTGTAAAAATTGACGACATCCTTCTCAGTACAGAAATCTCCGGGTTAAGTCTTGCCCCCTCACATATAAACCTTGTAGGTGCCGAAATAGAGATGCTCAATATTCCTGAACGAGAGCTGGTACTTAAAAAAGCTCTTGAACCACTTAAGGTTCAGTTTGATTACATAATAATCGACTGCTCTCCCTCGCTGGGCATAATTACAATCAACTCCCTCTCTGCTGCAGACTCGGTTCTGATTCCGGTTCAGTGTGAGTACTTTGCACTTGAGGGTCTGGGAAAATTGCTAAACACAATAAAGCTTGTACAGAATAGACTCAATACATCTCTTAAGATTGAGGGGTTCCTTCTTACAATGTTTGACAGCCGCACCAGACACTCCAATCTTGTGGTAGATGAGGTTAGAAATCATTTTAATGAAATGGTTTTCAAGACTGTAATTCAGAGAAGTGTACGTTTGACAGAGGCCCCATCACACGGGAAGCCGGTAATTCTGCACGATGCTCTCTCTGCCGGGACAAATAACTATCTTAACCTTGCAAGAGAGATTCTAAAAAATAATTCACAATGATGAAAAAATCTGCCTTGGGAAGAGGGTTGGGAGCCCTGATATCCGATATTGACAACCTGAACCTGAACGGCTCTGTTGTTCCATACTCGGAGTCTACTCCTGCATCAATCTCCGAAATTCCGATGGATTCTATTGAGGCAAATCCTTTTCAGCCCAGAAGCAGTTTTGACAAAGACCTACTTGAAGAGCTTGCTGAGTCAATCAAGACCTTGGGACTTATTCAACCAATAACTGTTAGGTTGTCAGAAAATGGAAAATACCAGATTATCAGCGGAGAACGCCGTTTTCGTGCTGCATTACTAGCAGGACTTACACAAATTCCTGCTTATATACGAAAAGCAGATGACCAGGGTATGCTGGAGATGGCAATCGTAGAGAATATCCAGCGGGAGAATCTTGACTCGATTGAGGTTGCTCTTAGTTTTCAACGATTGATTGAGGAGTGCAACCTCACTCAGGAGGAGATGGCAGAGAGAGTTGGGAAAAAGAGGGCAACTGTTACCAATTATCTGCGTCTTCTAAAATTACCTGCCGAAATTCAGCTGGCAATAAGAGCAAAAAAAATTACAATGGGGCACGCAAGAGCTCTGCTTTCAATAGATAGTGCAAAAAAACAGCTTAAACTGTGTAATGCAATTATTGAGCTGGATCTCTCCGTAAGACAGGTGGAGGATAAAGTCCGAAAGATGCTTCAGGCAAAGACAGAAAAAAAGAGCAGTGAAGATATTAATCCAGAACTTGATGAGTCCTATTTCAGACTATTGGATTTTCTGGGTAAGTATTTCAATAACAATATCAGTTTAAAAAAAGACGAAAAGAACGGAACAGGCTCAATAACAATCCGTTTCAATGGAGACAAAGAGGTAATTAACTTTATTAACGCCATTGAGAAAACAAATCTTTAATGCTGATTATGAAGTTTCGCCCCTATATAGCGCTTTTCGCCTTAATGCTCATATCTTGTTTGGCAATTGCTCAATTTCCGGTTCAGATTAAACAGCTGGGACCTCCGGGCTCAAATCAGAATCAGAATCAACAGACAGATGATACAACCGGGGTAACAGGGGCAACAAAAGAGCCATATCCATTAAGAAGATATTTCAAGAGTCTTGCAGGAAAAGATAGTATGAACATAACACGAATGTGGGCGGGTTCATTTATCATTCCCGGAAGTGCCCAGCTCTACAACAAAGAATATTGGAAAATACCTGTTGTCTTTGCATCTGTGGGAGGGTTTCTTTTTGCCGGTTACAGAAGTAACGTAGCCTGGCAAAGCACCGGATTACAGAGAGACAGAAACACCAGAGATCTTTTTTATCTGGGTGCTGCATTCTCCTACTGGGGCTCTGTATTGGATGGGGTTAAAAATTTCCGCTACCATAAAGATGTTCTCCCTGCACGTGCCTCATTATACTCCGCTATGCTACCGGGATTGGGGCAGTACTACAATGGGGATTACTGGAAAATTCCTATAATTTATGGCGGAATTATAACGGTTGGTTATTTTATATCATCTAATAATTCTCAATTCCAAAGGTATAAATACCTATACTACCAGACCAGCAATCCGGACTCTCCATTAGCCGGAAAATTCAATGCACAGACAATGAAGTACTACAAGGACACCTACCGCAGGTTCCGTGACTACTCCATTCTTGCAGGGGTATTTGTATATGCTCTAAACATCATCGACGCAAATGTATTCGCCCACTTCCAGGATTTTGATGTAAGTGAAGATCTCACTGCTTCTCTCTTCCCCGGTATCATTATGCCTGTAGCACCTCAGTTTACAAACAACAGTGGCCCTATGGTCGGTTTTAATCTTAAATTAAACTTTTAACAGACGATGAGAAAATCTACATTATTTATACTGCTCACTTCCGCTTTGTTGCTAACATTCCAGACAGCACAAGGACAATTCTTCAAAAAGAGACCCTCAAGAGAGTCACTTACACTGGAGATTGCGAAAATGAAAAGAGTAATTGACTCTCTTAAAATGGAGCTTGAGGCCGGATCAATTCCAATAATTGACTCAGTAGGCACAAACGACTCTATCAATCCCGGAGGCTTAAGCTTCTTCGATAGCGAGGATTTTATAGATCCTGCACCTGTTCTCTCTACCGATAGTCTTTTGAGTGTTTGGTATCTTCAAAAGAATTTAACCCTTGATGACGGCTCAGTCATTAATCTTGAGAGTGATAATCTCACATCCGATATTCCTGATTCGGTATATATTGCAAGGCTTAAAGCAATTAACTCCTTTATACCTCTGCCTTACAACAATATAGTAAAAAATCACATCATCTACTACACACAAAGAATACCCAACAAGGTAGATGCAATATTGGGTCTATGGGGATACTATATGCCTCAGTTTGAAGAGATTTTTGATGAGTATGACCTCCCTAAAGAGCTAAAAATAATGGCTATAATTGAGTCGGCTCTAAACCCCAGAGCTGTCTCCAGAGTCAAGGCAAAGGGTATGTGGCAATTTATGTATCGTACTGCTCTTCAGTACAATTTACGGATAGACTCATATGTTGACGAGAGGCTTGACCCTATTGCCTCAGGACACGCTGCAGCTAAATATCTTAGGGACTCTTATACCATTTTTGGCGACTGGATGCTTGCTATTGCCTCCTATAATTGCGGCCCTGGAAATGTAAACAAGGCGATTCGCAGAGCAGGTGGATCTCGGGATTTCTGGACAATCTACCCATATCTCCCGAGAGAGACAAGAGGCTATGTTCCATCATTCGTTGCCGCTCTCTATACGATGCACTATTATAAAGAGTATCGTATTAACCCTATGGTGATATCTATGCCTGCACATATAGATACATTTGTTATTAACAGACCACTCCATTTTGGACAGATCGCAGAGCTTGTTGGAATATCCAAAGAGGAGATTAGTGATCATAACCCTCAGTATATAAACGAGATTATACCCGGTAATGCCAGAGGTAACATCTTGAGATTACCCTATACCCACACAGCCTTATTTATAGAAAGAGAGAAAGAGATCTACACCTACAAAGATAGCCTCTTTTTTAACCCTATTGTATATAATGAGAGTAAAGCTGCTGTATCATCCCAACGAACTTCGGTGACGCATACAGTTAAATCCGGAGAGACACTTAGCCATATTGCAGAGAGATACAGGGTACGCGTAGCAGATATTCAGGCCTGGAATGGTATAAAAACAGTAATAAGACCCAAACAGAGACTGGTAATATATACAGCAAACCCTCCGAAATCTACATTAACCTCATCTGCATCATATTCTACAACAACTACAAAGTCCGGGAAATACGAAATGTACACAATTAAAAAAGGGGATACTCTCTGGGATATTTCGAAAAGATTTGAGGGGGTAAGTCTGGATGATATAATGAAATTGAACGGGTTTACCAAAAAGAGTAAGATTATGCCGGGTACCAAGATTAAGATCCGAGAGATTTAGAAACAGTATTGCAGCTGTAGCTTGACTTCACCTTTTGAGGGGCCTTGAATTTTTTCGGGTCCCTCTCCTATAATATCTCTGTCCAGATATCTTGTTGAGGCGTATCGCAGCCATAGGTTGATTCTTTCACCTATGGTCAGCTTTAGGTTGGCATAGTACCTTAAACCTTTCCCGTAGAGAGCAGTAGTCCGGAACTGATATAGAACCTCTCTCTCGTAACTGTAGATTCTATTTTCCCAGTGTTGAGCATTGAACCACGCACCTCTTACAGAGAGATCTGCTTTTGTACCGAATAATTTTAATATCAGTTCATTGTGGATATAAAACCCATATGTGTCTCTGCTTTCACTTTTAATCAAGGAGAGATCTGCTCTGGTATGCATTGTGAAGAAATCTCCTCTTAAAATTTTTATATCTGCTCTAACCTCCCTTTTTGTACCCTTAAGAGTTGCTCTTAGAGACACATTAACAATTTTTTTTACACTATATTCACCCATCAGTGAGAGTTTGAAATATCTCTCAGCAATCTCCCCTTTGAAGAATATTGTCATATTGTTTAATGGTTTGTATTTTAATCCTGCGCCCAGGGCCCAAATACCGGAGCCGTTTACTCCCGAAATATTGCTGTGCGGAGCCCTGTAACTTCTCTCTATTAGCTTACCCCTTAGTGAGAGTTCAAGCTCACTTTTCATATTTATAATCATTCCGGCAACTCCTCCCTTGGCATAGCATCTGTCAAATGCTATCTCTCCATATAATAGCGTTCTGCCTTTAATAAACCTCCAGTCTGCACCTATATTTGAGAGTAACTTTCTCCCTTGCATCTCACTTAACAGAAGCGTAGAGTCTCTGCCTGCATAGGGAAGCGATTTGAAATCTGAACTAATGGTAACTCCAAACTTTACCCTTTTCAATGACAGAGCAAGATTAAACGCCGCCATATTTACCCCCAGAGAGCCCTTTCTCTCTTTTGTCAATGGTGTATTGTGCAATCCTGTTGTAAGCAGAGAGGTGTATCCGCTCTCAGTTACTCTGGCGTCAACTCTCCTTGAAGATGCCATAATGCTAAAAGAGAGCGCCCCTTTTGTTAATGTGGTTGCAATACCTTTGTAGGCAGAATTTTCGTCAGCCGAACTGTATGGAGATACTCCTTGCTCACGCTTCATATTTGCAACCGGCTCCCAAGAGTATTCCGGAATAAAAGCGTTCCACATTACCAGCCCCTGACCATATCTGGCAATATATGACCCGACAATCAGTTTTTCAACTATTCCGACACTCTTAATAGTTGCACTCCAGGATAGAAAGTCACACCCCCTCTCCCCTGCATCCTTCTCTAACGTAACCATAGCAGAAATTTTATCTGAAAGAGAGTATCTGTACTGCCCGTAGAGGTGAATTGGGTTGCCAAGATATCTGCTGTTGGGATTTGATATATAGTCATCCCTTATAATTGGCTTATAGCCCTCTTTTTTTTGTGGTACAATAGCTCCCCTGATTATTATCTTAGATCTCCCCGGAAGAGTGTTTTCAATCTTAAATCCGCTTGAAGAGAGGCATATAAAAGGCTTTAGAATCTCCATCTTCTGCGGAGAGACTCCAGGAATAAGAAGTAATTCTGCAAATGAAAGTATCTCTCCGTAATCTCTTATATAGGTTGTAATTGCAACTATTTCAAAAGGGGTAAGAATTACCAGTTCCTCTAGGGAGGAGGGCTTTGCCGTGTTGATATTAAGCGGCCTTACTAAAAGGTTATTGAAATAGTGAATATACTCCTCAAGCGACTCCTCATTTGAATCCTCCGTCTCATCTCCCATCGAGATAATCCTCTCTATTATTTGTGACACCAAAGGGTGCGAACCACCCTCTGAGTTGCTCTGACAAAAAGCTCCTATGGTGTATATGCACACTATAAGCAATAAAATCATTCTCCTCATATCTCCCGCACATTTTAATAGGTTTTCAGGTCAATAAAGACCTGATTAATTGTATTTTAGTTGTCCTTGAATAGGTATTTTACCTCCTCCTGCTCCTTGTTTGCACTCAATATTTTCAATGCCAACTCCTCTTTAAAAGTGAGCATCTTTTGCAAAAGAGCTCCGTCTGAAATTGCAAGTATCTGAAAAGCGAGGATCCCGGCATTTCTTGCACCGTCCAGTGACATTGTTGCAACCGGAATTCCTGGCGGCATCTGAAGTATTGATAGGATAGAGTCCCAGCCTCCCATAGATATTGAAGATCTAACAGGAACTCCAATTACAGGATGTGGAGTAAAAGCGGCAATAACTCTCGGAAGATGAGCTGCACCACCCTCTCCAGCTATTATAACCTTTACGCCTCTTAAATGTGCCTCCTTTGCAAACTTGGCCACCTGCTCCGGAACTCTGTGAGCAGAGAGTGCGTTGATTTCAAAGGGTATCTCCATATCGTTGAGAAATTGTGCTGCCTGTTTCATTACCACTAGATCCGAGGTGCTGCCCATAATACTAACTAGTGGATTCATCGTTTTTTATACAAAATTGTTTGGGACAAAAATAATGATTAATTTCGCCGTCACAAATAAATTGAGTATGGAGCGAATAAAATTATACGACAAACACTTCAGGCTTTTTATCCCAAATAAAAAAATTGTTGATGCTATAGGTGACGTTGCCGGAGTACTCAACAATGAGTACAGAGAGAGAGAGGCTCCGCTTTTCCTTTCGGTACTAAACGGATCCTTTATGTTTGCTGCAGATTTGCTCAAAAAAATTGATTTCCCTTGCGAAATATCCTTTATAAAGCTCTCTTCCTACAGCGGAACCGAGACTACCGGTCAGATAAAAGAGATCCTGGGGCTCTCAACTGAGGTATCGGGGAGAGAGGTAATTGTGATTGAAGATATTGTTGACACAGGTAATACCATTGTAGATCTGCACTCAATTCTAAAAGAGAGAGGTGCCTCTTCTATAAAGTTTTGCACCCTCCTCCTGAAACCGGATGCATATAAAAAGGAGCTTAAAATTGACTATGTCGCAATGGCTATTCCAAATGATTTTATTGTTGGATATGGTCTGGATTACAACGAACTTGGCAGGCAGTATAAAGATATTTATGTCCTGGACGAATCTGATATCGCCGGATGAAGTATTACATAATATTTGGTCCTCCGGGTGCAGGAAAAGGTACCCAATCTTCACTACTGGTAGAGAAATACAAACTTAAACATATTTCAACCGGTCAACTCCTCAGGGAGGAGATTGAAAAGAAGAGCGAAATAGGAATTATCGCAAAGAGTTTAATTGAAAAGGGATGTTTTGTAGATGACTCTATAGTTCTTGAGATGATTCGCAAAGTTATCTGTGAAGCTGACCCTTCTGTTAAGGGGTTCATTTTTGATGGATTCCCCAGAACCATAAGTCAGGCAAAAGCTTTTGACCAACTTTTGCAGCTTCATAAAAAAAGGAGTGTCAACGCCGTTCTCTCTCTGGAGGTAGATGACTCTCTTATAGTTGAGAGAATAAACAAAAGAGCCGAAATAGAGGGTAGAACAGATGACTCCTCAATAGATACAATCCTTTGCAGGATTCAGACCTATCATAAAAAGACAGAACCACTTATCGCATATTATAAAGAGAGAGGCAAATATTTTCCAATCAAAGGGGATCTCCCCGTTGAAGATATCTTTAAGAATATCTGCCGAATAATGGAGAGTATAAAAAATGAGTAATTCCAATTTTGTAGATTATGTAAGGATCTTTTGCGCTTCGGGAAACGGAGGTAAAGGGTCGGTACACCTTAGGAGGGAAAAATTTATTCCCAAAGGGGGGCCCGACGGGGGAGACGGAGGAAGAGGCGGTAACGTAATACTTAGGGGAAACTCTCAGTTTTGGACGCTAATTCACCTTAAATACAGAAAACACGTCAGGGCAGATCACGGTGGCCGCGGGAGCGGTGCACTTTGCCACGGGGCTGACGGAAGCGATATCTATCTTGACGTGCCCCTTGGCACTGTTGCAAAGATTGCGGACACAGGCGAAGTTCTTTTTGAGATCACAACAAACGGAGAGGAGATTGTTCTGGCAAAAGGGGGTCGGGGAGGAATGGGAAACGCCTTTTTTAAGAGCGCAACAAACCAGACTCCAAGATTTTCACAACCGGGCGAAGAGGGTAGTGAAAATTGGTATATACTGGAGCTAAAGGTGCTGGCAGATGTAGGGCTGGTTGGATTTCCCAATGCGGGAAAATCTACCCTTCTCTCAAAGATATCTGCGGCAAAACCAAAAATTGCAGACTACCCCTTCACAACACTTGAGCCAAACCTTGGTATTGTTGAGTGCCGTGACCACAAATCTTTTGTTATGGCAGATATACCCGGCATTATTGAGGGAGCACACGAGGGGAAGGGTCTTGGATTAAGATTCCTCAAGCATATCGAGAGAAACTCTATGTTGCTCTTTATGATTCCTGCAGATAGCAAAGATATCTCCCAGGAGTATAAGATCCTGCTAAAAGAGCTTAAGATGTTCAATCCCGAGCTTCTGGATAAAGATAGGCTTCTTGCAATTACAAAGGCAGATCTTCTTGACCAAGAGCTGGAAGGTATGCTAAAAAAACATCTGCCCCGTAAAATCCCCCATATATTTATCTCCTCTTATACAGGGAAGGGTCTTGAAAAACTGACAGACACACTCTGGGAGATGTTGAACAACTAAAAAGAGATCATATGGAATGGTTACTTGAAATAGATCGCTCACTTTTAATCTTTATAAATGGGCAAAATTTCCCCGTTTTAGATAGCGTGATGTTGCTCTTAACTGCAAGGGCACCCTGGATACCTCTGTATCTTGCAATTTTTACTTTTATTTTATACCATTATGGTTATAAGGATAAAACACCACTTTATGCCCTCACTATAGTTTTAGCGGCTGTGGCAACATTTGCTTTAACCGATATTGGCAGTAGTTTTATCAAGGATCTTTTCCAAAGAGTGCGTCCGGGTCACGACCCATCACTTGATGGTTTTATTCGATTACTTGACGGTAAGGGAGGGTTGTATGGATTTGTCTCAAGCCACGCTGCAAATGTATTTGGACTAGCAACAATAACCTCTCTCTTCTTTCGAAGCAGGAGGTACACCATTGCTATCTTTATCTGGGCTATTCTGGTCTCATACAGTAGAGTTTACGTTGGCAGGCATTTCCCTTCGGATATATTATTCGGAGCTCTTTTCGGATATATTTCAGGATATCTTTTTTATAAAATTGCAGATTCAAAACTCATCAGGAGTATAACAAAAAAGTAAACTCTATGTATTATATAATTGATTATTGAACTGATCTGCAATGGAACCAGGCAACTGAGGAGTATCTTTTCAAAACCTTCAAAGAGCCGGTTTTTCGACTTTGGCGAAATGACTCCTCAGTAATAATCGGGCTGCATCAGAATGCATATGCAGAGATTAATATCGATTATGTAAAGAGAAACAACATTAAGGTGGTGAGAAGGTTGTCCGGAGGTGGAGCGGTATTTCACGATCTGGGTAATGCGAATTTTACATTCATAGACAATAGGTCAACAAAGGAGGAGAGCTCAGAGATGTTCGCCAGGTTTACAAAACCAATAATAGAAGCGCTTAAAATTTTGGGGGTAGAGGCATCACTTATGGGGAGAAATGATCTTGTAATAGATGGAAAAAAGTTCTCCGGTAATGCAGTTGCAGTATTTAAAGAGAGGGTTCTCCAACACGGTACTCTTCTTTTCTGTTCGTCTATAGATAACCTCAGTGAAGCTCTTGCAAACAGACCCGAACAATTTGAGGGGAAGGGGGTAAAATCCAACAGATCAAGGGTAACCAATATTAGTGAACACCTTGCCAATGAGATGAGTGTAGAGGAGTTTGTCTCTTTTTCTCGAGAAGTTCATCCTTGATAAAAACGACGGAAAATATCGTCTCTACTCCTATACACCTAAAGAGTCGTGGAACTTTGGCTCGTCGCCTACTTTCGGGTATTCAAAGATTAAAAGTTTGACTGGGGGCTTTTTGAACTCAATTTGGAGGTAGATAAGGGAGTCATTAAAGATATTCGATTTCACTGTAACTACTTCTTTACAAAAGAGACTGCAGAGCTTGAGAATATAATGCGTGGATGGAGTATAAACGGGCAGGGTCTCAGGGAGGAGTTAAAAAGAATAAACCTCTCCGATTATTTTAGTAATATAACCGAAGAGGAGTTTCTGGAGATGTTTTTATAGATAACTAAATCTCTCTCTTTTTCTCTTTAACTTTTACTAGCAGATCTTTCAGGACACTTATGCAATCTACCACTGCATCTTCAAATCTTGAAGAGTGGCGCTCAACTACCAGGTCGTTGCCCGGTATAAAAATTTTAAACTGAACCTTCTTGTTTTCAAAATCCGGCAATAAGCTAAGGATGACCTCAATACTGCGAATTTCATCGTAGTATTTAGGAAGTTTAGCAAGCTTCTTCTCGATAAATGTGATCAGTTTTGTGTCTGCATCAAACTTAAGTGACTGAATTCTGATGTCCATATTAACCTCCTTTTTTTGCTCTCGGATGAGCGGTTAGAAATGTTTTCTTTAGATTTTCAAACGAATTATGTGTGTAAACCTGTGTAGCTGCCAATGATGAGTGACCAAGTGCCTCTTTTATGCTGTTAAGGTCTGCGCCATTGTTAAGCAGGTGCGTAGCAAATGAATGCCTTAACATATGGGGGCTCCTCTTCCCGGAAAAGCCCTCGTTTCCGGTAAGCTCCCTCTTCACTATTTTATTAACAAATGAGAGGTACAATGGTTCTCCTGTATCGGTTAAAAAAAGTCTCTTCTCTCTGTTTTCCGTGTAATACTCTTTCATCAATAGAAGATAGGCCGACAACTCTTTTGAGAGAGAGTCAGGAATGGGAACCTCTCTGGTTTTATCTCCCTTACCTGTAACTCGAAAGAGAGAACGGGATCTGTCCCAGTCAGAAATTTTAAGGGATGCAAGCTCTGCCCGTCTCATACCTGTACAGTAAAGGGTTGATACTATAACTTTATCTCGAATTGCGAAAAGATCATCAGAAGCAACCTCTTTAGAAAAGTAACCCTCCATTGCAGCAGTAGTATAAAACTCCGGCAACCTCTTCGCCTCTTTGGGGCGTTGGATTCTTTTTACAGGATTGACCTTAATTGTACCCTGCTTTACAAGGAAATTGCAGTAACTGCTTATTGCAGATAGTTTCAGATTAACTGTTCTTGGAGAGAGCCCTCTTTTAAGAGATGCTACAATAAATGCCCTGATTTGTGAAGGTACCAGCAGACTCTCTTCAACCTCTCCCTGTTGAGGCGAGATAAAGCTGTAGAGTTCGTTGATACTCTCTGAGTAGATATTCAGAGTTCTGGGAGAGTATCTTTTTTGCACTCTCAAGTGTTCAATAAATGACTCGTTCGATCTCATAATCCGCATCTAATATAATAAAAAAAATGATACTTTGTTATAAAACAAAGCATCATTTTTACGCTTCTGATATATTATAAGACTACTCTTCGTTCAGACGCAGATTTTGAACATATACTGCTTTTTTAACCTCGTCGCGTCTCTTTACGGAACTCTTAACGAAAGTCTTTCTACTTCTAAGTTCTCGGATGGTTCCAGTCTTTTCGAACTTACGCTTAAATTTTTTAAGCGCTCTTTCGATGTTTTCACCCTCTTTGATTGGCACTATGATCATATCGTACACACCTCCTTTTGTTGGGCTGCAAAAGTAGTCATTTTTTTGATATTCGGCAATTTTTCACGCTTTTTTTATTAAATTTGCACCCCTCTAATAATAATGCAATTATGTCTATAGATTCGTTTCAACGAGAGATCCTTGCAGGAATTCCAGAGAGAATTCCTCCGGTAAGAGAGTGGGAAAATCATATTAATCACGCTCCCAAGAGAAAAGATGTTCTCAACCTTCAGGAGAAGAAACTAGCACTCAGGAACGCATTGCGTTACTTTCCTAAAGAGATGCACGAGGTTCTTGCTCCAGAATTTGCAAAAGAGCTTGCAGATTACGGAAGGATCTATATGTACAGATATCGGCCAACATACAAGATTGAAGCGAGGTCCATTTATGAGTTCCCTCACAAATCTGTTCAGGCGGCCGCAATTATGCTTATGCTAAGTAACAATCTGGATTATGCAGTGGCCCAACATCCTCACGAATTAATTACTTACGGAGGTAACGGAGCTGTCTTTCAAAACTGGGCTCAGTATCTTCTTACAATGAAATACCTTGCCGAGATGACAGATGAGCAGACTTTAGTCCTCTACTCCGGTCACCCAATGGGACTCTTTCCATCTCATAAAGAGGCACCCAGAGTTGTAGTGACTAACGGAATGGTCATTCCCAACTACTCAGATAAAGAGCATTGGGAAAAATTCAATGCTTTAGGAGTATCTCAATATGGTCAGATGACTGCAGGATCTTTTATGTATATAGGACCTCAGGGAATTGTTCACGGGACTACAATTACGTTACTCAATGCAGCAAGAATGAAGGGAAATAGCACTAATGAAGATATTCGAAGTAAAATCTTTGTAAGCTCAGGTTTGGGAGGAATGTCCGGGGCACAACCAAAAGCGGCTGTAATTGCAGGAGTAATTGGAGTAGTTGCAGAGATTAATCCTAAAGCAGTGCATACAAGACACTCACAAGGCTGGTTAGATGAGGTTTATACCAATCTTGACCTGCTAATACAACGTGTCATCAAGGCCCGCGAATTAAAGGAGGCAGTATCTCTTGCCTACCAGGGAAATATTGTAGATTTGTGGGAGAAGTTTATTGAGTCGGGAGTAGTTCCGGATTTGGGAAGCGACCAGACATCGCTTCACAACCCCTGGTCAGGAGGATACTACCCAGTAGGAATTAGCTTTGAAGAGTCTAACAGAATGATGGCAGAAGAGCCTGCTAAGTTTAAGGATGAGGTTCAGGCAACACTTCGCCGTCACGCCAATGCCATAAACACCCTTACATCAAGGGGTATGTACTTCTTTGATTATGGGAATGCATTTCTGCTGGAGGCTTCAAGGGCCGGAGCAGATATTATACTTGAGGATGGACGATTCAGGTACCCATCTTATGTACAGGATATAATGGGTCCACTCTTCTTTGACTATGGATTTGGCCCGTACAGGTGGGTCTGTACCTCATCAAAAGAGGAGGATCTTGCACAGAGTGACCTTATTGCTGCAGAGGTGCTGGAGAGAATAATGAAGGATGCCCCTTTTGAGATTAAAATTCAGATGGCAGACAACATACACTGGATTAAGGAGGCCGGAGCAAATAAGCTTGTTGTTGGTTCTCAGGCAAGAATTCTCTATGCAGACGCACAGGGCAGAGTTGAGATAGCTTTGGCAATGAACAGGGCTATAAAGGAGGGTAGAATCTCAGCTCCTATTGTACTTGGCCGTGACCACCACGACGTCTCCGGAACAGACTCCCCGTACAGGGAGACCTCAAACATCTATGATGGATCCAGCTTCACTGCAGATATGGCAATCCAAAATGTAATCGGCGACTCTTTTCGGGGAGCAACCTGGGTATCCATTCATAATGGCGGCGGAGTTGGCTGGGGTGAGGTTATTAACGGCGGTTTCGGGATGGTAATTGATGGAGGTGAAGAGTCTGATAAGAGAATTAAAGGGATGCTCCACTGGGATGTAAATAACGGCATTTCACGCAGGGCTTGGGCCCGCAATGAGGCGGCAATATTTGCAATTAAGAGAGAGATGGAGAGAACGCCTCTGCTTAAAGTTACACTTCCTAATATTGCAGATGACAAGCTAATAGACCTGACCGCTGACCATACTTTCAACGTCAAATCCAAGATCTGATGCGTAGTTTTTCAGTTCATTAATAGCCTTCTGGTCCGGTTTTCTCTCTCTGGATAGAATCCACAGATACTTTCCGGAGGGGTCCCCAACCAGAGCATTAGTGTAATCTGAATCAATTTTCAAAACCCAATAGTCACCTGCAAAGGGCCAGAAAAAGCTTACTTTTAGTTTTGAAGGCTCTTTAGGATCCGGTATCCAGGCCTTACCTTTTGCCTGTTTTATTCTGCTGTTGTCCTCCTTAAGACGCCCTTCGTTTGTCACTATAACTGTACCATCATCTTTAAGCTCATAGTGTGCCGTTATATCTTCAAGCCCCTCTTCGAATGAGTTAGGAAGCCTGTATATTTCATACCATTTACCCATATATTTTTCTATGTCAAACTCTTGCACGGAATCCAGAGCAAGATATGCCGTTGAACAAGAGATTGTAAAAAGTGTAAATATTCCGGATATAAAATGTTTCATTGTTGGATTAAATTCTGTGTTAATATTAGTTAACTGCAAAATCCATACCGAATATAAAAAAACCTGAAGTGTATCAATTGTTACATTTCATATCCCTTTACGCTGCTATATTTGTACTACAAATCAAATATTAACCTTTAAGAAAAAAGATGAAAAGAACAGTTATAAAGATAGATGAAGAACTTTGCAACGGTTGCGGAAACTGTGTAGAGGGGTGTCACGAAGGTGCTCTCCAGCTTATAAACGGGAAAGCAGTAATGGTTAGTGACCTATACTGTGACGGACTGGGCGCCTGCATAGGTGAGTGCCCTGTTGGAGCAATTGAGCTTATCGAGAAGGAGACAGAGCCCTACAGCGAAGAGGCTGTTATGAAGAGAATATCACCCAAGGGTGAAAAGGTTATACTTGCCCACTTGAAGCATCTGAGAGACCATAACGAGATCAAGTGGTTCAATGAGGGTGTAGAGTGGTGCAGAAAAAATGAAGTAGAGATAGATTTGTCAAAGATTGGCGCAACAGCAAAACCATCTGCAGTCAATGTTACTCCGGTTCTTAAAAGAGCTCAAATTGAAGATTCCGAGTGTTTCTCATACGGGAAATCAGAGCTACAGCAATGGCCGCTACAGTTACATCTCTTAAGCCCGATGGCTGGATTTCTAAAAGGATCCGACCTATTGCTTGCATCGGACTGCTCTTCGTTCAGCCACGGATCATTTCATAGCACTTTTCTCAAAAACAAGAGCCTAGCTATCGCTTGCCCTAAACTTGACTCCAATACACAAAGTTATATTGATAAGCTCACTCTGATGATAGATGAATCTAAGCTTAATACCATTACTATTTTGATGATGGAGGTTCCCTGCTGTGGTGGTTTAATACAAATGGCAAAGATTGCCCGGGAGAGAGCCAAAAGAAATATACCTCTGAAAGCAATGGTAATGTCTCTCAGAGGCGAAATCTTAAGTGAAGAGTGGGTTTAGTTCTTAAACAGTTTCCCTAATAAAAGTTTATCCAAAGAGTACTTACCCGGTCCTTTTAAAAAAAGGAAAATGTATACCACAAGATATACCAGGGCAAGCTCTTTTGATTTCAAAGGATCACTTGCGTGTATTATAAAAAAGGCCACCCCCATTGTAGTCATCAATGGAATAAGAGATAATCTTGTCAGTAACCCAAATATTAAGAAGATTGATGCAAAAAACTCGGCTCCGATTGCCAGTATAAGAGAGGTTTTAACTCCTACTCCCAAAGGATCGGGAAATGCTGTGGCCATTGCCTCAAAGTTCTGTAATTTCCCCCAGCCGTGTGTGATCATCAGAAATCCTATTGCAACTCTTATGAAAAGTAGTGCCGCTGAACTTAATTTATCACCAGGTGATTTGCTTAATAATAAAAAGTCTTTCATCGTATGCTATTTTATAATTAATGGTTTCAGTATCTTCTCCATCTGATTGAAGGCGGCTCACATAACCTCCTCAACAATACCTCCATACTCCTTAGCCATTACTGCTGCATTGAGACGAGATATCTTTGTGATGCCCTCTGATGTTTCATAAAGCGATACCCTGCAGGGCATCAGACTGGAAAAGAGTCTTTCGCTATTCCGCTCGAGCATTTTCACAGAAAGGGACCCTTTACAAACTTCAAAAACCTTTACCGGGAGAACTTCGAACCCTTTTTTATGAAGTGTCTCCTTCAAGTCGTGTAGAGCAAGAGGGCTCCAAACCCCTTCAAGAACAGCATCGTTGAGTTTTTGTGCTGTCTCGTTAAAATTATATCTGCTATTATTCTCTATAAACATCTCCCTAATTTTAAGTTGTTATTAACCCAGTTTAGAAAGAGGTCCTGTGAGTGCTATTTTATCTTCCTCTATATCTGTCAATTTTGAAACTCCCTTTTGTGTTAATGAGAAATACATCTGCCTCTTATCCTCTTCACCAAAAACTCTCTTTATAAGGCCTTTATCCTCAATGGAGCGTATTAATTTTGATGTATTTGAACAGGTTAGACTAATCTGCTTAGCAATCTCTCCGGAGGAGAGTCTTCTCCCCTTAAGTGAGCACAAAACCATACCCTCGTTCAGGCACAAGTTGTGTGTTTTCTGAAATTCGTTCTCAAAATCACTTATTGAGCGGCAGATGTCTCTTATTATGCAAAGCTTTTCCATTTTTGACTATTTTAACAAAATAGAGTCGATAATCTTTTTAATCTCATCTTTAGGAACCGCTCCCTGAGCAATCTGAGGATCCTCATTCATTGGTATGAAAAGTAGTGTAGGAAGTGCTCTTATACCAAAGGCTGCTGCAATCTCTCTCTCTTTCTCGGTGTCAATCTTGTATATGTATATCTTCCCTTCATACTCTTTTGCCAGCTCTTCAAGTATTGGTGTAAGTTTCTTGCAGTAGATACACCAGTCTGCGTAAAAATCCAAAATCGCAGGTTTATCTCCCAGGTATTTCCACTTCTGGGTGTTGGATCTGAAATCTGCCACTTTTTTTGCAAATTCATCTGTAGATATGGTTATTACAGCTCTCTTTTGCGAATCGTCTGCCTGCTTATCTTTATTCTCTCCAGCCCTTGCACCGCAAGAAGTCACGGCTACGACAACTAAAATAAGAGGGAATATCATATTTAAAATTCTCATTATAAAGTTATATAAAGTGTAATTTTTACAAAAATAAATATTATTTCATAGAAAACAAATTTCCAATAGAAATTATTTTAAAAGATAATGAAATTTGTCTTTCTATGCAGACCAAAATATTTGACAAACTAATAAGAACCAAACAATGAAATATGTGATTATCGGAGGGGTTGCAGGGGGTGCAACTGTTGCAGTCAGATTGAGAAGAAATGACGAAGGCGCAGAGATTATTCTCTTTGAGATAGGAGAGTATGTCTCCTATGTAAATTGTGGCTTACCAAATTATATCGGGGATTCAATTACCAGTCGAGATGCTTTTTTTGTGCAGACAATAAAAGGGTTTAGAAGCCGCTACAATATCGATATAAGAGTTAAATCTGAGGTGGAGAGGATAAATCCTAAAGATAAGAGTGAAGAGGTGTACAATATTTAGAAGGGGAGTTGATGGATGGTGTAAACGTTGCAGGGGTGGCAATATCTCTGGAGAGAAGTGAGGAGGCAAATATGTCACTGTTTATCTAATTAGTGCCGATAATTTCTACCTTTGTATAAATTAATAGCGAAAACTATGAAGTATATCTCTAGATTCCTACTTTGGATAATGGGTTGGAAAACTATGGAGCCACCCGCTCCTGAACCGAAATGTATTATTCTTGGTGTCCCTCACACCTCAAGTTGGGACTTTGTTATATCTTTCCTTTATTACAATTCAATGGGGCGGACAGCCAGTGTTATGGTTAAAAAGAGTCTCTTTTGGGGTCCTCTCGGTCCTATCGTAAGGGCTATGGGGGGAGTTCCTGTAGACAGAAAAAAGGGGGCATCTACAACTCTTCAACTGATTGAGGAGTTTAGGACCAGAGAGATACTCCACCTCGCAATTGCTCCTGAGGGTACAAGAAAGCCAATTCAGAGATGGAAAGCAGGATTTCATACAATAGCAAAAGCTGTAGATATTCCTGTCTACTTGGGTTACTTTGACTGGGGCAAAAAGGAGGTTGGCAGAGGCGAAAAGATTGAACTTACGGATGACCCTCAAGCAGACCTTAAAAGAATCCGGCAATGGTATAAAGATAAGGGAGTTGTAGGAAAACACTCTAAGAATTTTACACCCGGAAATGATTTGGAATGATTATTGCAATTATTACACTAATGTTTAATTTTTAAAAATGGGAAATATACCTGAATTCAGTACATTAAGAGATCTATATACTTATAGTACAACTAATTTCAAGAACAATACCTGCTTTTCATACATCCACGGAGATTCTTACACTTACGAACAATTTGGGGCTAAAACGGAAAAGGTATCTGAACTTTTATCTGCTAACGGAATAAAGCCGGGTGATAAAATAGGAATTCTCAGCCAAAATATGCCCAACTGGCCTGTAGCATATTTTTCTGCAACTGCATTTGGCAGGATAGCTGTCCCAATGCTTCCGGATTTCTCTGAGTTTGAGATTCGCAATGTGATTGAGCACTCCGAATCAAATGCTCTTTTTGTATCTAACAGATTGCTATACAAAGTTCCTCAGGATCTTATCGAGAAGATGAATGTTGTTGTGATTCTGGATACATTAGAGGTTTTGAAGGCCAAAGATAATCCGGTAAGAGGTGAGGCAATCTCTCCAAAGGGAGAGGATCTTGCTTCAATAATCTACACTTCCGGTACCACCGGAAATTCTAAAGGAGTTATGCTGACTCATACTAACCTGAGCACTCACTTATACTCTGCCTCTCTTTTGAGGCCCGGTTTTGAGTGGGATGTCTGGCTCTCTCTCCTTCCACTCTCTCACACACTTGAGTGCAGTTTATGTATGATGCTTCCTATGGTAAGTGGTTCGTCCGTTTACTATATTGAGAAGGCTCCTACCCCGACAATATTGCTTAAAGCTCTTAAGGATGTAAGGCCTACTACAATTTTGAGTGTACCTATGATTATAGAGAAGATCTATAAAAATACTGTGCTCCCAAAATTCAACGCCAGTCCAATAACCCGGGCTCTCTATAAAACCACCCCCGGCAGAAAACTTCTAAACAGAGTAGCTGGTAAAAAACTGATGGAGACATTTGGGGGAAAACTGAGATTCTTCGGAATTGGTGGGGCTAAACTTGACGGAGTGGTTGAGAGGTTTCTTTATGAGGCGAAATTTCCTTATGCAATCGGTTATGGTCTGACTGAGACATCACCACTTTTGGCCGGAGCAATTCCGGACAATGTAAAGTGGCAATCTACAGGCCCTGCAGTACACGGTGTAACTTTAAGAATCGATAACCCGAATCCTGAGACAGGAGAGGGTGAAATTGTGGCAAAAGGGCCAAATGTAATGGTTGGTTATTACAAGAATCCTGAAGCAACCGAACAGGCTTTTACTGCAGATGGTTGGTTCAGAACAAAAGACCTTGGAATAATAGATAAAGAGGGTCGGCTATATATAAAAGGGCGGGTAAGTAATATGATTCTCGGCCCAAGTGGTGAAAATATCTATCCGGAAGAGATTGAATCTATTATCAATGGTCACTGGATGGTTTCCGAATCTGTGGTAACAGAGAACAAGGGGAAATTGGTGGCAAGAGTCTATCTCAACCCGGAGAGATTAAAGGCTCTCAAAGAGGCAAAAGAGGAGGCCATAGCAGCTTACTACGAGACAAAAGAGAGTATCTCAAAGAGCTTTGAAGAGAAAAGAGAGGAGTTTAGCAAAACCAAAGAAGAGCTGATACATAGCTATGACGAGAAGAGAGAGGAGATTATCAAAGCTTTCAACGCGAAGTTGGAGCAGATAAAAAAAGAGATCTCGGAGTATGTAAACTCACGTGTTAATAAATTCTCAAAGATATCGTCGGTACACGATCACCCGGAGCAATTTGAGAAAACTGCTACCCATAAAATCAAGCGATATAAATATACGGAGCCTAAAAAGTGATGTCGATCCTTCCCACATAGACACCCAGTGCGCCTGTCTGGTTTACTATCACTCCTTTACCTGACAAATTTTTTACAATAGAGGGCTGCTCCATAAATGTATGAGAGTGGCCCCCTATTATTATATCCACATTACGGGTTTTTGCAGCCAAATCCATATCTGAGGGGTTCTCTTTTGAACCATTATCGTAGCCTAGATGGCTTAATACTATTATCAGGTCGCATTTTTCTCTTTTCCGAAGAGTCTTGGCAAGCTTATTCACAATATTTACCGGATTCTTATAGGTAATGTCCGCCCTTGCACTTTCCGGCACATAACCCTTGAGATCCAGCATTACCCCTATTATTCCTATTTTTTTTCCGCCTCTCTCGATTATAGTGTACGGTTTAACAATATCTTTTAGTGGACTTTGAGAGAGATCATAGTTTGCACACAGGGTTACATATTCTGCCTCTCCCAACCTCTGTGCCAAAGCTTTCTGTCCATCGTCAAATTCGTGATTTCCCAAAGAAACCGCATCATAACCCATTGCATTATAGAGCATTATCTCCATTTTGCCTTTAAATAATGTATAGTAAGGCGTTCCCTGATTATAGTCTCCGGCATCCAGCAGAAGGACACTAGAATGGCTCTCACGTATAGTTTTTATATAATTTGCTCTTCTTTGAAATCCTGCAAATCCGGCGTTGCGCCCGCTTGTGAGGGGTTCAATGTTACTGTGTACATCATTTGTGTGTAGAATAACAATATCCTGCCCATTTATGATTGAAACTGCAGCTGCAAAAAGTAACAGCAGAAGCAGCTTGACATATTTGATAGAGTGTTTCATACTATCCGTGTTTTAATCTTCTACTCTGACTCTGTTTGTAATAGAAGAGGTCACCCTCTTTTTGGATTGTGTGAGTTTTTCAATCTGACTAAACATTGCATCTCTTATAAGGACTCCTGTTTGCTCAACGGCAACAGCATCCTTGAGAGAGAGAACATTGTCCCCTCCGCTCATCAGAAAGTCAATTGTGGCAACCCTGTATACTCTGGAGTCATCTATCTGCTCTCCGTCAATAAGCACATCCTTAAGGGCTCCGGCTTTTATCTCTAGCTGAATATTCCAGGAAAAAGCCTCCACACGATTTCGGGCAAAAGAGTCAAAAAGCGCCCTTACCGAGCTTCCGGGAAGGTCGAGTATCACAATATAATTCTCAAACGGGAAAATGGAAAAGATATCATATCTCCTGATATTTCCTTTTGGCAGAGCTGCTCTGAGCCCTCCGAAATTGGTAAGCGAAAAATCTACTTTTCCTGTACTCACCTTGCGGCTAAACTCAAGAAGTGCATCTACGGCAAAGTTAGAGAGCAGAGACTCCGGTCTTCCCGAACGCATTTCGGTATCAGAAACCCCGATAACCTGTTGCATCAATCTGTCCATCTCAGGTTTATAGAACTCTATTATGCCTGCAACAACAGGCTCGTTGCCTCTGTTCCAGGTAGAGTCCATAAGTACTCTGGATACCCTGTAGCTGAAATTAAACTCCTGGGAATTGAGCAGTGAGGGCAGGATCAGAAATATAAACAGATATTTAATTGAATCTCTTTTCATTCTTTCAAAGATTTAAGCCAATGTGCCGGCTATGATAAATACTAGTAGCGGATCCACTTAATAATCTCTCTCCAGCTTGCTTTTTTCCCATACATCAATATACCGACTCTGTAGATTTTTGCCGAGAGGTATGTCATTAACAGGAAAGTAACTATAAGCAACCCTATTGAGAGAGCAAGTTCCCATAAAGGAACCCCGAAAGGTACTCTGGCCATCATCACCATAGGTGATGTAAAAGGTATCATAGAGCCCCAGAATGAGAGAGAGCTGTCCGGATGCTGGAATGTGTGAACCATAATAAAGAGCCCGATAATCAGTGGAAGAGTAACAGGAAGTATGAGCTGCTGAGTATCTGCCTCATTATCTACAGCAGAACCCACTGCCGAGAACATAGCTGCGTAGAGCAGATATCCAAGCAGAAAATAGAGTAAAAATGAGATCAGAATAGAGGTTACAGGTACAGCAGAGAGTGCACTCATTATATCTCCCATTGGGGACCCATCTTTTGGAAGGGCTGTCATAACTTCATTTAGTTCACCTGAAGCCTGAACGGCAGATAGCTGTTGTGCCATCTCGCTCCCTTGTGTTATTTTATCCATTCCTATAATAGCCTGCACACCAAAAATTATTCCTGCAGTAAGGATTATCCAGATAAAGAACTGAAGGAGCGCTACGCTACCAACCCCCAGTATCTTGCCTAGCATAAGCTGGAACGGCTTCACAGATGAGATAATCACCTCTACAATTCTATTGGTCTTCTCCTCAATCACCCCACGCATTACCATAGAGCCGAACATAAATATGAACATATAAATAAAGAAGCTTAAAAGATATGAAATTGCCATATATATCTCAACCATTCCCAACTTCTCATCTCCCTCCTCTGTGATGGTAAAGGTTTTTACAGTGACCTCTGCCCTTACATCTTTTAAGATTTGATCAAGATTCTCAATGTTATATTTTTTTAGCTTCGTGTCCTCAAGTGCTTTCTGAACATACCTCTCTATCTGGTTTTTAGCATCCATACTCAGCTGCTTTGGCGAGTGAGCACTCACTGATACATTCAACATAGAGTCCGGGGCAGATATTTCAACTATTGCAAAAAGATCTTCGGGAAAATCTTTTTTAAGAGAGGCCACGTCGGCAGTAGGGTCAAACTTATAGTTGAACTCTTCGCTGTTCTTAAAAAAAGGTTCACACAATTCAGATCTGTCTACAACCAGAATTGTCTGGTCCTTCTTGCCGGACGAGATAGTCATAATAACAGATGGAAGTACAACCAGCGCCGCAATAAATATTGGGGTCAGGATTGTCATTATAATAAATGATCTCTTTTTAACACGAATCAGAAATTCGCGTGTGATAATCAGGGAAAGTTTGCTTGTATTCATAATGTGCCCTCCTTAGCTAACCAATTTAATAAAAATGTCGTTCATTCTGGGGATTAACTCCTTGTATGAGAGTATGTCAATTTTCGCAAGAAGCTCTCTTAGAGTATCAGATGAGCAGGCCTCCTTTTTAACCTCAAGAACAGCTCTGTAGCCCTGTCTGGTTTCGCTCTGTTCGGCAAGAGTTATAAGAGGTATTCCGGCAAAATGAAATGGCTCAGATGCACGATAGATAACCTCTACCTCATTTTTACCGTGGTTACGGCGAATCTCGTCCAGCTCACCCGTAATAATAAGTTGAGCTTTATTTATCAGGGCAATATTATCGCAAAGTTCTTCAACGGACTCCATATTGTGTGTTGAGAGAATAATTGATGCCCCCTTCGCTTTCATATCCAGAAGCTCGTTTCTTATGAGCTGAACATTTACCGGATCAAATCCGCTGAATGGCTCGTCAAGAATCAGCAGAGATGGCTTATGAAGCACCGTTGTAATAAATTGAACCTTTTGTGCCATCCCCTTTGAGAGCTCCTCAACCTTCTTGTTCCACCAGGCCTGAATGCCAAATTTTATAAACCACTCTTTAAGCTGTTTATTTGCATCCTGCTGGCTCATCCCTTTAAGACGGGCCAGATAGAGAGCCTGCTCTCCCACCTTCATTTTTTTGTAAAGACCTCTCTCTTCCGGAAGATATCCAATATAGGCGATATCGTTTTTCTTGATAGGTACACCATTAAAAAGCACCTCTCCCGAATCGGGAATTGTAATCTGATTCATTATCCGGATAAGAGTTGTCTTGCCGGCTCCATTTGGGCCGAGTAATCCGAAAATTTTACCTTTTGGTACGGAGAGTGAGACACTATCAAGAGCTGTAAACTGGTTAAACCTCTTAACCACATTGCGACAGGTTATGACATCCATTTTATCCTTGATTGTTTAAGTTTTGAAATAAAAATACAATATTACAAAAAGTTAATGAAAGTAATAGTTAAGAATTTTCAACAATTCCGGTTTTATTATATTATTGACCAGAAGTGATGCCAGGTCGGTCATTTCGGGATGTATACTCTCTCTGAATCTGATAATGGCTCTTGCCAGATAAGACCCTACGTATGGGTTTGCAGAGAGCTCTTCAAAAGATATTCTCTTTAAATCTTTTTTCTTAATTTTTGAGGTATCTGCATAGATGAACCTGCTGGTCATATTAAACCGCTCACTGTCTATTCCCTTTATATCCATTATTTGTGAAGGGTATGCAAATCCTCCGGTTTTTTTTCTGAACTCAACTATCTTGCCAGCATAATAGGGTCCGATTCCGGGAAGAGACAAAAGCTGAAGCGAATCTGCGCTGTTAAGATCAATTTTTACATCCTCATTTATGGCCAATTTCTCACTCTTGACAATTGGGTCCTCTTTTGTCTCTTCTATCTCTATATACTCACTCACCCTTTCATAAAAACCATCCGGTAGTACATAAATTTTCTTAAGATCTTCTCTCTTGCGAAACACCCCTCCTCTCTCTCTGTATTTTAATACAACTGTAGCCTGGCCATTAGTAAGACCGAGTTTTATAAGCTCTTCCAGTGTTGCAATATTGGGGTCAAATAAGAATAGTTGAGTAGACTCTTCCTTGGTATTGATTGCGATCTTATTATACTCTTTTTGACTACTGCTGTTTTTTTTTGTAACACCTGAACTTCGGTTCTCTATTTTTGTCTCTCTCTCCTTAGAAACAACCATTTCAGGTTCTGTTTTCATAGTTGCCATCACCCCCCGGGATGGTGGCAAGGGCTCTTTATCATTTTTATTGAAAAGGAAAATAAGTGTCTGGATAAACACTATTACACAAATAAGTGTAAGGGCACCGGATGCCTCTCCTTTGGAAAGTCTCTCTCTCAACTTCATCTCTCACCTCCTGATAGTTTAAATTTTAATAATGTTATCTGATTTTACCCGATACGACAATGACAATTTCACCCTTGGGCTCCCTTTTTGTGTACCACTCTACAAGTTCGACTAATGTTCCTCGTCTGTTCTCTTCGTGAATTTTTGAAATTTCCCGTGAGACTGCAGCCTCCCTTTCAATGCCAAAAGACTCAGAAAGCTGAGTAAGAGTTTTTACAAGACGATAAGGTGACTCGTAAAAAATTATTGTCCTGCTCTCTTCGCTCAACTCTTTTATCCTGCTGGTGCGGCCCTTTTTAATTGGCAAAAACCCCTCAAAACAGAATTTATCGCAAGGAAACCCTGAGTTTACCAAAGCAGGAACAAATGCAGTTGCCCCTGGAAGGGTCTCTACCTCCACTCCCCTCTCACGGCACTCTCTTACAAGCAGGAACCCGGGGTCGGATATTCCAGGAGTACCGGCATCGCAAATGAGTGCAATGTTCATTCCGCTGAGAATCTTATCTGCCACTCTCTCTACACTCTTGTGTTCATTGTATTTATGATGGGACTCCATATGTACCTTAATGTCATATTTTTTCATTAAAAATGAGCTGTTACGAGTATCCTCGGCAAGAATAAGATCTACCTCCTTAAGCACTCTAATGGCCCTCAGTGTCATATCCTCCAGGTTACCTATGGGGGTTGGAACTACATATAGCTTAGCCATCGTATCTTCTTCTTAATATCATATAGAATCTGTATACCGCACTGCTCTCTTCATCCCACTCCGTAAAGGCGCTTCTGGTATATTCAAGAGCCTCATCCAGAGAGGACATTTCGTTAAGCCTTTGAATACTGAGGCGAAACTGATCTTCGTCACCCCTAAAGAGCTCCTTTACAAAAAAGAGTTTATCGTTTAGTGTTATTGCCATATGGAGATTATTCACCTTGGGCCCCGGGTTATCCTTCATCCACTCGGGTGTGGAGCCCATAGCAACATCTATTATCGGTCTGGTATCTGAAAGAAATTCAAACTCTATCTCCTCATTATTCTCCTCTATAACTGAATGAATGCCTGCCTTCTCATTGGAGCTCTCTTTTGTGAAGAGCGGCTCCTCTTCGCCTAGTATATCGGCATCCTTAAGTGTTACACTTGTCACCTCTTTTGAAGTGAAGAGATTTGGAACTATGGATTTTGAAAGATTGAGATTCACATCTGAAAGAGATCTTTTTAGCTCTGCAATACTCTGGGTTAGCACCCTTATCTCTTCGTCTCTGGAAGTAGTCGCTTTTTGAGCCTGCTCCTTTAACTCCCTGAAATAATTTCTCTCCTGCTCCACCCTTAAGGTTGTCAGTTTTTGGGTAACCATAGAGATGCTCAACATCACCTCCTCCCACTTTATTTGTGATACAATCTGAACCTCGCTCAAAGATTCAATATCCTTCAGTAATCCCTCAATAATGATTTTAATTTCTGAAATTTTATTAGCGTTTAGCATCTCAACTTTTTTATCTTTGCAGCATATACAAAAGTAATTAAAATGTTTCTTGAAAGCGCAAAAAAAGCAGGATGGATTGAGGTCATCTGCGGCTCTATGTTCTCCGGAAAAACAGAGGAGCTTATAAGAAGGCTTAAAAGAGCAACCTTTGCCAATCAGAGAGTAGAGATATTCAAGCCAATGCTTGATGTAAGATACTCCCTTGCAGATGTCGTATCTCACGACTCAAACAAGATTCGCTCAACCCCGGTGGAGTCATCTTCAAGTATTCTTCTCTATGCAGTGAATGTAGATGTTGTCGGGGTTGATGAGGCGCAATTTTTTGATCCGGGAATTGTTGAGGTTTGCCAAAGATTAGCTGCAGATGGTGTACGCGTAATTGTGGCCGGGCTGGATATGGACTACTTGGGAAAGCCATTTGGACCAATGCCCAATTTAATGGCTGTCTCTGAGTATGTTACAAAAGTTCACGCTATTTGTGTAAGGTGTGGTAATCTTGCCCACCACTCACACCGCCTAACTAAAAGCGACAAACTGGTTATGCTCGGTGAAAAAGAGAGCTATGAGCCAATCTGTCGCCACTGTTTTAATGCTCTTAACGAGCAGAATCTGTAGCTATTTAACCTTGCGTACAGCTGTTACGGTACCTTTGTGAATTACGTTTACCTCAGGAGAAGTTCCAGTATATGTAAAGGCAAGAGACTCATCTGCATTAATTTTCATCTCACCCACAATATCCATATTTGTTTTAGCAGCCATAGATCCGCTCAAAGTTGCAAGTGTGTCTGTAACGTTTGCAATACCACCCATCTTAATTTGGATAGTATCGTTAATAGAGATAACAGCGGTAAAGGTAGAGTCTGACAGATATTCAATCTCGATAGGCGCAGATAGCTGCTGAATAACAACACTACCGACTGAGTCTGTCATCGTGATTTCAATAGTATTTGAGCCACTCCATACCCCAGAAAGTCTCTCAGAGAGTGAGCGTTCTTTGGTGCCACAAGATGCAACTGCCGTTACAATAGCAAATACTGCAATTAGTGATTTAATTTTCATAATGTTATTTGATTTTTTAGGTCTGATTTTATGGCGGCAAATGTATAAAAGATTTTCAATATGGAAAGTTATTTTTTTAAACAATTCTTAACTTTACCCCAAAATTACAAAATAATGAGACACGCTCAACTAAGAATCAGCAAAAAGAACCTACTTCACAATTTCAATTTTTTTCGTTCAAAACTCTCATCAACAACAAAATTGCTAGTCTTAGTTAAGGCAAATGGATATGGGTTAGGAGATTTAGAAATTGCAAAATTATCTCAGGAGTTTGGTGCAGATTACCTGGGTGTAGCTTTCCCCTGCGAAGGGATAAAGCTTAAAAAGGCCGGCATAAAACTACCAATTCTGGTCCTTACTCCCGGAGTAGATAATTTTGACGAAATCATTAAATATCATCTGGAACCAAGCATTATAACTCCTCAATCTGCTTCAGATATGGCCGCTGCATTAAAAAGGGCCTCAATTTCCCACTACCCTGTGCATATCAAACTTGACACCGGAATGCAGAGGGTGGGATTTGACATAACAATGCTAAGTGAGTTAAAGCAGGCTATAAAAGAGAACCCATCTCTTAAAATCAAATCCCTCTTTTCCCATCTGGCAGCTGCAGATGAGGCTAAACACGACAGCTTTACCAGAGAACAGATAGAGATATTTTGTACAATGGCCAATGAGATGACTTCTGTACTCTCATATATGCCTATGAGACACATCCTTAACTCCTCCGGCATAGAGAGATTCACCTATGCACAGATGGATATGGTAAGGCTAGGGATAGGCATCTACGGCACCAGCTATGTAGATGACACAAAGCTAAAACCTGCTGCATCATTTGTTGCTCCCGTTATTCAGGTTAAGCAGATAAAGGGAGGCACTGTTGGTTACGGAAGACACGGGGTGGTTGGCAGCGAAGGAAAAAAAATTGCTACAATACCTGTTGGTTATGCAGATGGTATTGACAGACACCTATCCAGAGGCTCCATTAAATTTATGGTTAACGGAAAGTTAGCCCCTACTATCGGAAATATCTGTATGGACTCCTTTATGATTGATGTAACCGGTATAGATGTAGTGCCGGGAGATGAGGTCACAATTTTCGGAGACTCTCCTCACCCTCGTGAACTTGCAAATGTTCTCAAAACAATAACCTATGAGATCTTCACCTCAATCTCACAACGAGTTGAGCGGG
Source organism: uncultured Muribaculaceae bacterium (assembly GCA_964351405.1). GTDB lineage: Bacteria > Bacteroidota > Bacteroidia > Bacteroidales > UBA932 > Bact-08. The sequence goes on along the minus strand of CAYGOE010000001.1, from coordinate 43,873 downwards.
TTGTTGTAGACTAGCCTGTTATTGTAGATTCGGTTGTTTTAGATTTGCTATTGTTGAAAATCAGTGGCTGATTTTATAAACAAGCTCCAGCAGTATATCCCCATCTTCTGCCTCACCTCTTTGCGAGCTTTTCCCCATTGAGTCATATCTTCTTATTAATGATATTGCCTCCATACACTTGATGAGCGGGTAGTTTCGGGCTGCCTGGTCATACTCCGGCATAAAATAGGGATTTACACCAATGTATGAAGCTATCTCTCCCCTTGAGGGCTTAGCTCCGTTCGTGTGAAGGGCGTGATACTTCAATACTCTTGAAAAGTGCATAAAAAGGGCAGATGTTGTCACAACCAATGGAAACTGCCGTGGAGATGCTCCAAAGTGCTTTACTATCTTGAAGATTTTAACACTATCCCTGAACGAAATTGCCTTTGTAAGCTCAAAAACATTATACTCTCTGCTTATTCCAATGTTCTCTTCTATATCTAATGTCTCTATCTTTTTTTTGCTATCAGGCAAGTTTGTAAGTAGTTTGTCCAGCTCCAGCACCATTTTTCTGAGTTCGGTCCCGGAATACTCCCCCATAAGCATCGCAGCCTCCGGGGATATTGTGTACCCTTTGGATTTTATGTAACTCTCAATCCAGGAGAAGATCATATCTTCATAGAGTGTGAATGACTCAAAAACAACTCCGTTTGAGAGTGCACTTTTGTAGAGAGTGGTGCGTTTATCAATGCTCTTGCCGGTGAGCGAGACAACTAAAAGTGTGGTAGGCATAGGCTGACGGAAGTAGAATTCAAGTTCATCCATACGATCCATCAGCTGAGCCTCCTTTAAGATGACAACCTGCCTTGAAGCAAGCATAGGATAACGACGAGCCGACTCCACCACCTGAGTTGCAGTTACATCTGAACCATAGAGAATCAACTGATTAAACCCTCTCTCATCTTCGTTGAGTGCGTTTGTGGCAATCTCATCAATAATAACATCCGAGTAATAGGGCTCCTCCCCCATAAGCAGGTAGAAGGGTTTAAAGGAGCCTCCCTTAATGCCTGAGAGAATCTCCCGGAAGTTTTTTATACTATTTTCTATCTCTTTTTTCCCCATAATATCTGTCGGCTAATTTATGCAAAAAGGGTAAACAGAGCAAATTTTATATCTTTGCGAGGTAATTAACGACCGGATGAGAGAGAGTATATTTGACCCTGTGAGAAGAAAGAGAGTTGCACTCACTCCGGAGGAGGGTGTCAGGCAACAACTTATTCAAGAGCTCTCTTTAAATTTAGGATATCCACTGCATCTTATGAGCTGCGAATACTCCTTGGTAATAAACAGGTTAAAATACAGGGGAGATCTTGTAATCTTTGACAGGGAGTCAAACCCGATAATGGTTGCAGAGTGCAAATCTCCTGATGTAAAGATTTCAAGGGAGAGCTTTGAGCAGATTGTAAGATATAATTTGGCACTTAAAGTGAAATTTCTGTTGGTTACAAACGGAAGAGATACATTTATGGGGAAAATTGACCCCTCAGATGGTAAGTATACATTTTTAACAGAGATACCAAACTACAATGAACTTTCTTAAAAATAAGATATTCAAAATTATATCCAAAGAGGCAGAGTTATCTGGAGTGAGAGCTTTCGTTATTGGAGGATATGTAAGAGACTCTTTACTCAAAAGAAAAAGCAAGGATATTGACATTGTAGTTGAGGGGAGCGGTATTGAACTCGCAGAGAGGGTAGCTCTCACCCTTGGTACCACCGTCTCTGTTTTTAAAAGTTTTGGTACAGCAATGTTAAAATGGCACGACCTGGAGATCGAATTTGTAGGGGCTCGCAAAGAGTCCTACAGGGCTAGCTCCAGGAAGCCGATAGTTGAGGATGGATCGCTTGAAGATGACCAACTTCGAAGAGATTTTACTATAAATGCACTTGCATTGAGCCTGCAGGAGGAGGATTTTGGGAGGCTATCCGACCCTTTCAACGGGGTAAAAGATCTTGAGAATGGCTTAATAAGAACCCCACTTGAGCCGGATACAACATATAGCGACGACCCTTTAAGAATACTCAGGGCAATAAGATTTGCATCTCAGCTATCCTTTTCCATAGATCCTGAATCACTGGAGTCCATAAAGCGAAACCGGGAAAGAATCAAAATTCTCTCACACGAAAGGATTAACGAAGAGATTAATAAAATACTTCTTTCGCCGCTCCCCTCAGTGGGATTTCTGCTGCTTGAATCTACCGGTTTATTGGAGATGATTCTACCTCAACTTCTATTACTCAAAGGAGTAGAGAACACCGAGGGTAAAGGACATAAAGATAACTTCTCACACACATTGCAGGTGGTAGACAACCTTGCCAAACATACTGATAATCTATGGCTTCTGTGGGCTGCATTGCTACACGACATTGCAAAGCCGGCAACCAAATGCTTTGAACCCAATATCGGATGGACATTTCACGGCCACGATTTTGTTGGGTCAAAGATGATTCCTAAGATTTTCAACCAGCTTAAAATGCCTATGAATGAGAAGATGAAGTATGTGCAGAAGATGGTTCAGCTTCATCTCAGGCCAATTGCACTGGTTCAGGAGGAGGTTAGTGACTCGGCAGTGAGGAGGCTTCTTTTTGATGCGGGCGAAGATATAGATGACCTAATGTTGCTGTGTGAAGCGGATATTACTTCTAAGAATGAGAATACCATAAAAAAGCACAAAGGGAATTTCTCGGTTGTGAGAGAGAAGCTTAATGAGGTTGAGGCGAAGGATGCAGTAAGACAATTTCATAATCCTGTAACCGGAGAGCGCATTATGGAGATTTATGAGATCAGCCCGAGTAAAGAGATTGGAATAATAAAGGAGTATATTAAGAATGCAATTCTGGATGGGGTGATAGGAAATGATAAAGATGAAGCAGAAGCGTTAATGGAGCTTAAAGCTAAAGAGTTGGGGCTTACTAAACGTTAACTGCTCATAGGGAGAGATATGGTAAACTTGCTCCCCTTTCCCTTAGTACTCTCGGCAGTTATTACCCCGCCGTGCCTGTGAATAAACTCATTACACATAATTAAGCCGAGTCCTGTTCCACTCTCACCCGCAGTTCCTGTAGATGGGTAATGTTTAATATCCAGCCTGAATAGATTCTCAAGGGTCTCCCTATCCATTCCTACCCCTGTATCCTCAATGTAAATCTCAGCTTTATTATTGTTGTTGTTGCAGGTTACAACAATTTTACCGCCTGAATTTGTAAATTTTACAGCATTGTTAAGAAGGTTTCTAACAACAGTGTTTATCATATTGGTATCGTAACTCACAATGTTTGGGCCATTGGGGTTATACTCCAGTGTTATTCCCTTTCTGAATGAGATTGGCTTGAAAAGTTCAATATTATTGGAGACAATTGTACAGAGATCTCCATTAGCAGGGCTAAAACTTATGTCTCCTGTCTGAATCCTCGACCAATTGAGCAGATTCTCCAAAAGGTCATATGTGTTTCTTGAGGAGCTCTTCAAAACGTAGAGTGAGTCATATAACTCGTCCTTGGTTAAAGATGTTAGTTTGTCTGAAAGCAGCTCGAGAAAGTTTGAGAGGTTACCCACCGGGCCTTTAAGGTCGTGGGCTATAAGAGATATAAATTTATCTTTTGTTGCAACTGCGTTCTCCAGCTCTGAGTTCTTAACGCTAAGCTCTTGTGCCAGATGCCTTAGCATAAAGTGTTTTTGTGCAATTATCTGCCTGTCAAGAATTAAAATAGAGAAGGTCATCCCAAAAAGGATAATAGAGGTGAGGAAGTTAATTTTCTCGAGACTCTTAGGAAAAACCAGAAGTGGTGAGGATGGCATCCACTCCAGTTGAATATACAGATACAGACCAAAGTTGAGAAGAAGTATAAAGGCAATTGTAATCCATCTCTCCCTTTTAAACGAGATAAGAGGAAGAAGTGCCAAAACCAAGTGGTAGTTGTGAATCCCGAGCTCTTTGCCGAAGAAGAGCATTGACATTACAGAAAGGAATGTTGTAAAGACGAGATACATTGTGATAGCACACCTGAAGTGGTGCTTTTTATCACCAAAAAAGAGACAACTCCACAGAAAAGGGAAAAGAGCGAGAATAAAGAAGATAGGATATCTGTAGTAATTAGGGTCGTAATAGATGAAAAGGACCAGAAAGAGGGTTAATATCAGCGTCCCTAAAGCTCCTGCATAGATGTTGGCCTTGTGGGAGGAGTTAATATCAATCTCGTCAATTGACGAAACCGACATCAGCGATTTTAAATCTTTCAGGATTGAGGCGAAGACCATTACGGTTTTTTTATCTTTGCAAATATAATAAACTTATTTAATAAAGCACTATCCGTTGAATAATATTTTTCATCGGATAGTGTGTTGATTAAGTTTTGATTAGAACTAAAAAAATAACTTTTAGTATGTACTATTCTGAGGGTCGAAATTTGTCCATTTCAGAGTCCAGTTATCTGCAGCAGCATCACTCCGGAATGCGCCTATAAAATTAACCTTGTCAAAGAAAGAAACTGAGACCTTTGGATCGGTAAAAAGATTAATCTTATTGAGCAGCGGACTTGTACTCATTGGAAGCCAATTTCCATTAACGGAAGGGTTAGCCGGCTGCTTTAGCAATACGGTGGCAATAGAAGAGTTGTTTATATTATTATTGGCAACCTGTTTAAAGAATGAAGAGGAGAATGACTCTACTGCCTCATTCATTGCAGATGCGTCGGTTGAAAGTGCATCTTTATAGGAGCCATCTTTGTCAGTTCCTAGGATGGTCATCCCTGCAAAATAGACATTTTGAAATTTAAGAGCTCCTGCAGTTGCGGCCTGTTGTGTTTGAGAACCCTTATCGTTGCATATGGCTAATCCTACCGGAAATCCGGTTGCAACAGAGTTAAAGAGACTTAGATTTGACCCTCTTCGGATTTGCACTGCAGCCTGATGCTGACCAAGTTTTGATCCATTGTTAGGGTTATATACTCCTCCGTCAATATATGCAGTTGTATTCAGGTATGCAGGATCTTGACCTACCGGGCCTATTATAGTTATATTTGAGAATATTGGTGCTGTTATTGGCTGCTGATTCGGAGCATCTGAATTGTTATCCGACTCAAATCCGTTAGTTCTTGATATATCTGCAATCTTAGGATTTGTAACCACTAAGCCAAACTGGATCTTTCCGGAGAATCCGGCATCGGTATCAAAACTATCATCCCAGTTATTAAGGGCAACAAGATATTTAGCATTTACCGTTCCGCCAAACCACTCAAAGGCATCATCATTGGAGTATGATACCTGAACGTGATCTATCTTTGTTCCGTTGCCTACAGAACCCATTGTAAGACCATTAATCTCCTGATCAGTTTTAAAGGGGTATCCTGCAAACTCTATTCTTACATAGGAGATCACTCCGGAGTTATCTTCGTCATTACTACCGCCGTGCTTAGAACGAGGCCCTCCTTCAATTATCATCTCACCTTTATTGTTTTTTGCCTTTCCGCAAACAACCAAACCTCCCCAGTCACCGGGCTTTCTTGACCCGACCGCTTGATTTGATGTAAAGATAATCGGTTCATTTTCTGTTCCCTGAGCAATTAATTTACCACCGGTCTCAACTATAAGTGCAGCTTTTGTGTTCTTATCTCCTTTAATAATTGTTCCCGGTTCTATTGTGAGTGTTGCTCCATCTGTAATATATATCCAACCTTTTAATAGGTATTTGCCTTTTTTTAGGGTGTGGTTCTTCTTGATTTCAAACTCCTGGGAGCCGTTGCCTATAACATTCCCCTCAAAAATAATCTGCTCGATAGGGTTCGGCGCTGGCGTCACAACCTCTTTTTCACAAGAAAAAGGTATAAACAATGCGATTATTGAGATCAATAAAATAGCAAGGGTTTTTAACTGTTTCATATTGATTAAATTGTTAGTTTCTATTATTTGAATTAAAGTTTTATCTGTAAAGCAAGGGTAAAATAACTGCCTGGTTTGAAGCTTTTCGAATTTTGGTTCCTCTGTTGCATATTGCCGTTTGAATCCACATATTTTGGGTATTGCTGAAAAATTACACTTTGGTTGAGAATATCTTTAATCCCGCCCTTTAGCTCAACTCTTTTCCCAAATTTTTTACTTACTGAGATATCTATTATATCTTTAGAAAGCTCATAAGTATCAGGTATTTCATTGTTTACACTCGCTCCTGTTCCGGTATCTGCCTTACCGATACCAACTATTCTTTTACCAATTCTGTTATAAAGAATTCCGGCACTAAATCCAAACTTTTCATTGTCATAAAAGAGGGATGTATTTATTATATATGGCGACTGCCCCTGCATTGCACGATCCCTCTCAAGCGAACTCTCCTTATCAAACTCCACCTTACTGTAAATATAGGCGGCATTCAATCCCAGGGTGAAATTTTTGAACCCAAGAAATCCCAGGTTCTTCCTTATATCTGCCTCTGCTCCCATATTGTTTGCGGCTTTTGCATTTTCGAATGTATAGGTATAGGAGCCACCGGCATCGAGATAGGTCCACTCAATAGGGTTTTTGAAGTGTTTATAGAAAAGAGCTAATGTGATGTATTCGTTATTTGTGGGATAGTACTCATACCGTAGATCAATGTTATTTATAGTAGCGTGTTTGAGTTCCGGATTCCCTTTTACATCTGAGAATAGATTAAAATCATAGTAAACAGAAGAAGATACCTCTCTAAATTCCTGACGGTTTACAGATTTTCCATATGCTATTCGTATAAGTTCATTTTTAGATATATTATATGATGCATTAAAAGAAGGGTTTATGTCAAAGTAGTTGTAATCTTTGCTTACAGTAGTGTATTCATAAATTTTATCATAGTTGGTAAGTTTCATTGTGCCCATTTCTGCCCTTAATCCTGCAATAATATTAATCTTGCCGGTTGTAATTTTGGCGGAAAAATATCCTGCTCCATTGAGAATCTCTCCTTTGTAGCTGTTTCTGTTATCGGTATCTTCGTACAGATAAAGCTTATCTGATCCATAATTATTATCTTTAAGAATCTCATCTACAACATCTCTGTAAACAAAATCGGAAGGAAGAGAATATCTGTTAAATCTATAAAAGAATTGTCTGTTTTTATAGTTACGAGTTTTATACTCTCCAAGAGCTCCTGCCCTTAACTCCATAAATAGGTTTTGGCTTACTTCAAAAGGAAAAGTGTAGTTTAAAGCTGGTGTAACAATATGCTCTTTAAGATTGACGAAATCCCGTGTTATCTCATTCTGATCTATGGACATCTTACCAAAGTCCTGATCTCCGTAAATATTGTTCTCCTCTCTGTTTATTATCCTTCTGTCCGGTTGATCCATTCCTGCAAAAGAGTATGCTACATTCCAGTCAAGAGTCCTTTTTGAAAAACGATGATTTCCTGCCAGTTGTCCGGTATATATAGTTCGGTTTGTATAGAGATACTCCTGTTTCTCTTGTATATATTTAGCACTGATATTTTGCCACCCCTCTCTGGATGTATAACGGTTTTTACCCATTATATTTACCATATTTCTGAATTCTATTTTGTTCTTCCCGGACATTAGGGTTATGTTTAGCATACCTCCGATTCTTGAATCCAGACTATACTGATTATCGGTATATTTATAGATGTACTCCGGCTCATCGGTATTTATATTATAAACCCCAAACCTTGCATTGGTCATATCCTTATAGGTTTGTGAACTTCTGGAATAGTTAAATGCCCCGGCAATCCCCATTTTATACCCTTTTTTTAAATTATAGGCTCTTCCAAACATCATTGTAACTCTTTGGTCTGGCAGTGCCTTGCCTCTTAAAACCTCCCACTCCTCTGAAAAACCGCTCTTTGTAACCTCAGTAACAAGAGATGAGTTGTTGTTATCCAGCCTTTGAGGAACAAATCCTTTTAGGTTCCTTTGACCTCCATTTATTCCGAATAACTCAGTTAAATATCCCTTGGTTCTGTACTGATCATTAAAGTGGGCAACACTATTCATACCCATCCCGTAAGAGATAGTAGACTCGGATACTTCGGGCATACTGCCTGTTGTTATCTTTACAAAACCTCCCGAAAAATCTGATGGAATCTCTGCTGATTGTGATTTTACTATCATAATACTCTCCAGCTGTGAAGATGGTAAGATGTCAAATGAGAAAGATCTGGAATCTGCCTCAGTGCTTGGAACAGATGAATTGTTTACCCATACGTTGTTGTATCTGCTTGGTAGTCCTCTCACTATTATATATCTGTCATTCATTATTGATACTCCGGGTATTCTCCTTACTACCTCCGCTGCATTTCTGTCCTGAGATTTGGCAATCTGCTTACCGGACATACCACTCATAACCACACCGGCACTACGTGTAGCCTGAACCATTGCTATCTCTGAATTCATCCTTTTCACAGAGGTTACCACAACCTCATCCAATAGGTTTGCAGACTCCTCCATTACAATATCAAAGCTGTTACTCCCCTCCTTAATCTCAAGGTCGTTCACAGATATTTTCTTATAACTAATACATGATATCTCAGCCTTATGTATTCCGGGTGGAAGAGTTGTAATTGAATATAACCCGTTTAGATCTGTCATTGCCCCCTTTCTGATATTGGGTAAGAAGATTGTTGCTCCAATAATTGGCTCTCCTGTAGATTTATCAATAACTTTACCCTCAAGAACACTCGTTGAAGCTTGTGCATCAGCTCTATTTGGAGTTATAAAAATCAATACGCAAATTGCTTTAATAATCAATAAATTTCTCACTACTTTTGTCTTAATAATTATGATGCAAAAGTATCTCGGGTATGTTAAGTAAATAATAACTAAAAGTTAAGAAATTCTTAAGTTACCCCCTATTTTAGCATTGATTTGTTGTCATATCTTACATTTGCGCTATGAAAAAGAAGAAAATACTTGTTGTAGACGATGAAGAGGATCTGTGCGAAATTCTCAGCTTTAATCTAAGGAGTGCAGGTTTTGACACGGATGTTGCTTACTCTGCAGAGGAGGCCTACTCTAAACTGAAGAATAACTATGACCTGCTTCTGCTGGATGTTATGATGGGTGCAATCTCCGGCTTTAAGCTTGCCGAACTTATCAGGGAGGAGTATCCCCGGAAAATTCCAATAATATTTATAACTGCCAAAGATCAGGAGAGCGATAAGCTCAAAGGGTTTAATATCGGTGCAGACGACTATATCTCAAAACCTTTCTCTATTAAAGAGGTAACTGCAAGGGTTAAAGCTGTTCTCTCCAGAACTTCTGCAGAGGAGAATAGCTCAAAAGTTTCAAAAAAAGTGTCTGACTCCGGGTTTGAATTCAAAAGTATGTCAATCAACTTCGTTAATAAAATTATCACTATTGAAGGGAGGGATATCAAACTCACAAAAAAAGAGTTTGAGATATTATATATGCTTGCATCTCAACCCCTAAAAATCTTCTCCCGTGCACAAATTCTCGATAATATATGGCAAAACGAAGCATATGTACTTGATAGGACAATTGATGTCCATATTGCAAGGCTAAGAAAAAAAATTGAGCCTTACAGCTCTCTTATAGTCAACAGGTCTGGGTACGGATATTGCTTTGATCCGGATGAGGAGGGTTAAAGATGAAGATCAGCTACAGATATAAAATTCTCACCTATTTTTTGTTAGTGCTGGTAGCTACAAGTCTGCTCTTCTCATTGATCCTTATCCGACGTGAGAGTCAGTTTAAACTGGAGAAGCTCTCATACAGAATTCACCCCTATCCGGATATTATCTATGCCTCAGTCAAAGATTGCGCAAATAGAGAGCAGGTTGAAGCTGTTCTGAAATATGCCGGCGACCTCTTTCCACAAGAGTTGAGGATTACAATTCTGGATAGCAACGCTTGGGTAATTTTTGACAATTTTTCAAACAGAGACTCAACTCTGGACAATCATACCAATAGGCCGGAGCTTCTTGATGCAGCTAAAACCGGCTCCGGCTCTGCCTTGAGATACTCCAATACATTAAAACGCGAGTATCTCTTTTTTGCAAAAAAATATCCCGATAAATATATACGGGTTGCCCTTGATTATGACTCTTTGATTTTACCCGTTATAAAAAATGATAAGACGTGGCAGTTGTATATAATAGTAGTTTTCCTCCTTGCATCTGCAGTCCTTGGCTACCTCACAAGGCAGATAAGCAAACCATACAGTGCGCTCAAAGAGTTTATCGCAAGAGTTGAACAGGGAGAGGAGGACTATGACGAAATTCGTTTTCCAAAGGATGAAATGGGAGGGGTTGGAGAGAAAATTATGAACGCTTTTCGCCAGCTTGAGCATACTAAAAGGTATAAGCAGGAGCTCACCCACAATGTATCCCACGAACTTAAAACTCCGGTTACCGGAATAAGAGGCTACCTCGAGACCCTGCTTCAACAGGAGAATCTCAATGAAGAGCAGAGTCGCTTCTTTATTGAGAGAGCTTACGCTCAATCTCTTCGTCTCTCTGCAATTGTGAATGACATCTCAATTCTCAACAAAATAGAGGAGGCTGCAGATAAATTTGAGTACGAGAGCATAAACATCTATCGCTGTCTTAAGGAGATTGAGAGCGATCTATCATTTAAGCTCGAGGAGAAAAAGATACGTTTCAATACAGATGTGAGCCAAGATTTGGAGATTGAAGGAAATTATCTTTTGATCTACTCTCTCTTTAAAAATCTGATTGACAACTCTATTGAACACGCCGGAGAGAATCTGGATATCTATGTAAAGGTAACCGGAGTCACGGAGCGTGAGGCCTACTTCTCATATTACGATACCGGCAAAGGTGTCCCGGAAGAGCATATCCACAGAATTTTTGAGCGTTTTTACAGAGTGGAGAAGGGGCGCAGCCGTAAAAGCGGAGGCAGCGGGCTTGGGCTCGCAATTGTGAGAAACGCAGTTCATCTTCATAAAGGAAAAATCGTTGTCTGCAACAGGGCAGATACAGGACTGCAGTTTGATTTTACTCTGGCTATGAAACTCTAGTGACGAGAGACACCTATCAGGTGCATAAACTCCTCTCTGGTTCTTATATCTTTAAGGAAAGCTCCTGTAAATGCAGATGTAGTGGTTACGGAGTTCTGCTTTTGCACTCCCCTTATTTGCATACACATATGCGAAGCTTCAATAACAACAGCAACGCCGAGCGGGTTTAGAGTCTCCTGTATACAATCCCTGATTTGCACGGTAAGTCTCTCCTGTACCTGAAGTCTTCTGGCATAGGCCTCTACAACCCTTGCAATTTTACTAAGGCCTGTTATGTATCCGTTTGGAATATATGCGATATGAGCCTTTCCGTAAAATGGGAGCATATGGTGTTCACACAAAGAATAGAGCTCAATATCTTTTACCAGAACCATCTGTTGATACTCCTCCTTGAATTTGGCCGAATTCAGGATGGAGGGACCATCCATCTCATAACCCTGAGTCAGAAACTGAACTGATCTTGCAATTCTAACCGGAGTAAGTATAAGCCCCTCTCTTGAAGTATCTTCCCCTAAAAGTCTCAGTATCTCTTTGTAGTGTTTAGCAATAGACTGAGTTGTCTCCTCGTCATATTGCTCAATCTTTGTATATGCCATAATAAATATCTAATTTCGTGAATTGTTCAAATATGGTGCAATTATACAAAAAAAAGGGACATAGAATGAGATTACTGATAACAGCAGCCGAACAGGAGGAGCTCATAACTGCAAGACAGGCTTACAATTCACTCACTAAAAGTGAACAATATGGTTTGGAAATCGAATGGATGTTAACCGGAATAGGGACTACATCTACAAGCTACAGGCTTACAAAAATATTGAATACAACTGCCGCCAAATTTGACCTGGCTATTAACATTGGGATAGCCGGAAGCTTTTCCGGGGAGTTCCCGATTGGAGCTGTTGCAAGAGTAGACAGAGAGTATTTCGGAGACCTCGGTTTTGAAACCTGTACCGGTTTCCAGACTCTGTTTGACTATAAGATTCTGGATGCAGATACTCACCCTTTTCATAGCGGTGCACTCCTTGCACCCGATCTATCTGGAGCAGTAGAGGCAGCTTTATCCCCATATAAAAGAGCTACCGCTGTTACCGTTCAAACAGTAAGCGGATTGCCCGGCAAGAGAGATCAACTTGAGAGAGATTTTTTGCCCTCTTTAGAGAGTATGGAGGGTGCCGCATTTTTCTATGTATGCATACTGGAAAAACTTCCGTTTATTGAACTTCGCTCCGTATCCAATGAGGTTGGAGAGAGGAATCGCTCCTTATGGAATATCCCTCTTGCTCTGGACTCTCTTAGAGAAGCCTCAAGAGTTTTGCTCAAGGCTCTGGTCAAATGAGGCTGAACCTTGCATATTCACCCTGCCCCAACGATACTTTTGCTTTTCACGCAATGGTTCACTCGCTTGTAGATTGCGAGGGTCTTACATTTGATGTCAGTCTTATGGATATTGAGACTCTCAATAAAAGTTCGGCAGAAGGTATCTATGACATCTGCAAACTAAGTTACCACGCATATTGCCACCTGGCAGATAAATATATTATGTTACGTGCAGGAGGCGCATTGGGATTTAATAACGGTCCTCTTCTGGTTGCAAAAAAGGGCTCTCCTCTGTTTTTGGAAAACGGAGCTATTAATCTGGAGCTGCTCAGCAGGTCCGTTACGGCAATTCCTGGAGAGAAAACAACTGCAGCACTGTTGCTTAAAATCTTCTTCCCGGAGATTAAAAAAAGTGACCCTTTAGTTTTCTCTGAAATTGAAGATGCCGTTTTAACAGGGAGATATTCAAGCGGGGTTCTGATTCACGAAAGCCGTTTCACATACTGCGAAAAGGGTCTCAGTAAGATTGCAGATTTGGGTGATTTATGGTATAAAAGGTTCTCTCTGCCCATTCCACTGGGCGGAATTGCAATCAGAAGGTCAATTGATTCACAAACTCAACAGAGAGTGAACCGAATTCTCAAAAGAAGTATTGAATTTGCTTTTGAAAACCCACATATATCTGTCGAATATACCCGGTGTCACGCCAGAGAGATGGCGGTGAATGTTTTGCAAAAACATATCAAATTATTTGTCAATCAATACTCTGTGGACATTTCAGAAGAGGGTGAGCGGGCAGTTGAGACTCTTTACAGGAGTGCCTCAGAAATTTTTCCACTATCAAATACCAAAGAGAGTCTCTTTATTTTATAGATTTGCACTTTAAAACAAAACAAGATGAACAAAGAAATCATCATAATCAAAGGAATAAAAAAATTCTACAAAGTTGGTACTCAGGAGGTAAAGGCTCTTAACGGTGTAGATATAATAATCCACAAAAATGAGTACGTCGCCATAATGGGACCGTCTGGTTCCGGTAAATCTACTATGATGAACATTCTGGGGTGTCTTGACAGCCCTACAGCCGGCACATATATTCTTAACGGAACCGATGTCTCCAAAATGGATGATAACGATCTTGCAGAGGTGAGGAATAAGGAGATTGGCTTTATATTTCAATCATTCAATCTTCTGCCGAGGTACAACGCCCTGGATAACGTCTCCCTTCCCTTAATCTACTCCGGTATAGGAAAAGCAGAGCGGGACTTTATGGCAAGAGAGGCTATTGAGAGCGTAGATCTTACAGACCGCCTCCACCACAAACCAAATGAGCTTTCCGGAGGTCAGCGTCAAAGGGTTGCAGTGGCCAGAGCTCTTGTAAACAAACCATCTATAATACTTGCAGATGAGCCAACCGGGAATCTGGACTCCAAGACATCTGCAGATATAATGAAACTCTTTGCAGATATTCACAAAAAAGGGAACACTATAATAGTTGTAACTCACGAAGAGGATATAGCGAAACACGCAAAAAGAATAATCCGACTCAGAGATGGTCTTATTGAGTCAGATGAGGTAAATAAAAACTGTCTCGACTATAACTAAACAGCACTGCTTTAATTTAATATTCAAATGAAGGTATATACCAAAACCGGAGATAAGGGGAGAACATCTCTTGTTGGAGGAGAGAGGGTGAGTAAAGATGACCCCAGAGTGAATGCATACGGGAGTGTTGACGAACTTATTTCACATATTGCACTATTAAGGGCTGATGCTTTTGGAGAACCTTATCACGATAATCTAAGAAGGATTCAGGCAAATCTGATGCTGGTAGCTGCACACCTTGCATCTGACCAAACAACATCTCAAAAATTAAAGCCTTTCGACTATCTTGAAATAGATTTTCTTGAAAATCAAATAGATGAAATGACTGCAAAACTGCCTGAGCAGAGTGCATTCATCTTGCCCGAAAGACCCCGTGTTGCAGCAGAGTGCCACATTGCAAGAGCTGTATGTCGAAGAGCAGAGAGAGCATCAATATCAGTTATGGTAGAGTCTCGGCTGGAGATTGCAGTTAAATATCTAAACCGACTATCGGATTACCTATATGTCTATGCCAGATACTTATCAATGATCAATGGATTTGGGGACGATTTCTGGTATCAATAATCTTGTAAATCAAAAATATTTCACTACCTTCGCAGACTATTTTGGCAGTGTATTGTAAATGCTTAATTATTAACTATTTGTGCTATGTATTGGACACTTGAACTGGCGTCGAAACTGGAGGATGCTCCATGGCCTGCAACTAAAGAAGAGCTTATTGATTATGCAACCCGCTCAGGAGCACCTCTTGAGGTGATAGAGAATCTTGAAGATTTGGAAGAGGATGGGGAGGTTTATGATAGTATTGAGGATATTTGGCCCGATTATCCCAGCAAAGAGGACTTCTTCTTCAATGAGGAGGAGTATTAAAATAGTTTAAAATGAAAATAATTATTGCAGGTGCCGGCGATGTGGGTAGCCACCTTGCCAAAATGCTTAGCAATGAGTATCACGACTTGACGTTGATAGACAACGACGAGTCCAGATTAAACAGAGTTGCGGAGAATTCAGATGTTCTTACTGTATTCGGTTCACCTACATCTATAAAGACACTTGCATATGCTGGTGCCGCTAAGGCAGACCTTTTTATTGCAGTAAGTCCCTCTCAGGAGCAGGACGTTAATCTTATAAGTGCGCTCCTTGCAAAAAAGATGGGAAGTGGTAAAGTTACAGCGCGTATCAATAACGATGAGTATCTGCAAAACGAGAACAAGCTCCTATTTACAGAGATGGGCATAGACCTCCTTTTCTATCCGGAAAAGATTGCCTCTCACGAAATTATTGACCTTCTTAAGCAGACCGGCACCTCGGAGTTTATGGACTTCTCCGGTGGTAAGCTTCAGCTAATTGTCTTCCGGCTGGATGACGGAGCACCTCTGATAGATAAAACGCTTGCAGATTATACTGCTGTTGGAGAACCTCAATACAGAGCAGTTGCTATATCCCGCGAAGGTGAAACCATTATTCCGAGAAGCTCTACCAGATTTCAAATGCACGATCTTGTATTTGTTATATCCAAGAGAACCGGAGTTCAGGAGGTGATGAGCTACTCCGGGAAAAACAACATAGATGTAAAAAGGCTAATGATAGTTGGGGGAGGCAGAATTGGAGAGATGGTTGCAAAGAAACTTGAAAGCACTGTAGACTATATTAAGCTAATAGAACTTAAAAGGGAGCGTTGCGATGTTCTTAACGAAAGGCTTAGTAAAACTTTGGTAATCAACGGAGATGCCAGAAATACAGACCTTCTCATTGAAGAGGATGTTAATGATTTTGATGCTTTTGTAGCTGTTACCAGCAGCTCTGAGACCAACATCCTCTCCTGCGTAATGGCTAAAAAGATGGGTGTTGCTAAGACTATCGCAGAGGTAGAAAATATTGACTATATAAAACTTGCCGAGGGTATGGGTGTAGATGCAGTTATAAATAAAAAACTTATTACTGCCAGTCGTATCTTCCGGTTCACCCTCTCAAATAAAGTTCAGTCAATAAAGTGCCTTAACGGTTCTGATGCAGAGATTCTGGAGTTCATTGTAAACCCGAACAGTTCCATCACAAAAGATAAAGTCCGCAATCTCGGGTTTCCTAAAGATGCAATTATTGGTGGAGTAATAAGAGGGAACAATAGCTTCATTGCGCTAGGCGATACAGAGATCAAGCCTTATGACCGGGTTGTGGTATTCGCTCTTCCATCTGCACTCAAGAAGGTGAATAAATTCTTCGCCTAGGATACACTAATCATTGCCATAGGAAAAGCGCAGTTGTTCTTAGATATCCTAAGAATAATTGGCTTTTTTATATTTCAATTTATTACATTTGCAGCTTCTTTTAAAACATATTGTTATGGAGAGAGTCCCATTAAAAACCAGTGGAAAAACACGTACTGAGCACGATTTGCTCGGAAGCAAAGAGGTGCCGGTAGAGGCGCTTTTCGGAGTACAAACTCTAAGATGCGTTGAGAATTTTGATATCAGCAGAGACTATCTTTATGAATATCCGGAGTTCACAAAGGCACTCGGTATAGTAAAGATGGGAGCAGTTCTGGCAAATCACGAACTTGGGCTCATAGACGATAAAATTAAGAATGCAATTGTCGCAGCTTGTAAAGAGCTTATGGAGGGACAACACCTGGAACACTTCCCGGTAGATATGGTACAGGGGGGGGCTGGAACAAGTGTGAATATGAATGCAAACGAGGTGATTGCAAACAGAGCTCTTGAGATAATGGGTAAAAAGAGGGGGCAGTACAAATACTGTAACCCAAATGACCACGTAAATATGGCTCAGTCTACAAATGACGCATACCCTACTGCAATGCATATCGGACTCTATCTCACTCACTTTCACGTAAGGGAGGCTTTACAAAAACTAATTGACTCTTTTGAGAGAAAGGAGAGAGAGTTTGCACACATCATAAAGATGGGACGTACCCAGCTTCAGGACGCAGTCCCTATGACACTGGGGCAGAGTTTCGGTGCCTATAAATTTGCAATGAAACACGAACTTAGCCGCCTGGAGAAGGCAGCCAAAGAGCTTCTCTTCATAAATATGGGTGCGACTGCAATCGGTACAGGTATCACCTCAGAGCCCGGATATGCAGAGGCCTGCATCAAACACATCCGGGATATCACCGGGTGGGATATTCGTCTCGCAGAGGACCTTATTGAGGCAACTAATGACACATCGAGTATGGTCTTCTATGCATCTGCACTTAAGATGATAGCGATAAGGTTATCAAAGATCTGCAACGACCTTCGTCTGCTATCCTCAGGGCCGAGAACTGGTCTGGCAGAGATCAGCCTGCCACCTAAGCAGCCTGGGTCATCTATAATGCCCGGAAAGGTAAATCCTGTTATTCCGGAGGTTGTTAATCAGGTCTGTTTTAAAATTATTGCAAACGAGATGGCTGTATGTCTCGCTTCGGAGGCGGCACAGCTTGAGCTGAATGTAATGGAGCCGGTTATAGTACATAGTATTATAGAGTCCAGCGACTGGCTCATAAGAGCTCTTAAAGCCCTTCGTGAAGAGTGCATCGACGGAATTGTAGCCAATGAAGATCAGTGTCGCCATATGGTAGAGCACTCTATTGGAATTGTCACTGCTCTAAAGCAGTTCATCGGCTACGAAATGAGTTCGGAAATTGCTCAGGAGGCTCTAAAAACCGGAGGAAGTGTATACAAGCTTGTGATGGAGAGAGGGCTTCTCACCAAAGAGCAGCTCGACACCATCCTAGATCCTAAACATATGGTTAAGCCTGTAAAAATCAAGTTATAATACCTTTACTTAGAGTCCTGAACCTCTTTTCTTGAAAACTACAGGAAGAGCAAGTGTTATTTCGCTTACCTGATTGTGCAAAATTGCAGGAGTCCAGGCGGGGGAGCTCTCTACTACTCTCATTGCTTCTGCTTCCATCTGGAAATGGGGGCTTTTTATAGCAGTAACATCTCTTATGGATCCTTTGGCTGTTATTTTGAAAGTGAGTAAAACCGTACCTTCAATATTTAGTCTTGCACAATCAAGTGGGTATACCAACCTCACTGCAACCCATCTGGAGAAAGCCAACTCATCTTAACCCAGAAATTTTGGTCTTATATTTGCTAATCTAACATCATCTTGTTCAGATCCATCTTCATTCCAGAAATTACTCTCTATCACCTTCCCTTTTTCCATTACATATCTCGCAGAAATTTTTGAGTTTGGGAAGTAATACTCAGTTATCCCATCCTCCTTACCATCTTTGTAATTTGATTTTTTAAACAGAGTTTTTCGATTTTTCCAGAATCTGTAAATGCCCTCAGGTTTTGTGTTTTTGTAGAACATATGCACAAGAGTGTCTCCGTCTGCACTAAAGCGAGTATACTCACCATTGCAAAAATCATTTGTTCTGTAGATAGCATACTCCATCAGGATTTCATCATCCTCTTTAATTCTTACTCTGTGACTATTTTATCCCGATTTATCGGCATCTACAATATATGTCGCTTTGCGGGCAGAGCATTTTTTCCAGTTTTCGTCAAAATATTGTTGAGCATATAGAGAGCAGGAAATTAAAACCAGAATTGTCAACAGAGATAATCTCTTCATATAATAATTTTTTAAAAGGATATTAAGCATCTATCAATCACAAATATACAAAATTTTATTCGTTTGATTATGCTATACCTGACAAGATTATCTCTCTTTCAATTAACTTTGCAGTATGGCAACGGTATTACAAGCACAAAAACTAACGAAAACATACGGCACAAAGGTCCTGTTTGAGAATCTGGATTTTAATATCAACGAAGGCGAAAAGGTCGCTCTTATTGCTCCCAACGGAACAGGTAAGAGCTCACTTCTTAAGATAATAGCAGGTGCAGATACTCCGGATTTGAATGATAACGGAGAGAGCGGCACAATCCAAATCTTCAGCTCGGGTGGAGTGGCTTTTCTTGATCAGGAACCGGTTTTTGACAACGAAAAAACACTCTTTGAAGAGGTTTTTTCCGGCGGCGGAGAGATAACCCGTATAACGGCTCAATATGAGAAGGCACTAATAGGTTCCGACCACTCAGCTCTGGAGAGGGCAATAAATGAGATGGATCGTGTAAAGGGATGGCAGTTTGAGTTGAAAATCAAGCAGATTCTTACATCTCTCAAAATTGAAAGTCTCGAATTAAAGATGGGACAACTATCCGGAGGTCAAAAGAAAAGGGTAGCCCTTGCAAAGATGATGATCCAGGACACCGGATTCATAATTATGGACGAACCAACCAACCATCTTGACCTTGAGATTATAGAGTTTCTGGAAGATTACCTTAAAAGAAGCAGGTTGACTCTGCTTATGGTTACTCACGACAGGTACTTCCTGGACAGGGTTTGCAATAAAATTATTGAACTTGAAAGTGGTAAACTCTATACCTACGAAGGAAACTACACCTATTTTTTAAAGAAGAGGGAGGAGAGAATAGAGAATTTCAACACCGAATCAGAGAGAGCCAGAAATCTTTTTCGTACCGAACTCGAATGGATGAGAAGAATGCCTCAGGCAAGAACTACAAAGGCAAAATACAGGATTAATGCCTTTTATGACCTCAAAGAGAGAGCCGGCCAGAGGGTAAATAATGACAACATTCAAATCAACACAGCCTCTTCCAGGCTGGGTACCAAAATTATTAACTGTAAAAATGTCTCGCACAGCTTTGGCCCGGTAGTAACAATAGATGAGTTCACCTACAACTTTACCCGGGGCGAAAAGATTGGTATAGTGGGCATAAACGGGGTGGGTAAATCTACATTTCTGGATGTTATAACAGGAGCTGTTCCTGCAACAAAAGGTGAAACAGAGTGGGGAGAGACCGTTGTATTCGGCTATTACAGACAGACCGGCCTTGAATTTAGGGCAGAAGATAAGGTTATTGATATAGTGAGAGAGATTGCCGAGACAGTTACAATGAGTGATGGCAGCACTATCTCTGTAAGTCAATTTCTTACAAGATTTTTATTCCCCCACTCAATGCACAATATGAAGGTAGAGAAGTTGAGCGGAGGGGAGAGAAGACGGCTCTATTTAGTTACCGTCCTTATGAAAAATCCCAATTTTCTCATACTGGATGAGCCCACAAACGATCTGGACTTAATGAGTATAAATGTTCTTGAGGAGTATCTTGAAACTTTTAATGGATGTGTAATAATTGTATCCCACGACAGATATTTTCTGGATAAAATTGCTGGTCATCTTTTTGTTTTTGAAGGGAACGGTGTAATTAAAGACTTTGTGGGCAAGTACAGCGAGTACCGGGAGTATCTGAAAGATAGAGAGCGAATTGCAACTAAAGAGTCAAAAACCGGGCAGAGTGTAGAAAACAGAGAGCCCTCAGATATTAAGTGCGGGTCAAATCAAAAGAGCGGATCAAATCAAAAGAGAAAACTCTCCTTTAAAGAGCAGCAGGAGCTCAATACCCTGGAGAGAGAGATTGGAGAGCTGGAAAAAGAGAAGAGCAGCCTTGAGGCTGCCCTTAACTCCGGTACACTATCTTCTGATGAGCTCACACGGGCTTCTGTAAGATTCTCCGAACTACTCTCTCTAATTGACTCAAAAAGTGAGAGGTGGCTGGAACTCTCAGATATATAATCCTTTTAGCAGCAGGAGTTAGCGTGTTAATTTTTTGTATTTAAATCTCTTAGGGGTGATATCTCCAAGCCTTCTCTTTTTATTCTCCTCATACTCCGAGTAGCTTCCTTCAAAGAAGTAGACCTTTGAGTCTCCTTCAAATGCAAGAATGTGTGTAGCAATTCTGTCCAGAAACCATCGGTCGTGAGAGATAATTACTGCGCATCCTGCAAAGTTTTCAAGCCCCTCTTCCAGAGCCCTTATTGTATTTACATCAACATCATTTGTTGGCTCATCTAAAAGCAGAACATTGGCCTCCTCTTTTAGGGTTAGTGCAAGGTGAAGTCTGTTTCTCTCTCCTCCCGATAGTATCCCGCAAAGCTTCTCCTGATCTGCTCCACTGAAGTTGAACCTTGAGACATAAGCTCTTGCATTCATCTCTCTGTTTCCGAGTTTTACAAATTCCGAATTTTGAGATATAGACTCATATACAGTGATGTCCGGATCGATATGTTTATGCTGTTGGTCAACATAGGCTGTCTTAACACTCTCCCCTACCGTAAAGAGTCCTTCGTCACACTTCTCAATACCCATAATGAGTCTGAAAAGTGTTGTCTTACCTGCACCATTTGGTCCAATAACCCCCACAATTCCTGCAGGGGGGAGCTTAAAGTTTAGATCTTCAAAAAGAACCCTCTCTCCATAGCCCTTTGTTACACCAACAGCCTCAATAACCTTATCTCCCAGCCTGGGTCCGTTTGGAATAAACATCTCCAGCCTCTCCTCCTTAGCTCTTCCATCCTCATTCAGGAGCTTCTCATACGCTCCCAGACGGGCTTTGGATTTAGCGTGACGTGCCTTGGGTGACATTCTTACCCACTCCAGCTCCCTCTCAAGAGTCTTACGCCTTTTACTCTCCTGTTTCTCCTCCTGAGCAAGGCGGGTAGATTTCTGATCCAACCACGATGAGTAGTTACCTTTCCAGGGAATTCCCTCTCCCCTGTCCAACTCCAGTATCCATCCGGCAACATTATCAAGGAAGTAGCGGTCGTGAGTTACTGCAATCACAGTACCTTTATATTGTTGAAGGTGGGCCTCCAGCCACTGTATACTCTCTGTGTCCAGGTGGTTTGTAGGCTCGTCGAGAAGCAGTACATCCGGCTCTTTCAGAAGCAATCTGCAAAGAGCTATCCGGCGCCTCTCTCCTCCACTGAGATGCTTTACAAGAGCATCAGGATCGGGACACTGAAGGGCGTCCATCGCCTTCTCCAGCTTTGAGTCAATATCCCATCCGTTAAGGTGTTCTATTTTATCTGTAAGCTCTCCCTGAATCTCAATCAAACGACTCATTTCGTCGTCATCCATAGGCTCCATAAACTTTGCGTTTACCTCTTCGTACTGTTTAAGCAGATCTACCACCTCGTGAGCACCCTCCTTTACAATCTCAATTACACTCTTAGTGTCGTCCAGCTGAGGCTCCTGCTCCAGAAACCCAACAGAGTAACCCGGGGCCCATACAACATCTCCCTGGTAAGATTTTTCCACACCTGCAATTATTTTCAGAAGTGTACTTTTACCGGAGCCGTTTAACCCGATAATCCCAATCTTAGCGCCGTAAAAGAAAGATAGGTAGATATCTTTAAGAATTGCTTTATTGTTGTTCGGCAGTATCTTACCTACACCGTTCATTGAAAAAATTATCTTTTCGTCCGCCATCTTAATATTTAGTTTGCGGCAAAGATAATATCATATTATCTCTTTCCCAATTTAAGCAGAAGTGTGTCTACATATCTTAGTGAAATTAGTGAGTCTCTTTTGAATTTTATCTGCTCCACCTGCGCCATAAAGAGCTCTTTGTTAGATTTTTTTATAGGATCTGCAGGAGGAGCCTCCATTTTCAAAGGATTTATTGCTGTTCCGTTTTTCCATACCCGAAAATCCAGATGAGGTCCGGTAGAGAGCCCTGTACTCCCGACATAACCTATAATCTCTCCCTGGCTAACCCTTTTTCCTACCGAGAGCCCTCTGGCATAGCTCTGCAGATGCAAATAAGCCGTTGTATAGGTTGAGTTATGCCTGATTTTAACGGTATTCCCACCGCCACCCAGATAGCCTCTCTGTATTACAACACCGTCTCCTATGCTCATTACCGGCGTGCCTCTTGGAGCCGCATAGTCCACTCCTGTGTGTGGTCTCACAACTCTGGTAACAGGGTGACGTCTGGAGTAGGAGAAACCGGATGATACTCGGGTAAAACTAAGTGGTGCCTTTAAAAAAGCTTTTCTTAGGTTCTCACCCTTGATGTTCCAGTATTGGGGTGTCTCATCCTGTACAAACCTGTAGGCATCATACATCTTTGAGGCGTGGGAGAAAAAGGCTGCGTGAACTGTTCCAATATCATAATAGTTATCTCCTGCATATAGCTCCTCATATATTGCAGTGAAGTAGTCCCCTTTTTGAAGCCCAAAAAAATCTATAGACCAAGCATATATATCGGAAAGTCTAAGAGCAAGAACAGGATTTAAACCGGCTTTCTGGAGGTCCTGCCAAAGAGATGTATTGATGGTTGCCTGTGCTATTTTAAGTTTTCTGGTAATCTCCCTCTCTGATACCTTCACAAAGAGAGAGTCGTGAATACCAAATGTAACAAATGATGTTTTTGTATCCTCATACACCAGATAGGCAAGTTTTGGGGACTCCTCCTTGGTATAAAAGGCCTTGTAACTGTTCCCCACCTTAATTTTCTTGAGATCAAATACTCCTCTGGATGCCTGGGTTAGTGAGTAGGTGTCTGAATTTGATGCCCCCAGCTTTGTCATAAGAGTCGTGAAGAACTCCCCCCGTTTAATCTGCCCCTCTTTAGACTCAAACTCATCCATCGGAAACCCAAACTCATAGATTCGCTCTTGTGTTGATGGCTGTGGTAAAATGTTCTCATTTTTCCCTCTGTTTGAGGTGCAGGAGAGTATGGTAAAAATTGCAAGAATTGTAATGGGTCTAAGCATATTCATCGTTTTTTCTCCCCCCGAAGATATACATTATTCCATATTTGTTGATAAGATTGTGGAAAAAATTGTAATAAAATGTAAAAAAGTGGAAAACTTTCTTTAAATTTGCATAGGTTAAAAAGAGAAGAAAAAAGTCTTTATGGTAAAGTTTATAGGAGAATACACAGCAAAAATTGATGATAAAGGGAGAGTAGTCTTCCCTTCGTCACTCAAATCTATGCTGGACTCCGATAGCGACCAGAAGTTTGTCATTAAAAAAGATCTCTATTTTAACTGTCTTGAGATGTATTCCTATACCGAATGGATAAGACAATCAGAAGAGGTTAAGTCTCGTCTCAATTTTTTCAAAAAAGAGCACGCTCTCTTCTGGAGAGAGTATATGAGAGATCGCGCACTGGTTGAGCCGGACGAAAAACTTGGCCGGATATCCATTCCAAAAAGGCTCCTTGAAGATATAGGGGTCACAAAAGAGATTCTTTTTGCCGGGAACGATCACAAAATCGAGATCTGGGCAAAAGAGCACTACGGTGAGGATAAACTTCCCGGCAGCGATTATTCAGACCTGGCAGAGAAAATATTAGGATAAGGAGTCGGTTATGGAAAGCTATCACACACCAGTACTACTTGAAGAGAGTGTATCAGCCTTGGCTTTGTCTGCGGGAGGAGTCTATGCAGATGTCACCTTTGGAGGAGGGGGACACACCCGGGAAATTCTAAGCAGGATGGACAGCAGCTCCATACTCTTTGCGATGGATAAAGATTCTGATGCACTTGCCAATGCCCCCCAAGACAAGAGACTTATTCTGATTCACAATAACTTTCGATTTCTCAACAACTATATAAAATATCACGGAGTTCAAAAATTAGACGGCGTATTGGCAGATCTTGGAGTCTCCTCCCATCAGTTTGATACTGAGAGCAGGGGCTTCTCCTTTAGATTTGACTCTCCTCTGGATATGAGAATGAATACTTTGGCCAAACATTCTGCAGCATATATATTGAACAACTACAGTGAACAGGATATCTCCTTGATTATGTACAAATACGGAGAGGTAGACAAGAGTCGTAAAGTGGCGCAACTTATCTGCACCGAGAGAGAGAAAGCTGAGATTAAAACTACATCGGATCTCAACAGGATAGTTTCTGTGGTACTCCCAAAATTTTCCGAACATAAGTATCTGGCTAAGATATATCAGGCACTTCGTATAGAGGTTAACTCCGAAATGAGGGCACTGGAGCTTTTCCTTGAGGGAACAAAAGAGGTTCTAAAACCAGGTGGGCGTTTGGTCGTAATTACTTATCACTCACTTGAAGACAGAATGGTAAAGAACTTTCTACGCTCCGGCAATACAGCAGGCATTATTGAAAAAGATCTTTACGGCCACTTTGAGACACCATTTACGATAATCACAAAAAAACCGATTATCCCCGAAGAAGAGGAGATTGCCTCAAACACTCGAGCAAGAAGCGCAAAACTTAGGATTGCGGTGAAAAACTGAAAAACAAAAAATTGAGACTTAAACTATGGCAAAGAAGAACTGGATGAACGAGATTTTAGGGGGACAGATACTGCTTCACAGCGGGATTCTGCAACAGGCTCGTTATGTTCTGTTCATATTTGTTTTAGTGATCATCTATATCAGCATCAACTTCGGAATGGAGAGAAGTCTCCTTGTTGAGAGAAAAAATCAAAGAGAGTTACGCCATCTCAAAAGCGACTACACCAGTAAAGCTTCCAGGCTTCAGTATCAGAGTAAAAGAGCTGAGGTAGAGAAGAGGCTCCTCGAGCTTGGCTCAACCATCAAAGCGCCGGTGAATCCACCCAAACGAGTAATAATAGGAGACTAGGGTATGAACGGATTCATTAAAAGGGTATATTTTGTATATGTAATACTGATTATCATCACAATTATGATAATCTGGAAAATTATCTTTCTTCAATATTTCGCCGATATTAAAATCACAGATTCAGACATCTCCTTTCGACAGGAGGAGATAGAGGCCAACAGAGGCAGTATTCTGGCCAGGGATGGAAGGCCACTCTCCACATCTGTTCCCTATTTTCAAATGAGAATGGATTGTATTGTTCCAGAGGAGAGTGTTTTCAACACGGAAGTAGATGCCCTCTCGGTTGCGCTTTCCGGTTTTTTTAAAGACAAAAGTTCATCTGAATACAAAAAAGAGCTGGTAACAGCACGAAGAGAGAGAAAGAGGTATAAAACCATAGGCAACAGACTTGTTGACTATACAGAGATGTTGCAGATAAGGGAGTTCCCGATATTTTCCTTAGGTGCAAACAGAGGAGGCATTATAGCAGAGCAGAGAAATAAGAGAAGCAATCCATACGGGAGACTTGCATACAGAACTATTGGATTTATTAATAGTCAAGGGGTAGGCGTTGGAATAGAGGGTAGTTACGACTTTTATCTTAAAGGGAAACCAGGAAGACAGACGGTTCAAAGAATGCTGGGAGGAGAGTGGGTTCCTGTCTCCAGTGAAGAGATTCTGCTACCCAGTGACGGATCTGATATTCTCACAACAATCGATATAGATATTCAGGAGGCGACAGAGAGTGCGCTTAGAGAGCAGCTCTCTTTGTCAGATGTGTTTGAGGGGGCAACTGCAATAGTTATGGAGGTTAAAACAGGAGCCATAAGAGCGGTTGCAAATATGAAAAAAGATAGCGGCGGAGAGTTTGACGAGTCTTATAACTACGCAATCGGTCACGCGACTGAACCAGGATCTACATTTAAACTTGCAACCTTGGTTGCCCTTATTGAGGATGGGTATGTCACTCTTGATACGCCTGTAGACGCAGGAGACGGAAGATGGACCTACAGCACCTACACCTATTCCGATGCGGGGAATGTAGGGTATGGTTTGATAAACGTTCAGAAGGCTTTTGAGAAATCTTCAAATGTATCCTTTGCAAAGCTTGCTGTTGAGTATTACTCCAACAACGAAAAGAGGTATATAGACCGTATTATGAATATGAAGCTCAATGAGAAGTTCGGGCTGGATATAATGGGTGAAGCGAGAGCTGTTATCTACACACCGGAAGACAAAATATGGTCAAAACTGACACTTCCTTCAATGTCAATCGGATACGCATCACTTTTAACTCCTCTACATACCCTCACATTCTACAATGCTATAGCCAATAACGGAAAGATGATGAAGCCGTATTTTGTGGAGAACCTTCAGAAAACCGGTGTTATTATACAAAAGTTCGGCCCTGTTGAGGTTAGCGGTGCAATATGCTCCCAGAAGACAGTTGAGCAGGTAAAGATTGCTCTAAGGGGGGTAATTGAACACGGAACCGGGAAAAGTATAAATGATGAGAGATACTCTATATCCGGAAAAACAGGAACTGCACGGATCGCTTTTGACGGGAAGTATATAGACTCTCAGGGAAACAGAAAGCATCAAGCCTCCTTTGCCGGATACTTTCCGTCAGAAAACCCTAAGTACTCTGCAATAGTAGTGATTTACACCAACAAGACCAAAGAGAACTTTTACGGGGGTTCTTGGGCTGCACCAATTTTTAAACAGATCGCAGATAAAATATACTCGACCAGCCCACAGTGGAATGACCCTATCAGTCCAAATCCGGAAATTGAAAAAGATAGTGTCTATATCCTTGCCGGGAACGGAAAGGCTACAACGAGTGCTCTCTCCCGCCTCACTCTGCCAAAGGGTGTAAAGGTTGCATCGGGTGAGTGGCTTACCAGGGATAGTGTCGGATACAATCTTAAACAACACGAGATAATAACAGACTCCTTACCCGATGTTTCACATATGGGGCTCAAGGATGCTCTCTACTTACTTGAAAATCTCGGATACAGGGTAAAATTCAGCGGCAAAGGGAGAGTAGTAGCTCAAACCCCTGCAGCTGGAAGTTCACTATCAAAAAACGGTTTAATTGAACTTACTCTTTCAGATGAAGATATTATTAAATAGTTTAATAGCAGATGTAAAACTATCTGCACTTTATGGTGACATCAACAAGGAGGTTACAGGCGTAACCTTTGACTCGAGAGAGGTTACATCCGGGTCCCTGTTTGTTGCGCTAAAAGGTACAAACTCCGATGGCCATAAATTCATAAAGAGTGCCATTCAATCTGGGGCATCTGCAGTTGTTTGCGAAGATATTACTGAGATCTCTCCGGATGTAACAACTATTGTAGTGGAGAGTAGCCATATTGCTCTAGGGCATATTGCATCCGCTTTTTTTGATTATCCCTCTCAAAAAATGAAGCTCGTAGGAATAACCGGAACAAACGGTAAAACTACAACTGTAACTCTGCTTCACAGACTCTTCACAACTATGGGTTACAGGTGCGGACTAATTTCAACAATAGCCAATTATGTTGGAGAGATTAGATATGAGGCTACTCACACTACCCCGGACCCTCTAAAACTGAACTCTCTTATGGCCGAAATGGTAGAGAAGGGGTGTGAGTTTTGCTTTATGGAGGTGAGTTCTCACTCTCTTGACCAACATAGAGTTGCAGGGCTTAAGTTCTGTGGTGCAATCTTTTCAAATATCACCCACGACCATCTGGATTATCATAAAACTTTCATTGAATATATAAGGGTTAAGAAGAGTCTCTTTGACAACCTCCCTTCTGAAGCATTTGCACTAACAAATCTGGACGATAAGAACGGAATAGTGATGGTTCAAAACTCTAAAGCTAAGGTTTATACCTACTCCTGCCTCTCCCCTGCGGAGTTTAATTGCAGGATTGTTGAGAAGGGTTTGGACGGAATGTTGATAAAAATTGACAACCGTGAACTCTGGACAAAATTCATTGGGACTCACAATGCATACAATATTCTTGCGGTCTACTCTGCGGCAACCCTTCTTGGAGCAGACAAAGAGGAGCTTCTTGTACAAATCAGCTCCTTGGAGTCGGTTTCCGGACGACTCGAGTATATAAAAGGTAGAGAAGATATTACAGCAGTTGTAGATTATGCTCATACGCCCGATGCTCTTGAAAATGTCCTTCGGACTCTCAAAGATTGTGCTCAGCAGAGGGAGATAATAACAGTTTTCGGATGTGGTGGAGACAGAGATAAAACCAAAAGACCTGAGATGGCTGCTGTATCTGTAAAATACTCTCATAGAGTGATTGTTACTTCGGATAACCCACGTTTTGAAAACCCGGAGGATATCATTAATGACATCCGGTTGGGATTTGAAAAATCACAGCTTAGTTCGGTACTTTTCATTACAGACAGACGGGAAGCTATTAGAACTTCAGTTGTTCTTGCAAAACCGGGATCTATTATACTGGTGGCAGGAAAAGGTCACGAGACCTATCAGGATATAAAGGGTGTAAAACACCATTTCGACGATAAAGAAATATTGGCAGAAATTTTTAACCAACAATAGAGTATGTTGTACAATTTATACGAATATCTAAAGGATTATGTGGACTTCCCCGGTCTGGGGCTCTTCCGTTACATCTCTTTCCGTGCATTTTCTGCAATAATGCTCTCTTTGTTAATCGCCCTGTTTGTAGGCAAGATGATAATCGGTAAACTAGTAAAAAAACAGATTGGAGAGGAGATAAGAGACCTTGGTCTGGAGGGGCAACTCTCCAAGAGAGGAACACCCACAATGGGCGGAATTATTATTCTCATCGCAACGCTTGTTCCCGCGCTTCTCCTAGGAGATCTCACCAACGTATATGTTCAGCTGCTCATTGTAACAACACTATGGCTTGGTTTAATTGGATTTGCAGATGATTACATTAAGGTATTTAAAAAGAATAAAGAGGGGTTACACGGACGCTTCAAGATCTATGGACAGGTAGGGCTGGGATTGATAATAGGTATTACTCTATATATGAGTGACCAGGCTGTAATAAGAGTTCCGGCAACATCGGCAGAGGAGGATGTTCATACAGAAGTTGTTACACAGCAAGGGTTCTCTCCCAGACTCACCTATTTCAAAGATGAGAAGAGTACAAAAACCTCTATCCCATTTGTTAAGGATAATGAGTTTGATTATGCGTGGCTTTCGCCTTTTGATGGAGAGAGCGGCAAAGTTGCCGGGTGGGTAATTTACATTCTTGCAATAATATTCATTGTGACTGCTGTATCCAACGGAACAAACCTGACAGATGGAATGGATGGGCTTGCAACCGGAGTATCTGCAATTGTCGGAACCACATTGGCAATTCTTGCATATCTCTCCGGTAATATAATTTATGCAGACTATCTCAATATTATGTATCTGCCAAACACCGGAGAGATTGTGGTAGTTATGGCAGCTTTCATAGGTGCATTAATTGGATTTTTATGGTACAACTCCTACCCGGCCCAGGTGTTTATGGGAGATACCGGCAGCCTGGCAATAGGAGGAATAATCGCAGTTGCAGCCGTTATGATCCGAAAAGAGCTGCTCATTCCAATCCTTTGCGGAATCTTTTTCGTAGAGAGTCTATCGGTAATAATCCAGCGGCTCTACTTCAAATATACCCGTATAAGATATGGTAAAGGGGTGAGGGTCTTTAGAATGTCCCCTCTTCACCACCATTTTCAGAAAGAGGGTATAGAGGCAATAATCAACACTCCGAAAAGGGCACTTCCGGAATCCAAAATTGTGATCCGGTTCTGGATTATTGCAATTTTCCTGGCAGTAATGACAATAATAACATTAAAAATTAGATAGTATGTCTAGATTAGTTATTCTCGGTGGAGGAGAGAGTGGCACAGGTGCAGCAGTGCTTGGCAAAGTTAAAGGATACGATGTTTTCCTTTCTGATAGCAATATGATTAACAACGATGCTAAGGAGATGCTATCCAAATATGAGATCCCTTTTGAAGAGGGAGGTCATATAAGAGAGAATATTCTCAATGCAGATGTTGTGGTTAAGAGCCCCGGTATTCCAGATACTGTTCCGATAATCGTAGAGATTATCTCAAAAGGTATACCGGTAATATCAGAAATAGAATTTGCCGGCAGATATGACAGTTCAAAGAAAATCTGCGTAACAGGGAGTAACGGCAAAACAACAACTGCCTCAATTATCTATTTCCTTCTTAAAAATGCCGGACTAAAGGTTGGCCTGGCCGGAAACATCGGTCAAAGTTATGCATATCAGGTAGCTACCTGCACATATGATTTCTACGTGTTAGAACTTAGCAGTTTTCAGCTGGAGGGGATGTATGATTTTAAGGCAGATATTGCAGTTCTTTTAAACATAACCCCGGACCATCTGGATCGTTATAACAACGAAATGGAGGGGTACATCAGGGCAAAATTCAGAATTACCCAGAATATGTCAAAAGAGGATTGCTTTATCTTTTGTGCAGATGACGAGATAAGCATATCACACCTGAATAACATTGTTTTACACGCAAAACAGCTCCCTTTCAGTCAGAAAATAGAGGTGAAAGAGGGGGCATATGTGCGTGACAATAAGATGTATGTTCACTATGCCGACCAGGATTATCAGATGTTTCTTAATGAACTCTCCCTGCAGGGTAAGCATAACATTTACAACTCTATGGCAGCAGCCATTACCGGCAAAGTTCTCAATATAGAGAACGAGGTTCTTCGTGAGAGTCTCTCAAGTTATAAAGGTATAGAGCACCGTATGGAGAAAGTTTTAAAGGTTAAGAATGTACTCTATATAAATGACTCAAAAGCCACTAATGTAAACTCAACCTGGTATGCTCTGGAGAGTGTCAACACTCCTGTAGTTTGGATCGCAGGCGGGAAAGATAAGGGAAATGATTACGAACCGCTTTTTGAACTTGTAAACGAACGTGTAAGGGTAATAATCTGCCTGGGACTGGATAACTCAAAGTTACACAGAGATTTTGCAGATAAGGTAGAGGAGATGTATGATGTTACCTCTGCAGAAGAGGCTGTAAATATCGCTTACAGAGTTGCAAGGTCGGGCGAAACTGTTCTTCTCTCTCCTGCCTGTGCAAGTTTTGATCTGTTTAAAAATTTTGAGGAGAGAGGAGATAAATTTAAAGAGGCTATAAGAAATCTCTAACATACAATGGAGGCAAAAGAATCTATTATTCACAGACTCAAGGGAGATAAGGCAATATGGATCATTGTGTTTATGTTGTCTATGATATCTATTGCTGCAGTATACTCCTCCAGCAGTGCGCTTGCCTTTAAAGAGAACAGAAGTACTATTGACTTCCTATTTAAACAGATGCGGTTTGTAGTCTTTGGCCTTACAGCTCTGTATATCTGCTATAAAATCCCTCTTGGATGGTACAGAATGCTATCCTACTTCGGAATAATAATCAGCATCGGGCTGCTTGCAGCTACGCTTTTTTTCGGGAATAAGTACAACGATGCCGAAAGATGGCTCAGAATATTCGGAATATCATTTCAACCCGCAGAGATTGCGAAGATTGCTGTAATTCTCTACCTGAGTAAAGTTCTTGAGAGATTTACATTTGAGAATTTTAAAGAGTTTTTCTGGTGGGTAGTCTCCCCTGTTAGTGTTGTTGTGCTGCTGATTCTCTACGGTAGTATCTCAACTGCGATTCTATTGAGCTCAGTTGCCTTTCTTATGTTTATAATCGCAGGTATAAAGTGGAGTCATCTCATAAAAACATCAGGCATTGCCTTAGGGATTATTGTTTTGGTTGTTCTTCTAAACCTCGCTTTCGGAATCTTTCCAAGGGTAGAGACAGCATTTAACCGTATAAAAAATTTCACAACACAACTACAGATTCACGATAATCTGTCACCTGTCGAGAAGCAGAGGCTTATGGATAAAACTTTCCAGGCAGATATGGCAAAGATTGCGGTTGCATCGGTTGGTGTATTCGGAAAAGGGCCGGGTAACAGCACTCAGAGAAATCTTCTGCCTCACCCCTATTCAGATTTTATATACGCAATAATTATTGAGGAGTGGGGATTCCTGGGAGGTCTGGTTGTACTGATGTTATATGTTTGGTTCTTTACCAGATGTATAATGCTCTCCAAATCCTGTACAACCACATTCACCTCTATGATGGTAATTGGTCTCTCGATTCTGATTACCTCACAAGCTCTGCTTCACATATGCGTAAATGTCGGATTACTGCCGGTAACAGGTCACACTCTGCCACTTATAAGTCTGGGAGGAACATCCTTGATAATAATGAGCGGGGCTTTCGGGATGATTCTCTCTGTTAGCCGAACAATAGAGAATGTAAAGAACAAAGAAGATGCGCCCCTTAATGAGGTAAACAACGAATCGGATAATCCAAAAGGTGTGATATAAATATAAACTGTACAATGAAAAAAGCGTTGAGGGTAATTGTAAGCGGAGGAGGAACAGGGGGACATATCTTCCCTGCTATCTCTATTGCAAATGCTCTTAAAGTTATAGTTCCCAATTGTGATATCCTTTTTGTAGGGGCACTGGGCAAAATGGAGATGGAGAGGGTTCCCGCAGCAGGTTATGAGATTGTCGGGCTGCCGGTAGTCGGCCTTAAGAGAAGCTTTAGCGCAGACAATCTTAGACTCCCCTTTAAATTAATAAAAAGTCTTGGAATGGCATCCGGGATAATCAAGAGATTTCGTCCGGATGTTGCTGTCGGGGTTGGTGGTTATGCCAGCGCACCACTTTTATTGATGTCATCTGTGAAGGGTGTTCCATACGTTATTCAGGAGCAGAACTCCTTTGCAGGGGTCACCAACAGAATATTGGGAAGAGGGGCAAAATCTGTATGTGTGGCCTACCCCTCTATGGAGAAATTTTTCCCTGAAGATAAGATTAAACTAACCGGTAATCCGGTTAGAAAAGGGATAGAGAGAGCAACCGGTGAGACGAGGGAGCGAGCAATTAAATTCTTTAATCTGGATAGAGGAAAAAAAACAATTCTTATTCTTGGAGGCAGCCTCGGTGCAGGGACACTAAACAGCTGTGTAAAAAGCTGGATTGAACAGAGAGTTTCAGAAGATATTAACATAATATGGCAATGCGGTAAGTATTATTATAAAGATATTGAGCTATTTAACGAAAAATACCCGAGAGATTTTGTAAGATGTTTTGAATTCATAAAAGAGATGGAGATTGCTTATGCAGCAGCAGATCTTGTAATCTCACGCGCCGGGGCCGGAACCATTTCTGAACTCTGTATTGCTTCCAAGGCAACCATATTTGTTCCCTCCCCAAATGTAGCTGAAGATCACCAGTGGCACAATGCAATGGCCCTCGTTGAAAAGGGGGCTGCTATAATGGTTCCGGACAACGAAGCTAAAGAGAGACTTATGGCCGAAGCAATAAAGATTATAAACAACCCACAAAAATTAACTCTTCTGGAGAATAATATTGAAGAGATGGCAATAAGAGACTCTGCAGAGAAAATCGCGAATGAGGTATTAAGAATATGTGGGTATAATGAGAGTAATATAGAGTAATATAGAGTAAAAATATGATTATCAGCAATATATATCTTCTGGGTATCGGTGGTATAGGGATGAGCGCCCTTGCAAGGTACTACAACCATAACGGCCTTTATGTGGCCGGATATGACAGAACACCAAGCAAACTCACAGGTGAGCTTGAGAGTGAGGGTATTGAGATTCATTATCTGGACTCAGAAGAGCATATTCCCGGTAAACTCCTGCAGGAGAGAGAGAGTAGCCTCATAATTTACACCCCGGCAGTACCAAAAGATTCCTCAGAGTTCAACTTTTTTCAAAACAGGGGGTACAGGATAGTCAAACGATCTTTGGCTCTTGGGTTAATTGCTTCAGAAAAGATAACACTTGCGGTAGCAGGAACACACGGAAAAACAACAACATCTACACTTCTTGCCCATATTCTAACTCATTCAGGAAGAGGATGCACAGCATTTCTGGGGGGAATATCAAAAAATTACCACACAAATCTGCTGCTGGACAAGGGTGACCTGCTGGTTGCCGAAGCGGATGAGTTTGATAGATCATTTCTTCAGCTATGGCCGGATATTGCAGTAGTAACATCATCTGACGCAGACCATCTAGATATCTATAACGACCATAAAACCATACTGGAAGCATTCAAAGACTTTGCCTCTCAGGTTAAGGAGAGCGGTTCACTTATTATTAAAAAAGGGGTGAATAGAGTAGTGAGCAGTAGCGCTAAAGCAAAGATATACAGCTACTCATATGATTCTCCGTGTGATTTTTATGCATCACGGATCAAGATTGTTAATGGTGGGTTTTTTGATTTTACACTCAACTACCCGGGTGGATCCATAAATCACTGCACTCTGGGAATCCCGGGGTGGATAAATGTAGAGAATGCAGTAGCTGCATCTGCAGTTGCTACTCTTATTGGAGTTGCTCCCGAAAAGATAAAGGAGGCTCTGGCTGCATTTATGGGGGTGGAGAGAAGGTTCGATATTATGTTAAACACTCCAGTATGTTCATATATAGATGATTATGCCCATCACCCTAAAGAGATCTCTGCGGCAATCAGTTCAATTCGTAATATATTTATGGGGCGCCGTCTAACAGGAGTTTTTCAACCTCACCTCTATACCAGAACAAGAGATTTTGCCGATGAGTTTGCTCAAAGCCTCTCGATGCTTGACGAACTTATTCTGCTTGATATCTACCCTGCAAGAGAGCTGCCTATTGATGGGGTAAGCTCCTCTATAATATTTGACAAAGTTAAACTGGAAAGCAAGGTGCTAATAAACAAGGATAAGCTTATGGATGAGCTTAAAGAGAGGGAGATTGACACTCTTATAACTTTCGGAGCAGGTGATATAGACCGTTTTATTGAACCAATAACAGATTACCTTAAAATGAGATATAATGTTTAAAAAGATACTCATATATATAGGATATTTTATACTTGCCGGAATATTAGCTGCATATTTTGTGCTCTCAACAGGGCTCTCAGTTAAACAGAGCGAAAAGCTAAAATGTACCTATATCAAGGTGACAGTATTGGATAGTGCCCTTAACCGTTTTGTATCTCCTGAGGAGATTAAGGAGCTTATACGGGTAGAGGGAATTACAATCAACGAGAGTAAATTAAAACATATCAACCAGTTTGCTCTGGAAAATATTCTCAACAACAGAACTGCAGTAAAGATATCTCAGGTGAGTGTAAGCAGAAATGGAGTACTGAGAGTTGACATTCAGCAGCGCAGACCTATCCTCAGACTCGAGACTGCAAACGGGGGCTTCTATATGGACGAGACAGCATATCTTTTTCCTCTTATGAGAAGTTTCACCTCCTATGTGCCTGTTGTGACAGGCAATATACCCCTGGTTATTCCTCCCGGATACCGCGGAGTTCCTAACCAAAATAGAGAGTGGGCGAAGAAAATTATGGAGCTTGGACTCTTCCTGGAGAGAGAGAATTTTTGGAACTCTATGGTTGAGCAGATTTATGTAGATAGTGCCGGCACAATTCTATTCACGCCCAGAGTGGGAAAAATTGAGATTGTATTCGGAGAACCGGAAAATATAGATTTCAAGTTTAAAAAGCTGTATGCGTTTTACACAAAGGTCATTCCCGCACAAGGTTGGGAGAGATACAAAAGAGTAGACCTGCGCTTTGGAAACCAGTTAGTATGTAAGAAAAGAGAAAACAAACAGATAAAAACTTAAACAAGATGAGTAATTATGTTGCAGCCATAGACCTTGGTACCACAAAGGTTGTAACCCTGGTCGGAGAGAGAACAGATTCCGGTTACCGGATAGTTGCTTTCCGCGAAGCACCCTCAAAAGGGGTACTAAGGGGAGAGGTGGTAAATATACAGAGTGTCCTGGACTCATTACAGCCCACAATAGAAGATATCAAAAGAGAGGAGTCTATTGAGATTAATGAGGTCTACGTAGGAATCGCCGGACAGAATATTAAATGTGTCTCTCAACGACTTAGCAGAAACAGAGGGAGGGCAGATAATCTAATTTCAGATTCCGAGATAGACGATATGATGCGTGAGATGTCCAATTCGAGGGTAAATGCAGGGGAGAAGATCCTTCACGTTATTCCACAATCATTTAATGTAGATGATCATATCGGAGTTGATAATGCAAAGGGGATGACAGGAACCCGGATTGAGGGAGATTATAAGCTATTCATAGGAAAGATCAATTCTGTAGAGCACAGTAAGCTGGTTATCAACAGGGCAGGACTAAGGCTCAGAGAGCTGATACTTGAGCCTGTAGCCTCTGCAAAGGCCGTACTGAGCGAAGATGAGACCGAACTAGGAGTTGCAATGATAGATATTGGCGGAGGAACAACCGATCTGCTAATTTATCACAACAACATTATACGACACACCGCGGTAATCCCGTTTGGTGGAAACTCCATAACTGAAGATCTTCGTCAGGGTTGTGGTGTATCTCTAAAAAATGCAGAGCAGATGAAGATTCAGTACGGGTCGTGCTATAGTGAATACGCTCCGGAGAATAAGACCGTAATAATACCGGGAATCGGAGGTAGAGAGTCAAGGGAGGTATCCTTTAAGGTGATCGCAGGTATTATTGAGGCTAGAGTCGAGGAGATTCTGGAGGCGGTAATGTACGAAATTGAGAACTCGGGATATATGGATAAACTAGGAGCGGGAATAGTTATTACAGGAGGTGGTTCTCAGCTGACCAACCTACGCCAGTTTATAAAGGTAAAAACCGGATACGACGCCAGAATAGCATCTCCAATAAATAACATCAGCTATGATACCCCTTCCGAAATCTGCAGACCAGGATCCTCAACGGCATTTGGACTGATAATGATTGGTTTTGAAAATCAAGATTCAATGGTAAATGAAACACCTTCGTGTACCTTAACTCTTTTCCCGGAAAGCGAACTCACATCTGCTGGATCTTCAGATAACACACCAGGAGCTACATCGGCCAGAGAAAAGCCTGCCCGTCGTAAAAATCCGTTTGGAAATATTCCATCTTTTATAGGGAGTATATTTGACAATACCAATAATGAGGCATAACTTTGCGCTATGGAAGATTATTTACCCTTAGATTGGGAACAGAAAAGATCCATCATCAAGGTAATAGGTGTTGGAGGTGGAGGCGGAAATGCTGTTAACCAGATGTTTCGGCAGGGAATCAAGGATGTTGACTTTATGGTTTGCAACACAGATATTCAGGCCCTGGCAGCAAGTCCCGTTCCGGAAAAACTTCAGCTTGGAAACGTCGCCACCCGAGGTTTGGGTGCCGGTTGTAATCCGGAACAGGGAAGAAGAGCAGCTATGGAGAGTATAGATAAGCTCCGTGAAATGCTGGAGGGTCCTACCGAGATGGTCTTTATAACTGCCGGAATGGGTGGAGGCACAGGAACCGGTGCAGCCCCCGTAATTGCAGGAATTGCAAGGGAGAAGGGACTTCTTACAGTGGCAGTGGTCACCCTCCCTTTCCGCGATGAGGGGAACGAATTTCTGAAAAGGGCGATACTTGGTATTAAGGAGTTGGAGAAAAACGTAGATAGCCTGCTCATTATTGATAATCAAAAACTCTATAAAATATACGGCGAACTCTCAATTTTCGACGCCTTCCCGAGGGCAGATGCGGTTCTTAGTACTGCTGTCAAGGGTATTGCTGAGATTATTACCCGCCCGGGATTCATCAACGTAGATTTTGCAGATGTGAGGATGGTAATGAATAACAGCGGAATGGCTCTTATGGGTGTTGGTACAGCCAGCGGAGATAACAGAGCCATACGTGCAGTTGAGGAGGCTTTCTCTTCGCCTCTGCTTAATGATTTTGACCTCACTTCTGCAAGGAATGTGCTTGTTAATATAACTTCAAGCAACACACACGGGCTTACAATGGCAGAGCTTTCACAGATTATGGATTACATAAGCGAATTTACCGGAGGCAATGCAGAGAATTTCAAAAGAGGGGTTGTTTGCGACCCGGAAATTGGGCAGTCAATAAGCATCACGATAGTTGCAACCGGTTTTGATATGCACTCACTGCCACAAATCTCTACATCGGGGGGGAAAATTGTAGAGAGTGTGGTTCTTGGTAATGAACCGGTCACAAACAATAGCCAACCTGCACAGGATGCTCCAAACTCAGTTGCAGATTTCCCCGTGAACAGGCCATCAAGAAATCCGGTAAAAAAGGATCTCACTCCCGACGAGTTGGAGTATAAAAAGAGCAAACCGGCACTAATAATCGAGCAGGGTGACGACATATCACAATATGAAAACCAGCCCGCATACATCAGAAAACAGCTCAAGCTAAAACAACAGGAGGGTGGCTCTGCGTTAAAAGATATGCGAGAAAGCAGCACCTTCCGTCTTGAAGAGAGTGACGGAAAGCAGCAACTGCTCTCAAATAATTCATATATAAATCAAACACAGGACTAAAGATGACAAGGAAAACCAGGGTTCGTTTCGCCCCAAGCCCAACAGGGCCTCTTCACATTGGAGGGGTAAGGACGGCCCTATATAACTATCTTTATGCAAAAAAGAGAGGGGGAAACTTCATATTAAGAATTGAGGACACGGACTCTCAAAGATTTGTTCCCGGAGCAGAGGAGTATATAATTAATGCGTTAGCCTGGTGTGGGATAACACCTGATGAGGGCGTTACAGATGGTAAGATAGCCGAGGTTCCTGACTCAAAAAATCCATTTGCCCCTTACAGACAGTCACAGAGAAGAGAGATATACCAGTCATACGCCCTCGAACTTATCCAAAAAGGGTTTGCATATTATGCATTTGACTCATCTGAAAAACTTGAAGCTATGCGAAGTGAAGCTGAGTCAAAAGGGGAGACATTTACCTACAACTATACAGTAAGAGAGAGTCTTGACACCTCACTTAAACTATCTGCTCTTGAATGTGAAGAGAGATTACAAAACGGAGACCAGTGGGTTGTACGATTTAAAATGCCTGAGGATAAGATTATAAGAATGACTGATCTGATTCGGGGTGATATAGAGGTCAACAGCTCCACTCTGGATGACAAGGTTTTATGGAAAGCTGCAGACAGACTTCCAACATACCACCTTGCAAATGTTGTGGATGACAAACTTATGGAGATTAGCGATGTCATTCGCGGGGAGGAGTGGCTTCCTTCACTTCCACTTCACTATATGCTTTATGAAGCTTTCAGGTGGAACGATATACGCCCGAATTTTGCACACCTATCTCTGCTTCTAAAACCGGACGGAAAGGGTAAACTAAGTAAGCGGGATGGCGATAGGCTGGGATTTCCGGTCTTCCCGTTGGAGTGGAGAAATGACAGTGGTGAGATATCCAAAGGATACAGAGAAGAGGGTTACTACCCCGAAGCCTTTATCAACCTTCTCGCTTTTTTGGGTTGGAACCCTGGTACAGAGAAAGAACTCTTCTCTCTTGAAGAGCTTACCGAATCTTTCACCCTCGAGAGAGTTGTAAAATCTGGGGCAAAATTCAACCCGGAGAAGGCCAAGTGGTTTAATCAGGAGTATCTCCGCAAAAAAAGCACAGAGGAGCTTGTGAGAGAGTTTTTACCTGTTTTGGAGTCAAAAGGGATTATAAAAGAGTTTGATTACGTTGCCTCTGCTGTTGAGATGATTAGAGAGAGAGCCTCATTTGTAAACGAGTTCTGGGGGTTGTGTGACTATCTCTTCTGCGCTCCGCAAAACTATGATATGAATGTGAAGGAGAAGTTCTGGAGAGAAGATACTCCTGCTATTATGAATGAGCTTGTTAAAGAGCTTGCCTCGGTAGACCAGTTCACCAAAGAGGCCCTTGAGTTATATCTGCCGGCAAAAATTAAAGAGAGAGGCTGGCAGATGGGGGCAGCTATGAATTCTCTCCGGTTGTTGCTTGTTGGAGAGTCTAAAGGTGCTTCGGTAGCAGATATTATGGCGCTTATAGGTAAAAAAGAGAGCCTCTCCAGGTTGGAAAAGGGTCTTTCTGTACTCTGATCTAACTCTATAACTCTACTCTATTCCACGAATTTTCTTCTCCCATCTCCAAGCAGACTGCATAACACTCTCTACAGGAGTGTCTGCTCTCCATCCAAGCACCCTATTTGCTTTTGATGGGTTTGCCCAAACCTGTTCGACATCTCCCAGCCTTCTTGGAGCAATTTTGAATGGAACATCTACATTATTGGCTCTCTTAAAGAGATCAATCACCTCCAAAACAGATAATCCTCTTCCTGTTCCCAGATTGTAATACTCAATATTCTCATCCATATTGCCGTTACGCTCAGTCATCCTGTCCAGAGCGGCAACGTGTGCCTTTGCAAGGTCACACACATAAATATAATCTCTGATACAAGATCCGTCAGGGGTGTTATAGTCATCACCCCACACGTTGAGATACTCTCTAACCCCGGCAGCCGTTTGAGCAACAAAAGGGAGGAGGTTCTGTGGCACTCCCCTGGGAAGCTCTCCTATTAGCGCAGAGGGGTGAGCGCCTACCGGATTGAAGTAGCGTAGTGATATTACTTTAAGCCTGTCCGGCATTGCAGCGGAAGCATCCTTTAGTATATCCTCACACATCTGCTTTGTCTTTCCGTATGGCGACTGAGCAGGCTGAAGCGGAGCATCCTCCCCTACCGGAAGGTAATTGGCTGATGGCTGCCCGTAGACAGTACAGGAGGATGAGAAGACAATTGAGCTCTTACCTGCAGATGTCATTATCTCTAATAGGTTAATAAGAGAGATAAGGTTATTGCTATAGTACTTCATCGGGTTGCTGACACTCTCTCCAACCGCCTTAAATGCTGCAAAATGTATCACATATGAGATATCGTTGTGCCTGAGAAAAAGATTTGCTAGAGCGCTGTAATCGGTACAATCTACCCTCTCAAAAACCGGCTTCTCCCCGGTTATCATCTCGATTCCGGTCAAAACATCCTCAGATGAGTTAGAGAGATTGTCTGCGATAACTACATCATAACAGCTTTTATGCAACTCAACCACAGTGTGGGCTCCGATGTATCCGGCCCCACCTGTTACAAGCACTTTGATTCTATTCATAAATCTCAGATTTAGCTTTAGTTTTCCGAAAAGAAGAGTTTTATCTCTTCACAGATAATCTTTTGTACTTGAGGAGAAAGCTCTGTATGCATTGGTAGAGAGAGTACCGTAGAAGCCAGCATCTCAGAATTCTTCAGGCTAGCCCCGATTCTTGATATTGATGAGAAGGCCTTCTGGTTATTGAGAGACATCGGATAGTAGATCATAGAGCTTATCCCCCTATCTGCAAGGTACTCTCTGAGCTCCTCTCTCTTATCGGTAACCTGGATTGTAAACTGATGATAGACGTGGGTTGAATAACTGATCTCCTGAGGAAGGATAATCTCATTGATCCCCTTCAGCAACTCCTTATAGATTTGTGCGGCTCTGTAACGCGATGCCGAGTACTCATCAAGATATTTCAACTTAATATCTAAAACGGCAGCCTGAAGAGTGTCGAGCCTGGAGTTGCATCCTATAATATCGTGATAATATTTAACCCTTTGACCGTGGTCTGTAACCATACGTACTCTCTCTGCCAAAGCCGGGTCCTGAGTAAAAATTGCCCCTCCGTCGCCATAACATCCCAAATTTTTAGTAGGGAAGAACGAAGTACAACCTATATGCCCTATGGTTCCAAGGTGTTTTAAGGTTGAGTCACTAAAAGTATATCTGGCTCCCAGTGCCTGGGCGTTATCCTCTATTACATACAGATTATAACGAGCTGCAATCTCCATAATTTTCTCCATATCTGCCGCCTGCCCAAAAAGGTGAACAGGTACGATTGCTTTTGTTCTCTCATTTATCGCCTGCTCAATATCCTCTACCTTTATATTAAATGAAAACCTGTCAACGTCTACCAATACCGGAACCAGTCCCAGTAGCCCGACAACCTCTGCAGTTGCGGCGTAAGTAAATGATGGTACAATAACCTCATCGCCGGGTTGGAGTTTGAGTGCCATCATCGCAATTTGTAAGGCGTCAGTTCCATTTGCACAAGCTATTACATTCTTGGAATCAAGATATTTTGCCAGATTGGACTCAAAACGGTGAACATCCGGTCCGTTAATGAAATTTGTATTGTCCAGTACATTATGAATTGCGGTATCTATCTCGTTCTTAATTCTTTTGTATTGACCCTTAAGGTCTAGCATCGGTATGTTCATTTTGAAATGTTTTGCTTTTGCAAATGTATAAAAATCTTGCCTCATTTAATT
This sequence comes from uncultured Muribaculaceae bacterium, assembly GCA_964351405.1. Lineage (GTDB taxonomy): Bacteria > Bacteroidota > Bacteroidia > Bacteroidales > UBA932 > Bact-08. Next base: position 1,217 of record CAYGOE010000001.1, on the reverse strand, counting down.
AATTGCTACCTTTGTTTGTTATGAAAGAAGATATCACTAAAGTAGGAGTAGCAGCAGATCACGCAGGATTTGAGCTAAAGGAGGCTGTTATAAGATACCTCCAAAGTAGAGGAATTGAGGTTATGGACTTCGGGACAAACTCCTCAGAGAGTATGGACTACCCGGATGTTGCACACCCCCTTGCAGTTGCAGTATCATCCGGCCGGGTCAAGCTGGGGGTCGCTATTTGCGGCTCAGGTAACGGAATAAATATGACAGTTAATAAACATCAAGGGATACGGGCTGCCCTTTGCTGGAACAGTGATCTCTCTACATTGGCGCGTCTGCATAACGATGCCAACATTCTCTCCCTTCCCGCCAGATTTGTAACTGTCCATCAGGCAATTGATATCTTATCCTCATTTCTTGATACAGGGTTTGAGGGTGGAAGACACACAAACAGAGTTGATAAAATTGCCTGCAGATGAATTTAGCATCAACTCCTGTCAAAGAACCATTTATTGTTGACCAAAAGAGTATTTCGGCAAAGTTATCTTCCACTATGGAGGATTATCCGGCCGGGTTGGTCATTGCTCTTGATAAACCGTATGGATGGACATCCGCAGATGCTGTGAGAAAGGTAAAATTTTCACTACAGAGATGGTTTGGAGTGAAAAACATAAAGGTTGGACACGCCGGAACTCTTGACCCACTCGCTACAGGTGTACTTATGATATGTGCAGGAAAAGCGACCAGGCTTGCGGAGTCCCTTCAATCTCAGAAAAAAGAGTATGTCGCGGAGATAACATTCGGAGCAACGACCTCTTCGTTCGATCTGGAGAAGGAGATAGATGCCACTTTTGAGTTTGAACACATAACAAAAGAGACTGTTGAAGAGATTTTGCCCCTGTTTACCGGTGAGATAGATCAGATTCCCCCACTCTTCTCTGCCAAGCTTGTAGATGGCAACCGGGCATACGATATAGCACGAGCCGGGATAGATACTCAACTTAAAGCATCAAAGGTCACAATCTACAATCTTAAAGTGCTTAACTACCATACCGGTGTACTGGAGTTATATGTTGAGTGCAGCAAGGGGACCTACATAAGGTCTCTGGCAAGGGACTTTGGAGTTTCCTTAAAAAGCGGAGCCCACCTAAGTTCACTTGTCAGGAGTGCCTCTGGAGGCTTTAAGGTGGAAAATGCAATTTCTATGGACAATTTGAAACTTTTTCTTC